>DASWAH010000001.1:0-5610 GCA_036391235.1 Streptosporangiaceae bacterium
CCGCCACCGTCACCTCAATGGTGCGGAGCCGCTACCCGGGTGAGATCGAGGTCATCGTCGTCGACGACGGGTCAACCGACGCGACCGCGGCGATCGTCGCAGACCTGAACCTGCCCGCGGTCGGCCTGATCAGGCAGGCGAACGCCGGAAAGCCGGCCGCGCTGAACCGCGGCATCGCCGCGGCCGCGCACGAGGTCCTGATCCTGGTCGACGGGGACACCGTGTTCGCGCCCGACGCCATCGGCCGGCTGGCCGCCCGGTTCGCCGACGCGGACGTCGGGGCGGTCAGCGGGAACACCAAGGTGGCGAACCGGCACGGGCTGCTCGGGCGGTGGCAGCACATCGAGTACGTGATGGGGTTCAACCTGGACCGGCGGATGTTCGACATTCTCGAGGCCATGCCGACGGTGCCAGGGGCGATCGGCGCCTTCCGCCGGAACGCGCTGGCCGACGTGGGCGGGGTCAGCGCCGACACCCTGGCCGAGGACACCGACCTGACCATGGCTATCTGCCAGTCCGGCTGGCGCGTGGTCTACGAGGAATCGGCCATCGCATGGACCGAGGCCCCGGCCTCGCTGCGCCAGCTCTGGCGGCAGCGGTACCGCTGGTGCTACGGCACCCTGCAGTCGATGTGGAAGCACCGGCGGTGCGTGACCGAGCGGGGGCCCGCCGGCCGGTTCGGCCGCCGGTGCCTGCTGTACCTGGCCTTCTTCCAGGTCCTGCTGCCACTGACGGCGCCGGTGGTGGACATCGCGGCGATCTACGGGCTGATCTTCCTCAACCCGGCCGTGGTCGCCGCGTTCTGGGCCGGGTTCAACGCGCTCCAGATGCTCGCGGGCGCCTACGCGCTCGCCCTGGACGGCGAGCGGATACGGACCATCTGGACGCTGCCGCTGCAGCAAGTGGTCTACCGGCAGCTGATGTACCTGGTGACTATCCAGTCCGTGATGGCCGCCCTGCTCGGCACCCGCCAGCGCTGGCAGGCGGTGTCCAGGACGGGGGTGTTCGGCCAGCCGGAACCCGAGGCCCAGGCGCTGGAGAACACCGCCCGGCGAGCCCGCTGACTGCTCAGATCAGGTTCGCGGCGATCTCGGCCGCCGCCTCCGGCCCGTAGGCGGCGCTCATCCGGCGGGCCAGCGGCTCCGTCTCGATCCGGTACTCCTGGGTCCCGGTGGTCTCCAGGGCATGTACCGCGACCATATTCCCGAGCTGGGCGGCGCGTTCCAGGCTCAGCCCCCACGACACCGCGGCCAGGAACCCGGCCCTGAACGCATCGCCGGCTCCGGTCGGCTCGCGAGGCTTTGCGCCAGGGATGGGCGGCACCAGGATCGGCGGGTGCCCGGCCCGGTCGACCCGCGCTCCCTTGCCGCCGAGCGTGGTCACCCGGATGCCGACCCGGTCGTTCAGCTCGGTCGTCGACCAGCCGGTCTTGTGCTCGGTCAGGCTGGCCTCGTACTCGTTGCAGAACAGGTACTCGGCCCCGGTGAGCAGCGTGCGCACCTGGTCGCCCTCGAGCCTGGCGAGCTGCCAGGAGGTGTCGGCCGCGAACGGAATCTGGTTCTGGACGCATTGCTTGGTGAACGCGAGCATGGCGTCGGGGTCGCTGGCGCCGATCAGGACCAGCTCGACCTGGCCGGCCAGCTCGGACAGGTCGATTTCCCTGTCCTCGGTCATCGCGCCCGGGTAGAAGGACGCGATCTGGTTCATATCGGCGTCGGTGGTGCCGATGAAGCGCGCGGTGTGGTGCTGGGTCGATTCCCTGACCCCGCTGGTGTCCACGCCGTGCTCCTCGAGCCAGCGCCGGTAGTCCGCGAAGTCGCTCTGCCCGGCCGTGCCGACCAGCAGCGGCCGCAGGCCGAGCGAGCCGAGCCCGAAGGCGATGTTGGCCGCGACCCCGCCCCGCCTGATCACCAGCGTGTCGACGAGGAAGGACAGCGCGATCTTGTCGAGCTTGTCGGGCATCAGCTGGTCGACGAACCTGGCCGGGAACGTCATCAGGTGGTCGGTCGCGATCGACCCGGTCACTGCTATGCGCACGGCGGTCCTTAGGACGGCACCCGGCCGCCGGCCGCGCCGGCCCGGCTAAAGCGGGCATGGACGGGCGATGGCGGCACGGTGCACGGACGGAGAACAGACCCAGGCTACACACGCACCGCCCGCCCGCGGCCGGCGAGCGCGGCCTCCGTTTAGTGGAAGGAGTCCCCGCAGGCGCACGAACCGGTGGCGTTCGGGTTGTCGATCGTGAAGCCCTGCTTCTCGATCGTGTCGACGAAGTCGATGGTGGCGCCGGTCAGGTACGGGCCGCTCATCTTGTCGGTGACCACCTGCACGCCGCTGAATGTGCTGACGATGTCGCCGTCGATCTCCCGCTCGTCGAAGTAGAGCTGGTAGCGCAGGCCAGAGCAGCCGCCAGGCTGGACTGCGATCCGCAACCGCAGGTCGTCGCGGTCCTCGGCGGCCAGCAGGCTGCTGACCTTGGCCGCGGCAACGTCGGTAAGGATGACGCCCTGTGCCTTCACGTCGTCCTGAACTGTCATCTGGTTAGCTCCCGTAGTCAGTGGGTCCCGCGGCGAGCGGAGACCGTGGTGAGCAGCACCGCGCCGGGCGCGGTACGCCGTCCCTGCAGACAACGATATGCCGGGCGCGGGCATTCCGTCGCGCCAGGCCGGCCAGGTGCGTCCGTGGTGAGCGGGCGGGGTAGGCTGTCGGTATCGTCACTTCGACGATAAGTCGCCGGGAAGGCGCCGTCCTGAAGGCAGGCACCCATGACCACCACATCGCCCGCACCACTACCGCTATTCGTGCTCGGCCACGAGGCCGACCCGCACAGCGAGCGCGGCGTGTCGTGTCCTGGCGAGCTGCCCGCGCCGTCCGATCCCTCGCTGGTCGGCCGGGCCGAGCGGGCCAGGTCCGCGCTCGGCCAGCGCGCCTTCGTGCTCGGCCACCACTACCAGCGCGACGAGGTCATCAGGTTCGCCGACGTCACCGGCGACTCGTTCAAGCTCGCCCGCGAGGCCGCGGCCCGGCCGGAGGCCGAGTTCGTGATCTTCTGCGGCGTGCACTTCATGGCCGAGTCGGCCGACATCCTGACCTCGCCCGAGCAGCGGGTCGTGCTGCCTGACCTGGCCGCCGGGTGCTCGATGGCCGACATGGCCAGTTACAGCCAGGTCGAGGAATGCTGGGAGACGCTCGAGGATCTCGGCCTGGCCGGCCAGGTCGTCCCGGTCACCTACATGAACTCCTCGGCCGACATCAAGGCGTTCACCGGGCGGCACGGCGGCACCGTGTGCACGTCCTCGAACGCCCGGCGAGCACTGGACTGGGCGCTCAGCCAGGGCAGCAAGGTCCTGTTCCTGCCCGACCAGCACCTCGGCCGCAACACGGCCGTCCTCGAGCTGGGCCTGAGCCTGGACGATTGCGTGGTCTGGGACCCGCGGCGGCCGGGCGGCGGGCTGAGCCGGGAGGCCCTGGACCGGGCCACGATGATCTTGTGGCGCGGGCACTGCTCGGTGCACGGCCGCTTCACCGCGGAGGACGTGGCCGAGGCCAGGAAGCGGATTCCCGGTGTCCGGATCCTGGTACACCCGGAATGCGTGCACGAGGTCGTGACGGCCGCGGACGAGGTCGGGTCGACCGAGAAGATCATCGCCACCATCGAGAAGGCGCCGGCCGGCTCGGCCTGGGCTATCGGCACCGAGCTCAACCTGGTGCAGCGGCTCGCACAGGCCCACCAGGACAAGACGATCGCCTTCCTGGACAAGACCGTCTGCTACTGCTCCACGATGAACAGGATCGACCTGCCGCACCTGGTCTGGGCGATGGAGTCGCTCGCGGCCGGGCAGGTGGTCAACCAGATCACGGTCGACCCGCAGACCGCCGCGCAGGCCAGGGCCGCGCTCGACCAGATGCTGGCCCTTCCTTAGGACGGCGTCCCCGGCCGTGCTTACAGGCCGGGAGCACCCCAGACCGGGAACCAGCGGCCGAGATCGGTCTCGATCTTCAGGTCGTTCCCGAGCACGCCCTTGACCTGCAGCTCGGCCGCGTTGTCGCGCTTGTTGCCCGGTTGCGGGGCGAACGGGTAGAACGTGCCCCGCTTGTACAGGTAGACCAGCCCGAGAGGCTTGGACGCGGCGTTGCGGAAGGCCACGATCGTGCACAGCAACTGCGGGCCGAACCCGCCGCCCTCCAGCGAGGAGTTCACCGCGTGCAGGTCGGTGACCAGGCCCTCGATGTCGTCGGCCGGGTGCTGGCAGACCAGCCAGGTGAAGCCATAGGAGTCCGCGGTCACCTGCACGGTCGTCGTGCCCTGGCCCATCGACAGCAGATCCTGGACGTCCTTCTCGATGTCGCTGAACGCCCGTCCCTCGGCGGCCCGGAAGCAGACCGACCCGGTGCCGGTCGGCACGTAATCCGTCGCCGCCTGCAGGGTCAGAGCCGCGGACGGCACCGCGAACAGCGCGTCCAGGTTCGGCGGAACCGGCTTGGTCCGGCCGAGCAGCGTGTCGAGCAATCCCACTGGCGGGCTACCTCCCGGGCCGGACAGCCGGCTCGTTACTGGTGACTGAGCTGCTGGGAGATCTTGTCCAGCTCCCGCAGCCGCTTCTCCAGCGGCGGGTGCGTGGAGAAGATCGTGGACAGGCTCATCTGGGCGCGCTGCTGACCGCGCTGCAGCGCCTGGGCGGGCGCGAAGAAGAACGCGTTCAGCGGCTCGACCGCGCGCAGGTCCCTGGTCGGGATCCGCGCCATCTCGCCGCTGACCTTGACCAGGGCGCTGGCCAGGGCCGACGGCTGGCCAGTGAGCAGCGCGCCGGATCGGTCGGCCGACAGCTCCCGGTACCGCGACAGCAGCCTGATCAGCAGGAAGCTGATCGCGTAGACGACCATGCCGACCAGCATCACGATCAGCGCGATCGGCAGCGCGTTCTGGTCGTTGCCGCCGCGGCCGCCGCGACCGCGGCCGCCGCCCCCGCCGAACAGCTCGGAGTAGAAAGCGAACCGCACCATCAGCGCGGCGATGATGCCCAGGAAGGACGCGATCGTCATGACCGCCACGTCCTTGTGCGCCACGTGCGACATCTCGTGGGCGAGCACGCCCTCGAGCTCGTTCGGCTCCAGCCGGCGCAGCAGTCCCTCGGTCACGCAGACGACCGCCACCTTGCTGCTGCGCCCGGTGGCGAAGGCATTCGGCAGGTCGGTCGGGGCGATCGCCACCCGCGGCTTGGGCATGTCGGCCAGCGCGCACAGCCGGTCGATGATCCCGTGCAGCTCAGGTGCCTGCTCCGGGGTGACCAGCCGGGCCCCGGCCGTGCTCAGCGCGATCTTGTCGGACCAGTAGTACGAGCCGAACGAGACCGCCACGCCGACGAGCACGGCGATGAAGATGATCCCGCCGTTGCCGACGTTGCTGTACCGCGTGAGCAGCACGATGATCACGGCGACGAACGCGGTGAAGACCAGGCCGAGCAGGAACATGGTCGCGCCCATTCGCGCGATCAGGCCCTTGTCGGTCGCATAACGTGTCCGAGCCATCGCCGCCTCCGTTTCGATCCCCAGGCGTCCCGGGAAGCCGACTCACCTCATTCAATCGCAGGTCACCTGATGGTTTGCGCA
>DASWAH010000002.1:0-1763 GCA_036391235.1 Streptosporangiaceae bacterium
GGCCGGGCCGCGGGCTCGATCGCCGACGCCCGGCCCGACATCCTGGTCGTGGGCGGCGGCATCCTTGGCGTCGCGATCGCGGCCGCCGCGCAGGACGCCGGGCTCGGGTCGGTGCAGCTGATCGAGGCCGGCCGGCTCGGATCCGGCGCTACCGGCGGCGCGACCGGACTGCTGATCCCTGAGCCGCACCAGTGGAGCGACCCTGAGACGTTCGTCGACCTCGAGCGGGCCAGCCTGGAGCGGTGGCGGTACCTGGATCAGGTCACCCCGGGCGGCGTCGGGCTGGTCGAGCTGGACTGGATCGGTCTGGCCCCCGATCCCGGCGGGCTGGCCGCGCACCAGCCGCGCAACATCGAATGGCTAGACGCGGCCAAGATCTCGGCTCTGGTCCCCGGGCTCGCCTGGCGCCTGGGCGGGGCGCTGATCCGGCATCAGGCCAGGGTCAACCCGCTGCGGGCGGTGGTCGCCCTGGCCGACGGGATCGAGAACGTCGGCACCGCGGTGGCCGCCACGGCGGTGACCGTCCGCGGCGACCGGATCGAATCGGTCACCACGTCGGCCGGGCCGATCAGCCCGGGCGCGGTCGTGTTCGCGACCGGCCAGCCGCCTGTGCTCGACGGCCTGGAGATCGAGATTCCTTATGACCGGGTTAAGGGGCACCTGATCGTGACCGAGCCGGCCGCCGTGCACCTGCCGTGCACGATCGCGCCGGTGGCGACGCCGCTGGAGGACGGCAGGCTGCTGGCCGGGGGGACGTTCGACTACGGCGATGAGAGCCCGGCCGTGCGCGAGGAGGTCATCGACACGATCATGGGCGGCCTGCGCGCGGCCCTGCCCAGCCTCGGCGGACTGGGCGTCTCGCACCAGTGGTGCTGCTTCCGGCCCCGGCATCCGGACCGCCGCCCGGTGATCGACCGGGTGCCCGGCCTGGCGAACGCCTGGCTGACCTCAGGACACTTCCGCACCGGGATCCTGAACGCGCCCGCGACCGGCCTGGCGATCACCCGGTGGATCTCGGCTGGCAAGCCGCCGCCCGAGGCCAGGTCGTGGAGCGCGGACCGGTTCCCGCCGCCGGACGCGATGGACACGGTCTAGGGCCGCACCCGCCGGCGGTCGTCCGGCAGCCGCTGGGTGATCCGGCGCCGGTCCAGGTGCTCGAGCAGCGGGATCACCGTCCGCCTGGTCGAGTCCAGAGCGACCCTGGCCTGCGAGGTCGTAAACGGCTGATCGAGCCCGGCCAGGATCGCGGTTGCTTGCTCGGCCGCGTCGGGACCGAGCACGACCTGGTCGGCCAGCCGCAGCAGCGCGCCGTGCCTGGCCGCCGCGGCCAGGTCCCGCTTGCCCAGGCCGAGTTCGGCCAGCCTGGCTGCCTCGGGGGCGTCGAACGGCCGGCTGGCCAGGTCGGCCAGCAGCCGGCCGACCGCCGCGGTCAGTTCGGCCGGCAGCTGGTCAGGGCTGGCCCGCAGGGTCAGCAGCCCGCCGCTGACCGCGACCTCCGGTGTGGCCAGCGCGAGGGCCAGCGCGAGCCGCCGGTCGGGCAGGAGCAGCCCGTCCCTGGCACTGTCGGCGGTCAGGCCAGGCGATAGCGGGCTAGCCGTGGCGTGCTCGGCGACCAGCGCGGCCAGCGTGCGGCCGAGACCGGCCCAGTGGGCCGGATCGGCCAGCCACCCGGCCGCGACCGGGTCTGGCGGCCTGGCTACGCCGAGCGCCCGCAGGTCCGCGGCCGGCATCAGGCCGCGCCGCCTGAGCAGGCCGGCCGCATC
>DASWAH010000003.1:0-3047 GCA_036391235.1 Streptosporangiaceae bacterium
GCTGCCTCCCGTAGGAGTCTGGGCCGTGTCTCAGTCCCAGTGTGGCCGGTCGCCCTCTCAGGCCGGCTACCCGTCGTCGCCTTGGTGAGCCGTTACCTCACCAACAAGCTGATAGGCCGCGAGACCATCCCTAGCCGATAAATCTTTCCACCACTGTCGAGGCCGACTGTGGTCGTATCCGGTATTAATCCCGGTTTCCCGGAGCTATCCCAGAGCTAAGGGCAGGTTCCTCACGTGTTACTCACCCGTTCGCCGCTCGAGTACCCCGAAGGGCCTTTCCGCTCGACTTGCATGTGTTAAGCACGCCGCCAGCGTTCGTCCTGAGCCAGGATCAAACTCTCCATTGAATGTCTTGCGCAGCTTGGCCGCCGCCAGCGGCGGAGGACCTGGGCTGCAGACTGAAGAGATTGCCTCATCGCATCGGGCAAGGCCCGAACCGAAGAGGCGATCTGGCATTTTTCCGTCCGGGCCCGAGCTCAATGGCTCAGAACCCTTTGACGGGGATGTGCATGTGCACTGGCTTTTAGCACGCTGTTGAGTTCTCAAGGAGCGGACGCTCACCGTCGGGAGTCTCACAACTCCGTCTGGGGCAACCCTGCTAACTTACCTGCAAGTCATCTGACTGTCAAGTTTGTCAGCGGATTTTGTTTTGTCGGTTGCCCGGCGCTACCAGCGTAGTCCTGCTTCAGTCAGCCTGCACACAGGTCAGGCTCACTTCAGAGGGGGTCTGCTGGCGGCTCCAGCCACCGGGGCCTTCAGGCCACCGGTTCGTACCGGGCCGTAGAGAACATTAGGGAAGCTGGGACACCCTGTCAAATCAGCGCTCCCGCCGAGCAGTCTCCGCCGGAGACATCGACCATTTACGTCATTTGAGGGTGGTTTGACCGGCACTTTAGGTCGCCCAGGAGCCGCCCGGTCCGGTCCCCCCTGGCCCCTGCACCCGCTGGGGCGCGCTGGGCGGCCATCACGTCACGGTTAACGATTGATGTCGCTCCGGCAACAGCGGCGGTCGACGACCATGGCAGCGCCAGCCGACTCCGGCCAAAGTGTGACCGGTGTCACAGACCAGCTCGGATCAGTTGTCATCGACGAGGAGCTCTGGATCCGAAGTGGGGAGCAAATCGTTACGAATCGCCACCGACTTGCCCCACTCGGATCCAGAGCTAGATGATCTTGGCCTGCGGCCGTCGGCTAGCGGGCGACCTCGACACCACCGACCGTGCGCTTCCCCCGCCGCAGTACCAGGAACCGCCCGTACAGCAAGTCGGACTCCCCCGGCACCGCGTTCACGTCGGTCACCTTGACATTGTTCAGGTAGGCGCCGCCTTCTTGGATGGCCCGCCGCGCTTCCGATTTGCTCTTGGTGATTCCGCACGCCGCCATCAGGTCGGCGACGGCCGGACCAGCCGCGCCGGCCTCGCCCGCCTCGCCGAGCTGGCTGATCCTCGCGCCCGGGGCCTCGGCCAGCGCGGCCGCGAGCGTTCGCTCGTCCAGCTCACGCAGGTCCGCCTGGCCGAACAGGGCCCGCCCGGCCGCGGTGGCCCTGGCCGTCTCCTCCGCGCCGTGCACCAGCGTGGTCAGGTCGTCGGCCAGCACGCGCTGGGCGGCCCGGGCCGCGGGCCGTTCCGCGATCTGGCGCTCCAGGTCCTCGATCTCCTCCCGGCCGCGGAAGGTGAACACGCGGAGCAGGCCGGGCAGCTCGGCATCGGACCGGTTCAGCCAGAACTGGTGGAAGGCGTACGGGCTCATCAGGTCGGGACTGAGCCAGATCGCGCCGCCCTCGGTCTTGCCGTACTTCGTGCCATCCGGCTTGGTGATCAGCGGCGTCGCCAGCGCGTGCACGGTCTCGCCCTCGACCCGCCTGATCAGGTCGACTCCGGACACCAGGTTGCCCCACTGATCGCTGCCGCCGATCTGCAGCGTGCAGCCGTGCCGGCGGAACAGCTCGAGGAAGTCGTTGGCCTGCAGGATCTGGTAGCTGAACTCGGTGTAGCTGATCCCGCCCGACTCCAGCCTCGCCCTGACTGTCTCCCTCGAGAGCATCTGGTTCACCGGGAAGTGCTTGCCAATATCTCGCAGGAACGCCAGGGCCGACACACTCTCGGTCCAGTCCAGGTTGCTGACCATCAGCGCCGATGCGGGTCCCGGCTCGAAGTCCAGGAACCGGGAGACCTGGTCGCCGATGTGCTTGACCCACCCGGCGACGACGTCGGGGGCGTTCAGCACGCGCTCGGCCGACTTGCCGCTCGGGTCTCCGATCAGGCCGGTGGCCCCGCCGACCAGCCCGATCGGCCGGTGCCCGGCCAGTTGCAGGCGGCGCATCGTGAGCAGCAGCACCAGGTTGCCGACATGCAGGCTCGGCGCGGTCGGGTCGAACCCTCCGTACAGCGTCACCTGGCCGGCGTTCAGTGCGTGCCGCAGGTCGTCCAGGTCGGTCGAGACGGCGATGAGACCGCGCCAGGTCAGCTCGTCGATGATGTCGCTCACGGCTGCATACTGCCATCTCGCGGCCGCCTGGTCATATCGGAATAGCGCTGGCGGGCCGGTCACGGACGCGCGACCGGTGCCGGGCGGCGCTTGGGAACGTGCGGCCGGTAGGCCGACACGGCCGGTTCCCCAGTCAGCCAGAACCGCCAGGGCTCGTCCGCCCCGAGCCGGACCCCCACCCTCGGCCCGCGGCTGATGTCGCGTCCCGGCGGCGCCGCCCCAGCCGGAGCGAGCACCCGCAGCGCGCCGCCCGGATCGCACACATCCGCGCCGTTCTGCTCCCGGCCGATTCCCAGCGCCTGGCACAGCCGGGCCGGCCCGCTGGCCAGTTCGCGCTCCGGGCCGCTCCCCCGCGTGCTGCCGTTACGGCCGGCGGCGCGCCGGGCAGCCGCCAGGCCGATGCCCTCGACCACCCGTCCGGCCCGCAGCAGGACGGCGGACGCCGTCCCCTCCGGCAGGCAGACCAGGTTCACGCAGAAATGCATGCCGTAGGTGAAATAGACGTAGGCATGGCCCGCCTCGCCGAACATCACCGCGTTGCGGCCGGTCATTCCCCGGTA
>DASWAH010000004.1:0-8199 GCA_036391235.1 Streptosporangiaceae bacterium
ACCTCGGGTTCATGGGCGGCCTGGGCAACGACCCGAACAGCATGATCCCGTTGCTGCTGCTCATCGCGGCCGGCTATCTCGCGGTGACCAGACCGGCCGCGGCCGGGTCGCTGGCGACGGCCGCCGCCGACGGCACGGCCAGCTGGCCCGGCCGTCTGACCAGCGTCTTCGCCTCGGCCAGTGCGACCGGCCTGCTGGCCTTCTGGGCGGCCGCACTCGTCGTGCTCGGTGCCGCGCCGATGGCCATGGCCCAGGCCAACTCCAATGCCGACCCGATCATCGCCCAGGCCATCGACGGCTCGAGCGCGCCGGTTGACCTGCCCGCCGCCCCGTTCCGGCTGACCGATCAGAACGGCCGGCCGGTCTCGCTGGCCAGCCTGCGCGGCAAGGTCGTGCTGCTCACCTTCCTCGACCCGGTCTGCACCACCGACTGCCCGCTGATCGCGCAGGAGCTCAGGGTGGCCGACCAGATGCTCGGCCCGGCCGCCGCCCGGCACCTCGTCATCGTCGCCGTGGCCGCCAATCCGCTGTACCACTCACAGTCCTACGTCAGGGAGTTCTCCCGTCAAGAGCACGTGGACACCGTGCCGAACTGGCGGTTCCTGACCGGGCCGCTGCCGGCCCTGCGCCGGGTCTGGTCCAGGTACGGAATCACCGTGCAGGTGCTGCCGGGCAGCCAGATGGTCGGCCACAACGACCTCGTGTTCGCGCTCGACACCGCGGGCAGGATCCGGTTCGAGCTGAACTCCGATCCCGGCGCGGGCACGGTCAGCACGAAGTCGTCGTTCGCGGCAGAATTCGCCCAGGTCGTCCGGCGGACCCTCGCCCTCAGCGGGCCGCAGAACTGAACGGGGAACAATGAGCTACCTGACCGCCCACTGGTCATTCGACCCGTTCGCCATCGTCGCGGTCGTGCTCGTGCTCTGGCACGAGGCCGGCCTGGCCCGGCTGGCCCGCCGGTCCAGGCCCGATCGGACCAGGGAGCGCCGGCTGCGCTCGCTCTACTTCTACGGCGGCCTGGCCCTGCTGCTGCTGGCCGTCCAGTCGCCGCTGGACTACTGGTCGGACCGCTACTTCTTCGTGCACATGATCCAGCACCTGCTGCTCATGTTCGGCGCTCCCGTGCTGGTCGTCGCGGGCGCGCCCTGGCAGCCGCTGCTGGCCGGGCTGCCAGGACATTTCGGCAAGGACGCGACCCGCGAGGTCATGACCGGCGCCTGGGCCAGGCCGCTGCGCGCGGTGACCAGGTTCCTGCTCAGGCCGTGGGTTGCCGTGATCGCGTTCAACGTCGTCATGGTGTTCTGGCACCTGCCAGGGCCCTACGACCTCGGGACGCGGAACCTGGCCGTGCACATCTGGCTGATGCACGGCACCTTCTTCGCGGTCGGCCTGCTGTTCTGGCTGCAGTTCATCCCGTCGCCGCCGTTCCGCATCCGGATGTCGCGGCCCGGCCAGGCGGCGGCGCTGCTGGTGACCAACTTCCAGATGTGGTTCCTGGCGATGGCGCTCGGCATCCTGAGCCCGACCTCGTGGTACGCGGTCTACCGGCACGTGCCGGGAGTCACCCTGCCGTCGCTGGCGGACCAGCAGATCGGGGCGGCGATCTTGTGGGTCTGCGGCGACTTCTGGGCCATCCCGGCCATGATCTACGTGATCAGGCGGATGCTCGCGGAAGAGGGCGACGTCGGTAAGGCGGTCGACAAGATCCTCGGACGGGGTTCCAGGCAGAGCCGGTGGGCGTCGGGGGCGGTGCGGTCGGGGCGGCTTGGTTAGTAAACCGTCGTGTAACCCGGCGGGCCTGCGATGTTCGCGTGTCGCTACCGGATCTGGCCACCCTGGTTCGGCATGCTGAGTGCAAGCCCCTCCAGGTATGAGCTGGAGGGGCTGTATTGGCCCGGGGGAGGTACTGACCCCGGGGGGACGACCCCCCGGAACCCCCGGGTGGGCGCCTGAAGGCGCTGCCTTCCTTCCTCGCAAAGGGCGCTCGTCAGTCCAGGCAGCCTAAAGTGAGCGGCATGAGCGAGATTGCCGACTTCGTGGTGCGGAACGCGGTGATCGCGGACGGTTCGGGCGGGGCGCTTCGCGAGGGGGATGTCGCGATCGGGGCGGGGCGGATCCTGTCGGCCGGGCGGGAGGCGGCCAGGGCGGGGCGGGCGACGGTCGATCTGGAAGCTGGCGGTGAACTGGTGTGCGCGCCGGGGTTCATCGACGTGCACACCCACGATGACGCGGCCCTGATCCGGTACCCCGGACTGGAGTTCAAGGTAGGTCAGGGGTGTACGTCCCTGGTGATCGGCAATTGCGGGTTCAGCGGGTTCCCCGCGACCGGGACCGAGGACATCGAGTCGATCGCCGGGGCAGCCTGGCCGGATCTGGACGGGTACCGGCAGGCGGTGACCGCAACCGGGTTCGCCGCCAACGCGATGCCGCTAATCGGGCACAACACCATCCGCGCGGTCACCATCGGGCCGGCCGACCCCAGGCCCGCCAGCCCGGCCGACCTCGCCACGATGCGCGGCCATGTCCGCTCGGCCATGGAGCAAGGCGCCTGCGGGCTGTCCACCGGGCTGATCTACACGCCGGGCAAGTGGGCACCGGCCGAGGAGATCATCGAGCTGGCCACGGCCGCGGCCGACGCCGGCGGGCTGTACGCCTCACATATCCGCAACGAGGGCGACCAGCTGCTCGAGTCGGTCGCCGAAGCCATCCGCATCGGCGCCGAGTCCGGCTGCCCGGTACACGTCTCGCACCACAAGGCGGCCGGCCCGGCCAACTGGGGCAAGGTCGCGACCTCACTCGCGGCGATCGACCAGGCCAACGCTTCCGGCGCCGACGTGACCCTCGACTTCTACCCGTACACCGCGAGCAGCGGCCCGATGGCCGAGTACACCAGCCCGGAAACGGTCACCGCCGACTGGGCCGAGGCGAACCAGTTCGCCAGCTGCCCGCCGTTCCCGCAGTACCAGGGGCGCATGGTCAGCGAGGTCGCGGCCGAGCAGGGCCTGGCCCTGCCCGTCCTGATCGAGCGGGTCCTGACCGCCCCCGGCGGCCGCCGCACGATCAGCATCGGCTTCGGCATGTCCGAAAACGACCTGGTCAGCAATGTGCGGCACCCGCTGATGATGATCGGCTCGGATGGCATTCCCGAACTCGACGGGCAGCCGCACCCACGGCTGTTCGGCACCTTTCCCCGGGTGTTCGCGCGGTACGTGCGGGACGGCGGCCAGATCACGCTGGGCGAGGCGGTCAGGCGGATGACCAGCCTGCCCGCGCGCCGGTTCGGACTGGCCGGGCGCGGCACGCTGGAACCGGGCAGCTGGGCCGATGTCGTGGTCTTCGACCAGGCCCGCTTCCGCGACGAGGCGACCTACGCCGACCCTCAGCGCGAGGCGGCGGGGCTGCACTGGGTCCTCGTCAACGGCGAGCTGACCTACGACCGCGGCCGCCACACCGGAGCCCGGGCCGGCCGGCTGCTCAGGTTCGGCCGCTAGGTCACCGGCCTCGGCCTCGCTGGACCCCGACCGTCGGACGAACCCGCCTCACAGCTCACCCGAATCCCATACGCCACATCGGCGGCTCACGGCGAACTTGAAGTCCGCTTAATTCGGAGACTAATGGACGGTATTTGGCTATTAGTCTCCAGTTAGATTTCGCGGCGGGCTTTGATCGCTTCGACGAGGGCCGGGATGATCTGGTGGAGGTCACCGATGATCGCGTAGTCGGCCTTGGTGACGATCGGCGCGCCCGCGTCGGTGTTGATCGCCACGATCGTCTTCGCGCCCTGGCAGCCGGCCATGTGCTGAATCGCTCCGCTGATACCGCAGGCCAGGTACAGGTCCGGGGTGATCTTCGTGCCGGTCTGGCCGACCTGCTGGCGGTGCGGGCGCCAGCCCTCGCTGGTCACCACCCGGGACACGCCGACCACGCCGCCGAGCAGGCCCGCGAGTTCCTCCAGCGCGGCAAACCCGTCGGGACCGCCGACTCCGCGGCCGCCGCCGACCACGACCCGGGCGCTGGCCAGCGAGACCCCGGAACGCCGCTCGGCCGACTCGGACGCCTGGACCAGCAAATCCCCTTCGGCCAGCCGGGGCTCGTACGCCTGAACCGGAACTGACGCACCGCCGGCAGCCGACGGCACAACCGCAGCCGGCGCCGGGACGGCGTCGGCGGCCACCGTGAGCAGCGCGAGCCGCGCTTCCAGCACCGCGTCCTCGAGCAGGCTGCCGGCCCACCGCTGGCGGACTAGCCGGACCTCGCCCGGGCCCTCACGCACGGCCGAGACGCAGTTCGCCGCCATCGGCAGATCGGCGATCGCGGCCAGGTGAGCCAGCACCTCGTTGCCGTGGTCGGTCGCCGCCGCGACGATCGCGCTCGCGGGCTCCTCGCCGGCCGAGCCGGCCGAGCCGGACGACGCGGCCGAGCCGGACGACGCGGACGAGCCGGACGACGCGGACGAGCCGGGAGAAGCGCCCGCCCCGCTCAGGCCGGCCAGAGCGCGGGCCCAGGCGGCCGGCGCGTAGCCGGTCAGCCCGGCCGAGCCGATCGCCCAGGCTCGGGTCACGCCCGCGACGGCCAGCTCCGCTGAGCCCACCGCCCCGGCCGGGCCGAACCAGGCCGCGGCCAGCTCCTCACCCGCCGAACTGGCCAGGTCGGCCGCGACCGTCAGCGCCCGCAGCGACGCGTCGGCCGCACCGCCGGCGTCGGTTTCCAGCCAGCACAGCACCGTCACGGCAGGACCCCCAGTTCGTCGAAGAGTCCGACCAGGGCGGGAACCGCTTCTACGCCGGAACCGAGCAGCTGGGCCCCCTTGGCCGTCGCGGGCGGCACCCGCAGCCGTTCCTTCCGCAAGCCCTCGCCGTCCTGGCTCACCTCGATGGTCTCGACGGTGGCCCGCTTAGCCCGCAGCCGGCCGGGCAGCGACGGGTAACGCGGCAGGTTGATGCCTTCCTTGACGCTGACCACGGCCGGCAGCGGCAGCTCGAACAGTTCCTCGGCGCCCCGGTACTCACGGCCCGCCCTGACCGACCCGGAGCCAGACCCGCCGGCACCGTCACCAACAGCGATCTCCAGCCGCTTGATCCCGGTCACGCAGGGCAGGCCGAGTGCGTGCGCGACCCGGACCGGGACCTGGTAGCCGCCGGTGTCGGCGGACTCATTGCCGAACAGCAGCAGGTCGAAGCCGCGGTCGCGGACCGCGTCGGCGATCGCGGCGGCGGTCGCGACCGGGCCCCACTCCGCGCCGTCGGTCTGCAGCAGCAGGCCGTGACCGGCCCCGAGCGCGAGCATGTCCCGCACCTGGGCGGCCGCCTCGGGCGGTCCGAGGGTCAGCACCGTGACCGACCCGCCGATCCGCTCGGTGACCTGCACCGCCTCTTCGACGGCGCACTCCTCGTGCGGGCTGACGGTGAAGCCGGACATGGTCACGTCGACCTCGAGGCCGTCGGGGGTCACCGAGATCGCGCCGCCGACCATCGGCACCCGCTTGACGCAGACGCAGATCTGCACAGTGTTAGCAACCACCGGGTTAGCAACCACCGGCGCTAGCACCTGATCCGGTCGTTCGACGGGTCAAACAGCGGTGTCGGGCCGGCTACGGCGACGGTGACCGGGTACTGCTCGCCCAGGTACTCCACCGCGTACGTCGAGCCTTCCACCGCCTGCTCGGCCGGCAGGTACGCCATCAGCAGGTGCTTGCCGACCGACGGACCGGAACCCGCGCTGGTCACATAGGACGTACGACCGCGGGAGTCGGTCAGCACGGCACCGTCGGGCCCGAGGATGGGCTCGCCGCCCATCGGGTACCGCAGCTCGCCGGACGACGAGGCGTGGTCGTCAACGGTCAGCGTGCACAGCACGGCCGCGGGCGGCTGCTCGCGCTGGGCCAGGTAGGCGGCCTTGCCGACGAAGTCCTGGGCCTTGACCCGCGGCCTGGTCATGCCCGCCTCGACCAGGTTGAAGTCGCCGGTCAGCTCATTGCCGAACGCCCGGTACCCCTTCTCCAGCCGGCCGGTCGTGCCGTAGACGCCGATGCCCGCCGGGATCAGGCCGGCTGGCTGTCCCGCCTGCCACAGCGTGTCCCACAGCCTGGCGCCTTCCTCCATGGGTACGTACAACTCCCAGCCGAGCTCCCCGGTGTAGGAGATCCGGGAGGCCAGCACGGTCAGTGCTCCGACCTCGACCTCCTTGCAGGTGCCGAAGGCCATGCCGGCGTGCGAGACGTCACCGGCAGTGACCGAGGCCAGGATGTCCCTGGCCCGCGGGCCCCACAGGCCGAGCGTGGTCCAGGCCGACGTGACGTCGGTGACCACGGCGTCGCAGCCGGCTGGCAGATGGTCGGTGATCCACTTGAGGTCCATCATCCCGGTACCGCCACCGGTGACCACGCGGAACCGGTCGGCCGCCAGCCGCATGATCGTCAGGTCGCCCCGGAACCCGCCGTGGCCATCCAGCAGCGAGGTATAGACGACCCGGCCGGGGGCCACGTCGAGCTGGGCGACGGCCAGGTACTGCACCGCGTCCAGCGCCCCGGGGCCGGTGACGTCCAGCACCGCGAACGCACTCAGGTCGATCAGCGCGGCGCTGTCGCGCATCGCCAGGTGCTCGGCGTTGATGATCGGCGACCACCACCGCGACTCCCATTCACCGGTCCGCTCCATCAGCCTGCCCGCGTACCTGGCCAGCAGCGGCTGGTTGGACTCGTACCAGTGCGGCCGCTCCCAGCCCGCGGTCTCGTAGAACACCGCGCCGAGGTCGCGCTGGCGGTCGTAGGCCGGCCCGACCCGCACCGGCCGCCCGGACTCCCACTGCTCGGCCGGGTGCACGATCCCGTACATCTTGTTGAACCCCTCGCAGGCGCGCCCGGTCACGTGCGCGACGGTCCGCTGGTGCGGGTAGAACCGCGAGATGTCGGACTCGTGGATGTCGATCTCGGGCGTCTGCCCGTCCATCCACTCGGCGGCCGCCCGGCCGATGCCCGGCCCTTCCTTGATCCAGCTGGCCGCGACCGACCACAACCCGGCGACCTCGGGGGTCTCCCCGATCGCGGGGTGACCGTCGGGGGTCATCGAGATCAGCCCGTTGATCGCGTACCTGATCCCGGCCCGCTCGTCGCCGAGCAGCTCGGGCATCAGCTCGAGCGCCATGGCCAGCTGCGGGTCGAAGTCGTCCTGGGTGAACGGCAGTTCGGTCGGCGAGAGCACGGCCTGCTCGATCGACGGGATCGAGTCCGGCGTGACGATGATCGGCCGGTGCGCGTACGAGCCCACCTCCATGTCGCCGCCGTGCTGGCGCTCGTACATGTTCTCGTCGACGTCGCGCACGATCGGCCAGACGATCTCGCCGGCGGTGTCGGCGAACTGGGCGATCGGGCCTACGCTGATCATCTGGTGCACGATCGGGGTGAGCGGGATCCTGGCCCCGGCCATCTGCGCGATCCGCGGTGACCAGACGCCGCAGCAGATCACCGCCATCTCGGTGGCGATGTCCCCGGCCGTGGTCCGCACCGCGGTCACCCGGCCGCCCGGCCTGGCCGATCCGGCCCCGTCCGGCGCGGTGTCGATGCCGAGGATCTCGGTGTTCGGCAGCACGGTGAGCGCGCCCGAGCGCTCGGCGTCCTCGCGCATCAGCGTGCCCGCCCGCAGCGAGTCGACCACGCCGACGGTCGGGAAATAGGCGCCGCCCAGGATCACCGAGTCATCCAGGAACGGCACCAGCTCCCGCACCTGGGCCGGGGTCATCATCTCGGCCGGAATGTCCCAGGCCTTGGCCGCGGTGCAGCGCCGCCGCAGCTCGGTCATCCGCTCCGGGGTGCGCGCGACCTCGAACCCGCCGGACTCGGTGAACACGCCGAGCTGCTTGTACTGCTCGGTAGAGTCCCTGGTCAGCTCCATCATCATCTTGGAGTAGTCGATCGGGTAGATGAAGTTGGAAGCGTGCCCGGTGGAGCCGCCCGGGTTCGGCATCGGCCCCTTGTCGACCAGGACGAGGTCGCGCCAGCCCAGCCTGGCCAGGTGGTAGACGAGGCTGTTGCCGACGATCCCGGCGCCGATGATGACGGCGCGGGCCTGGCTCGGGATCTCACTCATGACCGGGAACTCCCCCAACCTTCACGCGGACTTCTGGCCGCGACCTGCTGCTGATACCGCCGGCCGGCCGCCAACCGCCGTCGGCTCGCTGACGCCGCGGAACGGCATCAGCGAG
>DASWAH010000005.1:0-2763 GCA_036391235.1 Streptosporangiaceae bacterium
GCCGGCAAGTCGACGCTCATCAAGGGCGTCGCAGGCATCTACAGCTTCGACGCGGGGGAGTACCTCTTCGAAGGCACGCCGGTGTCGGTCCACGACCCGAAGGCTGCCAACGCGCTCGGCATCGAGGTCGTCTACCAGGACCTGGCCCTGTGCGACAACCTCGACATCGTGCAGAACATGATGCTCGGGCACGAGAAGCTCCGCGGCGGGATCCTGGACGAGATCTCGATGGAGAAGACGGCCAAGCAGACGCTGTCGGACCTGGCCGTGACGACGGTCCGGTCGGTGCGCCAGACCGTCGGCTCGCTGTCCGGCGGGCAGCGGCAGTCGGTCGCGGTGGCCAAGGCCGTGATGCTGGACGCGCAGCTCGTGATCATGGACGAGCCGACCGCCGCGCTCGGCGTCAGCCAGACCGAGCTGGTGCTCACGCTGATCCAGCGGCTTGCCAGCCGCGGGCACGCGGTGATAGTGATCTCGCATAACCTGAACGACGTTTTCCGGGTGGCTGACCGGATCGCGGTGCTCTACCTTGGCCGGCTAGTCGCCCAGGGCCCGGCGTCGGAATTCGACCGTCAGTCGGTAGTAGACATCATGACCACCGGCACGTCCGCCAGGCGCGGAAACGGTAATGGCGAGAGCCCCGGCAGTTCGGGCGGCTCGAACGGGCTGGAGGGCTAGGCATGGCATCGTCAGATCGCGGCGACCTCGGCGAGGAGCCAGGCGGTCCGGTCGCCCTCGTGTCCGACGCAGAGCGGGCGGAAGGCGCGACCGACGAATCCGCCCTTGCCAGTACTCCCGACCTGATCGCGGAGTCGCTCGGCGAGTACGCGAGGGTCTGGTTCCGGCGGGTACGCAGCGGCGAGAGCGGCGTGCTCCCTGTCGTGCTCGGCCTGGTCGCGATCGTCGTCTATTTCCAGATCCGCAATTCGTTGTTCCTGTCGGCCGGCAACCTGGTCAACCTGTTCACACAGGCGGCGTTCATCATCACGTTCGGCATGGCCGAAGTATTCGTGCTGCTGCTGGGCGAGATCGACCTGTCGGTCGGGTACAACGGCGCCTGCGGCGCGGTGATCACGCTCTGGGCGCTGTCCGGAACTCATCCGCTGCCGTGGTGGCTCGCCGTCCTCTGCGGCCTGGCCTTCTCCGGTGCCTACTCTGGGCTGGAGGGCTTCCTGATCACCTTGCTGCGGCTGCCGTCGTTCGTGGTCACGCTGGCCGGTTACCTGGGCGGTCTCGGCCTGCTGCTGGCCCTCATCGACCTGGCCGCGCCCGGCTCGGGCGGGACCATCCGGCTGTCAAACGGCGTGCTGAACGCCATCGAGGGCGGCGCGATGAGCCCAGCGGCAAGCTGGATCGTCATGATCGTCGCGGTCGTGCTGTTCGCCGTGTTCATGGTGATGCGGGACGCCAGGCGCCGGGCCAACAAGCTCGCGGCGCCGCCGATCACGGTGACAATCCTGAAGATCGCGGTCATGGCGATCGCCGGGGTGGCCGTGGTGCTGATCGGCAACACCAACCGCGGCGTCGGCTTCTCGGTCGTCGAAGGTGTGCCCTGGGTGGTCCTGGTCATTCTGGTGGTGCTGACGCTGTGGACGGTCCTGCTGAACCGGACCAGGTTCGGCCGGTACGTGTACGCAATCGGCGGTAACGCCGAGGCGGCCAGGCGGGCCGGCGTCAACCTGAGCCGGATCCGCATTCTGGCCTTTGTGCTCTGCGGCGTGACCGCGGGACTGAGCGGGGTCATTTACTCCTCGTATCTGGGTGGCATGTCCAACAACTTCGCGGGCGGCCAGTACGTGCTCTATGCCGTCGCGGCGGCCGTGATCGGCGGCACGAGCCTGTTCGGCGGACGCGGACGGATGCTGGGCGCGGTGCTCGGCGGTCTGGTGGTCGGTGTCATCTACAACGGCCTGCAGCTGCTCGGGTTCAGCGCTTCGGCCCAGAACATGTGGACGGCGGTCGTGCTGCTTGCCGCGGTCACGGTCGACGCGCTCGCCCGGCGTGGCAGCCAGACGTCCACGAGCAGATAGCCGCACCTGCCCGGCGGTCCGGCCGCCGGGCAGGTCAGGGCGCCTGGCGGGTCGTGGCATACTGGTGCGTAACAAGCGTGCTCCGGGGTCGGTGAAACTCCGAGCCGGCGGTGACAGTCCGCGACCTAGCCGAAGCCATCGGCTGGCTGAACCGGTGCAATTCCGGTACCGACGGTGAAAGTCCGGATGGGAGGCAGCACGCGCGGCTTGGGGAGTGCCGGCCAGCGAACACAGGGTCGGCGCCCGGAGCCGTGTTGCGCGATCTTTCGCGTCCCGGAGCCTTGATGACCAGGCTGGGAGGCGCGGGGTGTTCACCGGAATCATTGAAGAGCTCGGCAAGTCGGCCGAGCTGGACGTTCGGGCTGGTTCGGCCACGCTCACCGTCAGCGCGCCGCTGGTCGCGGCAGATGCGGTCCCCGGATCGTCGATCGCGGTCAACGGCGTCTGCCTCACCGTGGTCAGCTCGGCCGGCGGCCAGTTCACCGCCGATGTGATGGGGGAGACGCTGGCCAGGTCGACCCTCGGCACCCTGGCGCCAGGCGACCTGGTCAACCTGGAGCGCCCGGTAGTGGCCGGCGGCCGGCTCGACGGTCACATCGTGCAGGGCCATGTCGACGGCACCGGTGAGATCACGCAGGTCAGGCCGGAGGAGAACTGGCGGGTGCTGCGGATCGAGGTGCCCGGCCGGCTGGCCCGTTACCTGGCCGAGAAAGGCTCGGTTGCAGTCGACGGG
>DASWAH010000006.1:0-5525 GCA_036391235.1 Streptosporangiaceae bacterium
CCGTTCCCGCTCGACGCGGTCAGCGCCGCCCTGGCGAACTGCCAGCGCGTGGTGGTGCTGGAGCGGGCGCTGGCCGTCGGCATCGGCGGGATCGTGACCGCGAACGTCCGGATGGCGCTGTCGGGCAACCACCGCAAGGCCTACACGGTCATCGCGGGCCTGGGCGGCCGGCCGATCACCCGGTCCTCGCTGCGCGAGCAGTTCACGGCGGCGGCCAGGGACGCGCTGGAACCGCTGACCTTCCTCGACCTCGATGCCGACCTGGTCGGCCGGGAACTCGCCAGGGCGGCGGCTAGCCGCCAGTCCGGCCCGGCGGCCGAGAACATGCTCCGCGACCTGGGCGCCTGCGCCTCGCGGATCGGTTAGGAGAACCGATGGCAGTCCAGCCGATCAAGTTCTACCAGACCGGGAGCTTCGCGGTCGGTAACCGGCTGCTTGACCCCGGCCAGCGCACCGTGCAGGCCGACGCCGAGCGGGCCAACTCGATCAGCTCGGGCCACCGGGCCTGCCAGGGCTGCGGCGAGGCGCTCGGGGCCAGGTACGCCCTCGACGCGGCCATGCGGGCCTCCGGCGGGCAGCTCATCGCGGTGAACGCGACCGGCTGCCTCGAGGTGTTCTCGACTCCATTTCCTGAGACCAGCTGGCGGATCCCGTGGATCCACTCGCTGTTCGGCAACGCGCCCGCGGTGGCCACCGGCGTCGCGGCGGCGATGCGGGTCAGGGGGCGCGAGGACGTGCGGGTGGTCGGCCAGGGCGGGGACGGCGGGACCGTCGACATCGGGTTCGCCTGCCTGTCCGGCATGTTCGAACGAAACGACGACGTGCTGTTCATCTGCTACGACAACGAGGCGTACATGAACACGGGGGTGCAGCGCTCCGGGGCGACGCCCCCGGCGGCCAGGACGAACACGACGCCGGCGGTCGGCGAATCGCCGGGCAACTCGTTCGGCCAGGGCAAGAATGCCCCGCTGATCGCGATGGCGCACGAGATCCCCTACGTCGCCACCGCGACCGTGGCCGGCCTGCACGACCTGGAGTACAAGGTCCGCCGGGCGATGGAGTTCCGTGGCGCCCGCTACCTGCACGTACTCGTCCCGTGCCCGCTGGGCTGGGGCTCCGCCTCGTGCGACACGATCAGGATCGCCAGGCTGGCCGAGCAGACCGGGCTGTTCCCGGTCTTCGAGGCCGAGGGCGGCGACGTGGTCAGCGCCACCAAGATCCGCAGGAAGACACCGGTCGAGGACTACCTGCGGCTGCAGACCAGGTACGCGCACCTGTTCGGCTCGGCCGAAGGTGCCGCGACCATCGCCAGGCTGCAGGCCATGGCCGATCGCAATATCGCCAGGTTCGGCCTGCTGGACTCCAGCGCCGGGCCGACCGCCGGGGAGGCCGCGCGATGAAGGACAAGCCGTTCGCGATCACGCTGGACGTGGGCTCCAGCCTGGCCAACAAGACCGGCTCGTGGCGGACCGAGCGGCCGGTTTACGTTGACCTGCTGCCGCCGTGCAGTAACGCCTGCCCGGCCGGCGAGAGCGTGCAGCAGTGGCTGTACCAGGCCGAGGACGGCAGCTACGAGGCGGCCTGGCGGCAGATCATGGCCGACAACCCGCTGCCCGCGATCATGGGGCGGGTCTGCTTCCGGCCCTGCGAGACCGCGTGCAACCGGGCCGACCTCGACTCCTCGGTCGGCATCAACTCGGTCGAGCGGTTCTGTGGCGACGAGGCGATCAGGAACGGCTGGACCGTCCCGGTGACCGCGCCGCCTAGCGGGAAGCACGTCCTCGTGGTCGGAGCGGGCCCGGCCGGCCTGGCCGCCGCTTACCACCTGCGGCTGCTCGGCCACGACGTCACGATCAGGGACGCCGGGCCGGTGCCGGGCGGCATGATGCGGTACGGCATCCCGTCCTACCGGCTGCCCCGCGACGTCATCGACGCCGAGATCAGCCGGATCCTGGCCATGGGCGTGACGCTCGAATCCGGCGTCACGGTCACCGACATCGAGTCGGCCGTCGCCGACGGCGGGTTCGACGCCGCCTTCCTGGCCGTCGGCGCTCAGGTCGGCAAGCGCGCCTACATTCCGGCCGGCGATACCGCCAAGATCATGGACGCGGTCAGCTACCTGCACGACGCCGCGAGCGGTGACCAGCCGCCCTTGCTGGGCCGCCGGGTCGCCGTCTACGGCGGCGGAGACACCGCGATGGACGCGGCCAGGACCGCGCGCCGGCTCGGGGCCACTGACGCGGTGATCGTGTACCGGCGGACCAGGGGCCAGATGCCGGCCCACGACATCGAGGTCGAGGAGGCCAGTGCCGAAGGCGTCAGGATGATGTGGCTGTCCACGATCGCGCGGGCCGAGAGCGGCAAGCTGACCATCGAGAAGATGGAACTGGACGAGTCCGGGTTCCCCCAGCCGACCGGCGAGTTCACCGAGCTGGACGCGGACGCGGTCGTGCTGGCGCTCGGCCAGGATACCGACCTGTCCCTGGTCGGCGCGGCCGACGGGGTCGTTGTGACCGACGGGGTCGTGCAGGTCGGCGAGGACCAGATGACCGGCCGCGCCGGCATCTTCGCGGGCGGCGACATGGTCAAGGGCGAGCGCACCGTCACGGCGGGCGTGGGCATGGGCAAGCGGGCGGCCTGGTGCATCGACGCCTGGCTGGCCGGCTCGGCCTGGCGGCCGCCCGCACCGGCCCCGCTGGCCGCCTTCGGCCGGCTGAACACCTGGTACTACTCCGACGCCCCGGCGACCGTACGGCCCGAGCTGGCCGTGGCCCGCCGGATCAGCACGTTCGACGAGGTGGTCGGCGGCCTGAGCGAGTCAACCGCCCTGTTCGAGGCGCGCCGGTGCCTGTCCTGCGGCAACTGTTTCGAGTGCGACAACTGCTTCGGCGTCTGCCCGGACAACGCGATCGTCAAGCTCGGCCCTGGCCGGCGCTACGAGATCGACCTCGACTACTGCAAGGGCTGCGGAATGTGCGCCCAGGAATGCCCGTGCGGCGCCATCGACATGGTCCCCGAGCAAATCTGACCCATCGTTAGCCGGCCAGCAGCACGCCGAGGAACAGGGCGCCGAGGGCGGTCAGGCCGGTGAGGGCGCCCCAGATGGCCAGGCCGGCCGGGGTCTTGGACCTGGTGTGCAGGAACGCGCTGATGCCGGACGCCGCGACCACGACGACCTTCGCGGCCAGCGTGGCCCGGTAGCTCGGGCTCATGGGCCCGGCGGCGGCGATGTTCCAGACCCCGGTGGCGATCAGCACGCCGTAGGCCGGCCAGGCGACGAGGTTGAACCGCCGCGCCGCGGTCCGCGGCGCATCAGGACCGACGCGGCGCAGGACGGGGACCAGGGCCGCCAGGGTGAGCTGGCCGCCAACCCAGACGGTCGCCGCGAGGACGTGCAGGAACAGCCGGATAGTGTCCCAGCTGACCGTGAGCACCGCCGCAGCGTACCGGCTACTCCTTCGCGGCCGTCACGGCACCCGCGACATCCAGCGCGCCGGGCAGTTCGATGCTTACCGTCGCGCCACCGCCACCGCCACCGGCGTTGCGGGCGGTGGCGACGCCGCCGTGGGCGGCCGCGATCGCGGCAACGATGGCCAGGCCGAGGCCGGCTCCGCCGTCGGACCTGGTCCGGCTGGTGTCCGGCCGTTTGAACCGCTCGAACGCGTGCGGCAGGAACCCGGCCGGGAATCCGGGTCCGGCATCGGCGACCTCGATGACCAGGTCGCGGCCGCCCTGGCCGGACCGGCGGGCGGCGACCCGCACGGCCGAGCCGGCCGGAGCGAACCGCAGCGCGTTGTCGACCAGATTGTCCACGGCCTGGCGGATCCTGTCCTCGTCCAGTGCCGCGATCAGGCCATCCGGGGTCTGCACCACGCACGTGACGCCGGCCTCGGCGGCCCGGCCCGACGCCCGCTCGGCACTGCGGGCCAGAAGGGCGCCGACATCGGCGGGGGCCGGCCTGACCGGGAGCCGGCCCTCGTCGCTGCGGGCCAGCAGCAGCAGGTCGTTGGTGAGCCTGGTCAGCCTGGCCACCTCGTCCTCGGCGTTGGCGACGGCGCTGGCCAGCTCGTCCCGGCTGCGGCCGGGCCGCCCGGCCAGCTCGAGTTCGGCCCCGAGCACGGCCAGCGGGGTGCGCAGCTCGTGGCTGGCGTCGGCCACGAACCCGCGCTGCCTGGCCAGCGCCTCGTGCAGCCGGGCCAGCAGGTCGTTCATCGTGCCGGCCAGCGCGGCCAGCTCGTCCCTGGTCCTGGGCACCTGGACGCCGCCCGCGGCATCGCCCACGGACAGCGCAGCGACCTGCCGCCGCATCCGTTCGACCGGCGAGAGCGCGGCCGCGGCCAGCCAGTACGCGCCGGCCCCGCCGGCTAGCACGAACACGATCCCGCCGATGATCAGCGCGGTCGTCGAGGTCCGCACCGTGCTCGCGACCACCGCGTCCTCGCCCGACGTTGCGACCACCAGCACCCGGCCGCCCCGGCCGACGGGCTCGGCCGCGATCTGCACCCGGTCACCGTCGTTCGTCCCGGTTCCCGAGAACAGGCCCGCTCTGGCCTGCCGGAGCTGACTCGGGTTGAGCAGGCGCACGCGCCCGGCTTCGCTGCTGTGCCCGATGATCCGGCCGGACCGGCTGATCACCTGGACGAGGACGTTATCCAGGGCGCTGATCGGGCCGGCCCGCCCGGTCGCGGCCGGCAGATAAGGCGCCAGCTGGGCCTTGAGCGTGTTCGTCACCAGCTGGTTGTGCAGCTGAGTCAGGAACAGCCAGCTGCCCAGGGCGAACGCGACGGCCAGGGCGAACGTGAACACCAGCGCGACGCGGAGCCTGATCGACATGGCGCTACTCCGGCCCGGCGGCGAGCCGGTAGCCCATGCCGCGCACGGTCTCGATGTCGTGCCGGCCGAACGGGGCATCGATCTTGCGGCGCAGGTAGGTCACGTACTGATCGACCACGTTGGACGTGCCTTCGTAGGCGAAATCCCAGGCCGCCTCCAGGATCTGCGACCTGGTCAGCACCGTCCCCGGGTGCCGCAGGAACAGCTCGAGCAGGATGAACTCCTTCGGCGACAGCTGCAGTTCGGTCTCACCCCGCCAGGCCCGCTTGGCGGCCGGGTCCAGCCTCAGGTCACCCACGCTCAGCACGGCCGGCCTGGCCCGGTCGTCCCGGCGGGCCAGCGCCCGCAGCCGGGCCCCCAGCTCCAGCAGGCTGAACGGCTTGACCAGGTAGTCATCGGCACCGGCGTCCAGCCCCCGGACCCGGTCGTCGACCGCATCCCTCGCCGTCAGCATCAGCACCGGGGTCCAGTCCCCGGCCGCCCGCAGCTTGCGGCACAGTTCAAAGCCGTCAAATCCCGGCAACATGACATCCAGCACAATCGCGGCATAGCTGTTCTCGGTGGCCAGCCAGAACCCCTCGGGACCGTCCGCGCCGACGTCCACGGCGTGGCCTTCCTCCTCGAGGCCGCGCTTGATCAGACGGGACATCCGCGCCTCTTCCTCGACTACAAGCACGCGCATACAGGCAGGT
>DASWAH010000007.1:0-11298 GCA_036391235.1 Streptosporangiaceae bacterium
GATGCGGCCCGGCACCCCCCTGTGGACCGCCTACCACGGCCCCGCCAGCACCGCCTGCCAGCACTGCGGCCACGCTCCGGCGGCCGGTCACGAGACTGCGGACAATGGCAACCGCGCGCACGGCAACGACGGCGGCGACCGCGCGGCCGCGGACGGCGAACTGGGGCGGCAGGCCGCGCGGCGGCTGCTGCTCGAGACCGCGGCCGCGCTGCTGTCCGGGCCGGACGGGCTCGCCTCCCTGCTACGCACCGGGGCGCTGCCGCCGCCGGCCGGATCGGTCAGCCTGCCGCTGGACCTCGGGACGCCGACCGAACTCGTGCCGCCCCACCTGCGGCGGGCGATCATTACCCGGGACCAGCACTGCGCCGCGCCGGGCTGCACCCAGCCGCCGGCCGCGTGTCACGTGCATCACATTATCCCGCGGTCCCAGGGCGGGCCGACCAGCCTGGCCAACTGCCTGCTGCTCTGCACGTTCCACCATCAGATCCTGATCCACCGGTGGGGCTGGGCCATCACCCTGCACCCCGACGGCACCACCACCATCACCAGCCCCGGCGGCAAGCAACTCCACAGCCACAGCCCCCCACCCGCCACCGCCGCCTGACGGCGGGCGGAATCTGACGGCCGGCATGCGCGACGGCCGGGTTCGGGCCGCCCGGGCTCGCGACGGCCAGGATCGCGACGGCCGGGCTTGCGACGGCCAGGCTCGCGACGGCCAGGCTCGCCACGGCCGGGATTCGCGACGGCCGATCGCGAGGGCCGATCGCGAGGGCTGGCTTGCGACGATCGGGCTCGCCACGGCCGCGATTCGCGACGGCTGGGAGGGGCCGGCGAACGCGAGAGACGGCGGTCAGCGCGGGAACAGGCGCTGCAGCTGGGCCAGGAAGCCGGGGTTCGGGTCGGCGATCGGCCGCTGGGCCTTGATCCTGGCGAACGCTTCGTCGGCGCTGATCCGCAGGGCCCGGCAGTGCACCGCGATGTCAATGTAGCTGGCCCGGCTGACGCCGTGATGACAGTGCAGGTAGGCATTCCCTCCCGCGTTGAGCCAGGAGACCACGCTGTCGGCCAGGCCGATCAGGACCTCGTCCTTTAGCCCGCCGTCGGGCTGGTCATCGATCCACACGGTGAGCACGGCCTCGACGGTGGAATGGTTGATGTACTGGTTGTTGTCCTCACCCCGGTCCATGCAGACCACCAGCAGCGGGCCGCGGAACGGCGGGCCCTCGATCTGCGCGTCCAGCGCGCCGCCCTGCCAGACCGTTCCCCGGTCGAGCACGTCAATCTTGTCGAAGTCCATGCCGTCATATACCGCCCGCGCGGTTCTTCAACCGCGGGCACCGGCCGCCGGACGCCGAACGCTCTCATCAAACTCGCATGGACCGTTCACCTGGCGCCGGCTTTGCTGTGGTCACATCGCTGACAAAGCGAGGAGGGCGACGATGGCTGACCCGATGCTGGACGACCCGCGCGACCAGACCAGCCGCGACCCGGCGAGCCTGGGCCAGCTGCTCGTGGTGGACGACGAGCAGTTCCTGCGCGACGCGGTCGCCGCGTCGCTGCGGTTCCTCGGCTACTCGGTTGCCACCGCGGAAGACGGATCAGATGCCCTGCGACAGTTGCGGAACCGGGAGTTCGATCTAGTAGTTCTCGATGTCGTGCTGCCCGACACCGATGGCTTCGAGGTGGTCAGGCGCCTGCGCCGGGACGGCAACCACGTCCCGGTGATCTTCCTGACCGCCAGGGATACCCAGGCCGACAAGGTGGCCGGGCTGACGCTCGGCGGCGACGACTACATGACCAAGCCGTTCGGGCTCGAGGAACTCGCGGCCAGGATCAGGACCGTGCTGCGCCGCACCCGTCCGGCCGCCGGGAGCGGGGCAGTGCTGACTTTCGCCGACATCGAGCTCGACCAGGACAGCTATGAGGTCCGCCGGGCCGGTCATCCGATCGACCTGTCGCCGACCGAGTTCCGGCTGCTGCGGTACCTCATGCTCAACCCGGGCCGGGTGCTGACCAGAGCCCAGATCCTCGACCACGTCTGGGATTACGACTTCGGCGGCTCGGGCACGGTGGTCGCCACCTATATCGGCTACCTGCGGCGCAAGCTGACGGCGTACGGGCCGGAGGTCATCTACACCCAGCGGTCGATCGGGTACCGGCTGCGGCTGCCGTCGGCGGTATCGAGGACGGCCAGTGGCGACGCAGCGTGACGGGCAGCCGCGTGACGGGCAGCGGCGTGACGGGTGGCGGTGGGACGGGCAGCGGCGGGGCTGGCCCGGGGTGCGGCGGCCGCAGCTGCGGACCCAGGTACTCGCGGGCGTGCTGCTGGTCACGCTGGTCGCACTGGCCGCGTTCGACCTGGCCGCGGTCGGTGCGCTGCGCAAGTACCTGCTCGGGCGCACCGACTCCAACCTGACCTCGGTGGTACGGCTGGCCCGGCCGGTCACGGTTGTGGCCGGCCGGAAGGCGCAGGTCACCAGGATCGGGGGCCAGATCACCTTCGAGATGCCGGCCAAGACGGCCAAGACGGCCAAAGTCCGCACCCCGTGGGTCAGGTTCGCGGGCCCGAACCTGAGCGCGCTGCCGCCGTTCCTCGACCAGTACTTCCTGGCCTACCTCGGGCCGCACCAGCGGCAGCAAGTGTTCGTGCGCGGCAATCCGTACCTTGTGCCCAGGCTGCTGCCGTCGCGGCCTGGTCACGCGGTCTCCAGGACCGTACGCAGCCTGCACGGCAATCGTCAGCTGCGCGCCTTGTGGCTGCCAGAACCCGGCGGGGTGCTGGTCGCCAGCACCAGCATGAGCGAGGTGAACAGGACGGTCGGGCGGCTCAGGCTCATCCTCATCATCGGATCGGCCGCCGCCGCGCTGGTGGTCTGCGCGGGCGTGATCATGGTGCTGCGGCGCGGGTTGCGCCCGATCGAGGCGATGGCGGGCCAGGCCGACCGGATCACCGCCGGGGACCTGACCGACCGGGTCGCCCCGCACGACCCGCGCACCGAGGTCGGCCGGCTCGGCACGGCCCTGAACGGCATGCTGGCCAGGATCGAGACGTCCGTCGCCGAGCGCGCGGCGAGCCAGGAAGCGGCCAGGCAGTTCTTCGCCGATGCCAGCCACGAGCTGCGGACCCCGCTCGCCTCGCTGCGGACCAACGCCGAGCTGTACCAGCAAGGCGCGCTGGCCACCAAGCCCGAGGTCGACGAGGCGATGCGGCGGATCACGCTCGAGGCCACCCGGATGGGCAGGCTGGTCGACGACATGCTCAGGCTGGCCCGCCTCGACCAGCACCCAGGACAGGAGCCAGAACCGGACCTGGTCGACCTCACCGGGCTGCTGGCCAGCTGCGCGGAACGGGCTCGGGTGGCCTGCCCTGGTCATCGCTGGCAGGTCAGGATCGAGCCCGACCTGACGGTCACCGGCGACGAGGAACTGTTCCGCCGGGCCGCCGACAACCTGCTCGCGAATGTCGGCGCGCACACCCCGGCCGGCACGACCGGCACCCTCACCGCGGCCCGCGAGGGCGACACCGTGGTGATCGAGGTCAGCGACGACGGGCCGGGCGTGGATGACGAGCAGCGGCCGCGGATCTTCGACCGCTTCTACCGTGCTGGCGTCGGGCCTGCCGCCTGCCGGGGTTCTGGCCTGGGCCTGGCCATCGTCGCGGCGGCGGCCGCGGCCCACGGCGGCAGCGTTCGTGCCGCCGCTGTCCGGCCGCACGGCCTCGCCGTCACCCTGGCCATCCCGGCCGCGGCCGATCCCGTGGCCTCGGACGACGTCAGCGCCGGCCAGCTCTCACTGTTCGGCGAGGATGGCCTCGAGCTCGGCCAGCGGATCCCGGACGACCGGGCCGCGGGTCTCGACCCGCGCCAGCCGGATCAGCCCGGGGAACCTGAACGGCGCCGCGTACCCGTCGCCCACGGCCGGTCCCCACTCGTAGCCGCAGGTGAGACCGACTCCGACGCCGTTGAACCCGGACGGGGTGAACCGCGGGATCACGGCCCTTCCGACCTCCCGGCCGTCGCAGGTCAGAACACCGGGACCGCCGAGCCCGTCATCGGAGGTGAAGACGTACTCGACGTGGTGCTCACCAGGGGTGATCACCTCGGCTGAGGCGACCACGTGCCGCTCCTTGCCGTACAAGTTGTGCACGTAGCGGAGCCTGCCGTCCAGGATGTGCAGCGAGAACCCGCCGAGGGCACAGCCCAGCGCGAGCAGCACCCCGTCGGCTGGGCCGGCCTCGGGAACCGTGATGTCAGCGATCAGCGCGTGCGACCGGTTGCGCACGTTGACCGCGACCGGCTCCGGGACCGGCGCCCCGCCCGGGAAGTACCGGAACACGTCCCGCGGACGGCGGTGATCCGGCTTGGGGTGCACCAGCGCCCACAGCACCCGGTTGTCCAGCGGCAGCACGTCGTTGCGCCGGGCTTCGGCCCACCACAGCTCGATCAGCTCGTTCAGCCGCTCGGGATGGCTGGCGGCCAGGTCGGTCGTCTCCGACAGGTCGGCGCGGACGTCGTACAGCTCCCAGACGTCCTCGTCGAACGGAGCGTTCGGGTCCTGGTCGTCGTACAGCGGCCCGACCGGATGGAACGTGACCGCCTTCCAGCCCTGGTGGTAGATCGCCCGCGAGCCGAACATCTCCGAGTACTGAGTCTCGTGCCGCTCGGGTGCGGTCCCCGTGCCCGGGCCGAGCAGGTAGCCGAAGCTCTGCCCGTCGATCCGGCTCTGCTCGACGCCCTCGATCCGCTCGGGCAGTTCGACGCCGATCAGCTCGGCCAGCGTCGGCAGCACGTCGATCGCGTGGGTGAACTGCTGCCTGATCGCGCCCGCGTCCAGATCGCCGCGTGGCCACGCGATGATGCACGGGTCCGCGATGCCCCCCTCGTGGACCTCGCGCTTCCACCGCCGGAACGGCGCGTTGCCTGCCATCGTCCAGCCCCACGGGTAGTTGTTGTGGGACAGCGGGCCGCCGATCTCGTCGATGCGGTCGTGCATCTCGTCGTTGGACGCAGGGTCGAGGTTGACCATCCGCACGTCGTTGATCGAGCCGGTCGCGCCGCCCTCGGCGCTGGCCCCGTTGTCCGAGACGACCACGACGATGGTGTTATCCAGGTCGCCGGTCTCGGCCAGGAACGCCAGCACCCGCCCAACCTGCTCGTCGGTGTGCGACAGGAATCCCGCGAAGCACTCCATGAACCTGGCCGCTACCTGCTGGTCACGCTCGTCCATCAAGTCCCAGGCCGGCACCCAGGGCGGCCTGGCCGACAGCCTCGTGGCCGGCGGCAGCAACCCGGTTTCCAGCTGACGCTGGTAGGCCTGCTCGCGCCAGGCATCCCAGCCACGGTCAAACCGGCCGCGGTAGTGCTCGCGCCAGCGGGCCGGCGGCTGGTGCGGCGAATGGCAGGCCCCGGTCGCGAAGTACAGGAAGAACGGCCGGGCGTCATCGACCGCCCGCAGATCGCCGACGAACTCGATCGCCCGGCCGGCCAGGTCCTCGGTCAGGTGGTACCCGTCGTCCATCTCGGCCGGCGGCCTGATCGCGTGGCTGTCATGGAACAGCGCGGGCACGAACTGATGCGTCTCCCCGCCATGGAACCCGTACCAGCGGTCGAACCCGCGCGACAGCGGCCAGGTCGCCCGGGACCCGGCCACGTTGGTCTCGTCCTCCGGGGTGAGGTGCCACTTGCCGACCGCGTAGGTCGCGTACCCGGCGCCGCGCAGGATCTCCGACAGGTAGCCGTTCTCGCGCGGCGGCTTCCCCCAGTACCCGGGGAACCCGATGGCCAGGTCGGCCACCCGGCCCATGCCGCTGCGGTGATGGTTCCGGCCGGTGAGCAGGCAGGCCCTGGTCGGCGAGCACAGCGAGGTGGTGTGGAAGTTGGCCAGCCGGACCCCGCCCGCGGCCAGCCCGTCCATCACCGGCGTCTCGATGTCCGAGCCGTAACAGCCCAGCTGCGCGTACCCGACATCGTCGAGCACGACCAGCACGACGTTCGGCGCGCCGGCGGGCGGCGCGGGCTCGGGCGGCCACCACGGCTCGGAGTCCCGCCAGTCGCGGCCGATCCGGCCGCCGAACTGCTGTCCCATATGTCCAGCCTTTCCGTGAATTCCCGGTAGCGTGGTGCCGTGGCGGAGGAGATCGCGATCGAGCCGACCGGTCGCAATCTTAGAGAAGTGCTCCGTTACGTCATCGGCGTTGCCATCGGACTGCTGGTCTTGGTGCTGCTCTTCGGAAAGCGGGCGGAACTCCAGGCCGCGGCTCATCAACTGGGCCACGCCGATCCGGTCTGGATAGCTGCCGCGGTCGCGTCCGAGTCGGTCTCGCTGCTGGCATTCGCGTTGCTGCAGCGCCGGGCGCTGAGGCTGTCCGGGGCCCGGCTCGGCCTGGGCGGCCTGTACGCGGTGACGCTGGCCAACGACGCGATCGCCAACACCGTGCCCGGCGAGCCTGCCGTCTCGAGCGCGTACCGGTACCGCTACTACCGCCGGCACGGCGCCGCCGCGCCCAGCGCCGGCTGGACGATCTTCACGGTGATCGTCGCCCAGGCGGTCGGGATGTCGGTCGTGCTGCTGCTCGGCGTCCTGGTCGCGCTGGCGGCAAGTGCCGCCGGCGGCGGCGGCCGCCACACCGGCGTAGCCGTGGCCGGGCTGGTCATCGTGCTCGCCTCCGGCGCCGTGCTGGTCCGCCGCGATCTGGTCCTGCGCCTGGCCGCCGCGGCGGCTCGCGGCCTGCGCCGGATTACGGGCGGCCGGTCGGACGGCGTCATCGCCCGGATCGAGGCGACCCTGCACCGGATGCGCGAGATCCCGCTCAGCGCCCGGTCGACCGCCGGAGTGGTGCTGCTCGCGACCGCCGTCTGGGGTGCGAACTTCGGCACCCTGCTGTGCGCGTTCCGCGCTGTGCACGGGTCCGTGCCCTGGTCGGGGGTTCTGCTCGCCTACGGCGTGGCCGAGGTAGCCGGGAACCTGCCGATCGTGCCAGGTGGCATCGGAATCATCGAAGGCAGCCTGGCCGTCGTGCTGGTCGCCTACGGCGCCCGGCACTCCGACGCCCTGGCCGCGACCCTGGCGTTCCGGATCGTCAGCTTCTGGCTGGCGATTGCGATCGGCTGGCTGACCGTCGCCCTCCTAGCCCGCCACTCCCGCCGTTCCCGCGCCCTGCCGCCGTGCCCGCCCGGCGGGTCCCGGCCGCGTTAGCCGGGGACGCGGTGTTCGCGGGCCAGGCGGGCCTTCTGCGGCTCGATGGTGGCCGCCGGATCCTTGGCCGAGTCCATTCCGGCGTAGAACACGCCGAACCTGGTGCAGGCCGACGCGGCCAGCAGCGCCGCCCCGGCTCCGATCCGGACAGCCTTCGACCGGCCGCCGAACAGCGCGGCCGCACCGCCCGCGGCCGCCAGTACTTTGCTCGCCTTCAGCAGCGCTCCGGCCTTGCCCGACGTATAAGGCCGCCGCACGACCGGCTCGAGCCGCCGCTCCAGCAGGTACTCCGCGACGAGCTCACCGGCCGCGCCGAGAGCGGCCAGGCGCCGCACGGGACCGGCTTCATCGTCCGCCGCGACCACGAGGCCGAGGCCGGCCCCGGCGCTGGCCGCCGAGGCGACGAACAGGAACGGCATCTCCGCTCTGGCCTCGTGCCAGGCCGGCACGGCCGTATCGGCGATCAGCACGCCGGTATACGAGGCGACGGCCGGGGCCAGCACGGCGGCCCCGCCGGTAGCGAGCAGGCCGGCGGCCGGCAGAATCCCGGTCAGGTCGGACGCGGCCGCCGCGAAGGCGGCCGGCGCGTATCCGCTCACGATCCAGGTTCCGACGCTCATCGGCGACGTGGGCTTGAACACCCGCAGCATGTGCAGGAACCGTCCCGGCCTCCCGAGGTCCTTGACCAGCGCGACCAGCGACAGGCCGATCGCGCCGGCCGCGCCGGCCTTGGCTCCGCGGGCCAGCACGGGCCGGCCGGTGAGCTGCGCGCCCAGCGCGACCAGGGACGATGCGCCGGCCAGGCCGCCGAGGAAGAAGTAGCCCGCGATCTCCCTGGCCTCCCAGACCGGGGCGTTGATCACCGGCAGCCCGTAGTACGACGCCGGCTCGTCGCGGCGGTGTCGCCCCGACCGGCGGCCAAAGCCACCGCCACCATCGCCGCCGTCACCGCGGGCCCGGCCGCCGGCCGGGCGCGGCGCACCGGGCAAGGCTTCCCGGCCTGGCCTGACCCCGGTCAGGCCGTCCCTGGTGACTTCCGAGCTGTTCACCGGCCCCTCCTGCCGCTCAGGAATGCCAGCGCCACCCCGGCCGCCATCGACAGTGCGGCCGCCCCGGCGGCCCGCCACATCTGCGGCAGGTCCCTGGTCGTCACTACTGGATCGGGTGGCAGCCCGTATACCTCCGGCTCGTCCAGCAGCAGGAAGAACGCCCCGTCACCGCCGACCCCGTTGCCGGTGTCGCGGCCGTACAGCCTGGCCTGGCTGACCCCGGCCTCGTGCAGCTGCGCGAGCCGCCGGTCGGCCCGTTCGTGCAGCTCGTCCAGCGGGCCGAACTGGATCGACTCGGTCGGGCAGGCTTTCGCGCAGGCCGGCTCCTGGCCGGCGCCGAGCCGGTCGTAGCACATCGTGCACTTGAAGACCCGGCCGTCTTCCTCGCGCCGGTCCAGCACGCCGTACGGGCAGGCCGGCACGCAGTAGCCGCAGCCGTTGCAGATGTCGGACTGGATGACCACGGTGCCGAATTCGGTCCTGAACAGCGCTCCGGTCGGGCACACATCCAGGCAGGCCGCGTCGCTGCAGTGCTTGCACACGTCGGAGGACATCAGCCAGCGGAAGTCGCCCGCGTCGTCGCGCTTCTCCACGAACGCCACGTGCCGCCAGGTGTCGCCGCTCAGGCCGATCGTGTTGTCGAACGACATGCCGGTCAGCGACAGGCCGTCTTCGGGGATCGCGTTCCATTCCTTGCACGCGACCTCACAGGCTTTGCAGCCGATGCACACCGAGCTGTCGGTGAAGAACCCCATCCGCGGCGGATGCTCGGTCCAGCCGCTGCCGCCGGCCGGGTCCGCGGTGGCCGCCGGGTCGTTGAGCAGGTGGTCAAGCGAGAGTTCCATCGGGTTACACCTCCATCCCGGTGGCAGCCGTGATCCCGGCCCGTTCCTGGTACTCGCGCACCAGCCGGACCCGGCCAGGCCCGCGCGGCCGCCGCCCGGGGATGATGTCCACCGTCAGCGCCTTGTCCTCCTGGATGTGCACGTTGGGGTCGAGCGCGATCGCGGTCAGGTCGTTCGCCGAGTCGCCGGTCGACAGCCCGTTCGGCCCCCAGTGATACGGCAGCCCGATCTGGTGCACGACCGAGCCGTTCACGGCTAGCGGCGTCATCCGCTCGGTCACGTGCACGCGGGCCTCGACCGCGCCCCGGGCGCTGATGATCGTGGCCCAGTCGTTGTGCCGCAGGCCCCGCTCGTCAGCAAGTTCGGGCGACACCTCGCAGAAGAACTCGGGCTGCAGCTCCGACAGGTAAGGCACCCACCGGCTCATCCCGCCCGCGGTGAAGTGTTCCGTCAGCCGGTACGTAGTAACTACATAGGGGAACACCCCGCTGCCCGGCTGTCCGCCTGACGGGCTGAACCGGTTGGCCTCGTGTTCAGTAACCTTCCTGACCGGGCTGCGCTGCTGGTCGTACAGCTCGTTGCGTACCGGCGACTCCTGCGGCTCGTAATGCGCGGGCAGCGGGCCGTCGACCAGCCCTGACGGCACGAACAGCCAGCCCTTGCCGTCCGCCTGCATGATGAACGGGTCATCGCCGGCCAGCGCCTCCGGCCCCCGCGCGCCGTCGGGCGGCCGGAAGTCCGGCGCCTTGTCCGGCACGAAGTCCGGCACGTCGTGCCCCGACCACTTCCCGGCTTGCTCGTCCCACCAGATCAGCGCCTTCTTCTCGCTCCACGGCTTGCCGTCGGGATCGGCCGAGGCCCGGTTGTACAGGATGCGCCGGTCGGCCGGCCAGGCCCAGCCCCATTGCGAGCCGAGCCAGTTCTGCTCCCGCCACGGCGTGCGCCTGGCCGCATGGTTCACCCCGTCGGCGTAGACGCCGCAGTAGATCCAGCAGCCGCAGGCGGTCGAGCCGTCGTCCTTGAGCTGGGTGTAGGCCGACAGCGGCTCGCCGTCGGCGCCGAACCCGTTGATCTCGGCCAGCACGGCCTCGGCGCTCGGCTCGTCCAGGTCACCTTCGACCGGATAGTCCCAGGTCAGGTCGAGCACCGGACGGTCGGCCTCGTCGGCCGACCCGGCCAGCCGCTCCCTGATCCGCCGGCCCAGGTGGTAGGTGAACCACAGATCGCTGCGGGCGTCGCCGCGAGGTTCGACCGCCTGGTGGTGCCACTGCAGCAGCCGGTTGGTGTTGGTGAAGGACCCGGCTTTCTCGGTATGCGAAGCCGCGGGCAGGAAGAACACCTCGGTTGCGATCTGGTCGGTAACCAGCTCGCCGGTCTCGATTTCCGGGCCGTCCTGCCACCAGGTCGCGCTCTCGATCAGCGAGAAGTCCCGCACGACGAGCCAGTCCAGGTTCGCCATGGCCAGCCGCTGCATCTTGGCGTTGGCCGATCCGACCGCCGGGTTCTCGCCGAGCAGGAAATACCCCTTACAGCGCCCGGCCAGCTGCTCGAGCACGGTCTGGTACGTGCTGTGGTCGCCGGTCAGCCTCGGCAGGTAACCGAAGCAGAAGTCGTTCTCGGCCGTGGCCGCCTGGCCCCACCAGGCCTTGAGCAGGCTGACCATGTAGGCCGACATGTTCGCCCAGAAGCCCTTCTCCGACTTGTCCGCGGCGATGAACGCGGCCAGGTCCTCGTGGCCTTCGGCCAGCGGCATGGCCAGGTATCCGGGCAGCAGGTTGAACAGCGTCGGGATGTCGCTCGACCCCTGGATGCTGGCGTGCCCGCGCAGCGCCTGGATCCCCCCGCCCGGGCGCCCGATGTTGCCGAGCAGGAGCTGCAGGATGCAGGCGGTCCTGATGTACTGCGCGCCGACGGTGTGCTGGGTCCACCCGACCGCGTAGGCGAACGAGGTGGTCTTGTCCCGGCCTGAGTTGGCCGTGATCAGCTCGCACGCCTTCAGGAAGTCGGCCTGCGGCGTGCCGCACGTCCGCTCCACCATCTCGGGGGTGTACCTGGCGTAGTGCCGGCGCAGGATCTGGAACACGCACCGCGGGTGCTGCAGCGTCTCGTCCCTGGACGGCTCGGACCCGGAGATGGCCGCGCCGCCCGAGCCGTGCGACTCGCCCCGTCCCGAGCTGCGCACGTCCCCGCTGGCGGTGTGCCGGCGATCG
>DASWAH010000008.1:0-21628 GCA_036391235.1 Streptosporangiaceae bacterium
CGTCGTCCACGGTGACGTGCCTGATCAGCCGGGCCTTACCGGTTTCGGTGTCGACCTCGGTCACCGCCAGGTGGGTGCCGAACGGGAACGTCGGCTTGCCCTCGGTGTAGTTCACGTCGGCGGCGAGGCCGGCCTCGCCGGCGTGCACCGCCACCTCGGCCCAGCTGCGCCCGGCCGCCGGATCGCCGCGGACGTGCCAGTAGCCGCGGTCGACATCCAGCTCAAGATCAGACTCGCTGGCCTCCAGGAGTTCCGCCGCGATTTTCCGTCCTTGCTCTTTAACCTCGACCGCTGCCTTCTGGACGGCTACGCCGCCGAGCTGAAGCGAGCGCGAGGCGTAGGTGCCGACGCCCGCCGGTATCAGGTCGGTGTCGCCGTGCACGACCGTCACCTTGTTCATGTCGATGCCGAGCTCGGCCTGCACCAGCATGGCCCAGGCGGTGTGATGCCCCTGGCCGTGGGCCGAGCTGCCGGTGTAGACGGTCACGGTGCCGTCGTCGTGCACGACCAGCCTGGCGGTCTCGCCGCCGTCCGCGTCAGCCGCGGTGATCTCGACGTAGCTAGCCAGCCCGATGCCAAGCTGGACGACGTCGCCGCGCTCGCGCCGGGCCGCCTGCTCGGCCCGCAGCTGCGCGTAGCCTGCGCCCTGCAGCACCTTGTCCAGGCCGGCCACGTACTCGCCGGTGTCGTAGGACGCCCCGGTCGCGGTCGTATGCGGGAACTTCTCCGGCGGGATCAGATTGATCCGGCGCACCTCGGCCGGGTCCATGCCGATCTCGGCGGCGAACAGGTCGACCGCCCGCTCGATCGCGGCCGTCGCCTCGGGACGGCCGGCCCCGCGATAGGCCGAGATCGGCGTCGCGTTGGTCACGACCACCTGGTACGCGGTCTCGACGTGCGGGATGTCGTAAGGCCCGGTCGCCATCAGGCTGGTCAGGAATGGCAGGAACCCGCCCATCCGCGGATACGCCCCCGTGTCCTGCACGATCTCGAGCCGGTAGGCCGCGATCCGGCCGTCCCGGCTGCCGCCGATCGTGATCCGGTGCCGCTGGGCCCGCCCGTGAGTCATCCCGAGCAGGTTCTCGCTGCGGGTCTCTGACCAGCGCAGCGCGCGCCCGGTGTGCTTGGCCGCCCAGGCGACCAGCAGGCCGTCCCGGTCGATGCCGATCTTGGCACCGAACCCGCCGCCCACGTCAGGGGCGACTACCCGGATCGAGCCCGGGTCCAGGCCCATCGCGCCCGCCAGGATGAACCGGGCAATCTGCGCGTTCTGGGTGCTGACCCAAACGGTCAGCTTGCCGTCGGCCCACGCCGCGGCCGCGGCCCGGCCTTCGAGCGGAACCGGGGCCAGCCGCTGGTTCACGATCTCCTGCTCGGCCACGACCTCGCAGGCGCCGAAGGCGGCCGGATCGGCCGGCGTCCCGGTGCTGACGGCGACATTCGAGCCGGCGTCGGGAAACAGCAGGGAAGACCCGGCCAGCGCGCCGTCGAACCCGACGACCGCGGGCAGCGGCTGGTAGTCCACGCTGACTAGCTCAGCGGCATCCTCGCCGGCATACCGGTCGTCGGTGATGACCATCGCGACCGGCTCGCCGGCGAAGCGCACCCGGTCGGCCGCGAACAGCGGCTCCGACCACGCACCGCCGAGTGGCAGCGGCGCGCCCTCGGTGCCGGTCAGGCCGCTGTCGGGCGGGGGCGGCGGCAGGTCGTTCAGGTCGGCGACGGTCAGCACGGCCACGACACCCGCCGCCTCGCGCGCGGCCGAGGTGTCGATTCCGGTGATCAGGGCGTGCGCGACCGGGCTGCGCACGAACGTGACCCGCGCCGCCCCGGTTAGCTCGGGCACGGCCAGGTCGTCGACGTAGGTGCCGCCGGCCGTGAGCAGCCGCGGATCCTCGGTCCTGACCACCCTGGTGCCTAGGATGCTCATACCGCTCCTGTCTGAAGTTTCGTGACCTCACACGGCCGATGGCCGGGTTCGCAATCCGCTCAGTATTGCGGCGTCCGGCATCCCGTGGCAACAGTGTGTGCACACCGTCCAACTGCGAAGGAAGGACCCGCGATGATCGAGCCCTATCAGGCGCTAGGCCTCGTCCCCACCATGCGCGGCATCCGCCGCCGAGCCGACATCGCCGTCAACCTCGAGCACCTGTCTCACCTGATCAAGGCGGCGTCCTGGCTGTCCAGCCTGGACCTGCCGGTCCGGCTGATCGCGATCCCCGAAGGCGCACTGCAGGGGTTCAACGATGAAGTGCTCGATCTCGACCACGAGGACTTCGCGGCCGAGTGCGCGATCGACATCCCCGGCCCGGAGACCGACTACCTGGGCGGGCTGGCGAGGCAGTGGAATGCCTACGTGATGGCCCAGGCCAAGGCCCGCCACCCTGAGTTCCCTGGCCGGTTCTTCAATGCCGGATTCGTCATCAGCCCGGACGGTGAGGTGATCCTGCGCCATCACAAGGTGGTGCCGCTGCTGCCGGTCGAGCACTCGGTCACGCCGCACAATGTCTGGGACCGGTGGATCGAGCTGTACGGCGCGACCCTGGACGCGTTTTATCCGGTCGCCGACACCGAGATCGGCCGGCTCGGCTTCCTGATGGCCAACGAGGGCTCGTACCCGGAGAACGCTCGCGGCCTGGCCATGAACGGCGCCGAGGTCGTCTACCGCGGCCCCTACCCGCATCCGCACGTCGGCAACGGGCTGTTCGAGATCCAGAACCGGGCCAGGGCCCTGGACAACAACCTCTACCTGATCGCCTGCAACGTCGGCACCTACTATCTGCACGCCGACTCCGACACCCCGATCGACACGTTCGGCGGCGGGTCAGCCGTGATCGACTACCGCGGCCAGATCGTGGGGCGGCACGACTACAGCGGCGGCTCGTCCTGGGTCGCCGGCACGGTCGACATCGAGGCGCTGCGCCGGTTCCGGGCCAGCGCCCAGTGGGACAACTGGATGAAAGACCTGACCACGGAGCAGTACCAGCTGATCTACGCCGACCCGATCTACCCCAAGAATCTCTATCTGGACCGGGCCCCGTACACCCACGAGGAATACCGCCGCGAGGTCATCGACAAGCAGATCGAGCTCATGCACGAGCGCGGCATCTGGGCCCGCCCAGGCGACTGACGGCCCGGCCCGGCCCGGCCCGGCCTTCATGATCGTGGAAGATCCTCCGCCGTATAGACGGAGGATCTTCCACGATCACCCCGGCCGCCCTCAGCAGGTGACGGAGGAGTGCTGCTCGCTGGAGTCGGAGCAGGAGCAACGGCGGAATGTCCGGTCGGGAAGGTGAGTTGGCACGACCGTGGACGATACATCCGAGCCGTTGCCGTTGGCCGTGCTGGACTTCGTCGGGATCGAGTACGGCGAGAGCGCCAGCTCGTCGATCGCCGGGGCGACCGGGATCGCGCAGGCGGTCGAGGCGGCCGGGTACCGGCGGTACTGGGTGTCCGAGCATCACAACATGACCAGCCTGGCCTGCAGCGCCCCTGAGCTGCTGATCGCCCATATCGGCGCGCAGACCGCGCGGATCAGGGTCGGGGCGGCCGGGATCATGCTGCCGAACCACTCGCCGATGAAGGTCGCCGAGATGTTCAGGACGCTGGTGGCGATGTACCCGGGCCGGATCGACCTGGGACTGGGCCGGGCCCCGGGCACCGACCCGCTGACCGCCCACGTGCTGCGCCGCGGCATGGTCAAGGACCCGGCCGCGGAGTTCCCTGGCCAGGTCGCCGAGCTGCTCGCCTTCCTTGGTGACGGCTTCCCCGATGGCCATCCGTACCAGCCGCTGGTCGCGGCGCCGGTGGTACCCGAATGGCCCGAGCTGTTCGTGCTGGGATCCAGCGGTTACGGCCCGAAGTTCGCGGCGGTCAACGGGATGAGCGCGGTGTTCGCGCACCACATGAGCCCGGACCTGGCGTTCGAGGCGCTACGCCAGTACCGCCGCGAGTTCACGCCGCGCACCCCAGGTGCCGAGCCTTGGTCGGCCATGTCGGTGCTGGCCTTTGCCAGCGATGACCCAGACGCGGTGATCGACTTCGAGGCCGCCTGGACGCTGACGATCGCGAACATCAGGCGGGGCAAGCGCGAGCCGCTGCGCCCCGAGCAGGTGGCCGAGCTGGCGGGCTCGGCCGACTTCCGGTCGGCCAGGCGGGACGACGGCCGCATGGTCACCGGCGAGCCGAAGGCGGTCGCCGAGCGCCTGCTGGACATGAAGGCCCGGGCGCAGGCCGACGAGATCGTAGTGGTCACGCCGAGCCTGGACCGCGCCCGGCGGACCGCCAGCTTCACCGCCCTGGCCGGCGCCTGGCGCGACGCCGCCTGAGGTGCCGCGCCGGCTGGCCGGGTGGTGCATGAATCCGCCCATCCTCCATGATGGGCGGGTGGCAGATCTGATTGTGCGCAACGCCCGCATCGCGGACCGGGACTCGCTCAGCGACATCGTGATCGACGGTGACCGGATCACGGCGATCGACCCCGCTGGAGGCGTGCCCGAGTCCGCACCTGACGACGACACCGCCGCCGAGGTGGTCGACGTCGGCGGGCGGCTGGTGACGCCGCCGCTAGTCGAATCGCACATTCACCTCGACGCGGTGCTGACCGTCGGGCAGCCGAGGCCGAACGTCTCGGGATCGCTGTTCGAGGGGATCGCGGTCTGGGCCGACCGGGTGGCCGGCCTGACCTACGAGGACGTCCAGGACAGGGTCCGCCAGATCCTGCGCTGGCAGCTGGCCTGCGGGGTGCAGCACGTGCGCAGCCACGTGGACGTGTGCGATCCCCAGCTGACCGCGCTGCGCGCGCTGGCCGACCTGCGCGAGGAGGTGCGCGGGCTGATCGACCTGCAGCTCGTCGCGTTCCCGCAGCAGGGCATCTTCGGCTTCGACGGCGGCCAGGAACTGATGCGGAAGGCGGTGCAGGCGGGCGCCGACGTGGTCGGCGGCATCCCGCACTACGAGCTGACCCGCGAGGACGGCGTCGAGTCGGTGAAGTTCGCGATCGCGCTAGCCGACGAGCACGGCCTGGCGGTCGACATTCACTGCGACGAGACCGACGACGATCATTCCCGGTTCGTCGAGGTGATGGCGGCCGAGACGATCCGCCGGGGCATGTCGGGCCGGGTCACGGCCAGCCACACCACGGCGATGCACTCCTACAACAACGCCTACGCCTACCGGCTGATCCGCAACATCGCCAGGGCCGGGCTGCACATGGTGACCAACCCGCTGGACAACTCGGTGCTGCAGGGCCGGTTCGACACCGGGCCGATCAGGCGCGGGCACACCAGGGTCAAGCAGCTGCTCGAGGCGGGCGTCAACGTCTGCGTGGGCCACGACTCGGTGATGGACCCGTGGTACCCGCTCGGCTACGGCGACCCGCTGCAGGCCGCGTTCGTGCTGGTGCACCTGGGCCAGATGTCCGGCGACAGCGAGCTGCGGCAGCTGTTCGACATGATCACGGTCAACCCGGCCGCCGCGCTGGGCCTGCCGGACTTCGGGCTCAGGCCCGGCGGCCCGGCCGACCTGGTCGTCTTCGACGCGCCCACGCCGGCCGACGCGCTGCGGCTGGTCGCCCCGCGCACCCTGGTGCTGCGCGGGGGGGCCGTGGTCGCCAGGGCGACGCCCGCGCAGCACACCGTGATCTGGCAGGGAGCCGAGGAGCCGGTGACTTTCCTGCGCGGTTAGCTCACTCGGTGAGGGTGTGTGCCTCCCCCGGTATGTGCAGTTCTTCCTCTACCCTGGACTCGCCCTGCAGGCGGTAGAACAGCGCGTACAGCAGGGCCGCGAGGACGAACCCGACCTCGAACGCGATGTCGCCGAACGAGGCGATGTGCTTGGGCACGAGCCCGACATAGTCGGTCTGGTTGGCGAACAGCAAGATCGAGACTGCCATCGCGATCAGCATGGCCGCGAACCCGGCCCACGGGTTGTGCCGCCGGTCGAACAGCAGGCCTGCGACGTGCTTGCCGCGGCGCAGCACCTGGTCGGCGAAGAACACGCCCAGCCACGGGCCGATCCAGTAGGCGATGACGAGCAGGAAGTTGTTGTACTTCTGGCCGGCGTCGGACAGGCCGGACAGGGCCAGGAAGAAGCCCACCACCCCGAACACCAGGGCGACGATGGCCCGCCGCAGCGCCAGCGGCAGCCGGATGCCGAGGGCCAGGAACGACATCGCTCCCGAGTACACGTTGAGCGCGTTCGCGCAAACGGCGCCGAGCGCGATCGCCAGCAGGGTCACGTCGGCCAGCGGGGTGGACAGGTGGCTGGTGAACCCGGCCGTCGGGTTGGCGACGTACTTGTTCAGGTCAGTGACGGTCGCCGCGGCCGCGCCGACGATCTCGAGCAGCACGCAGGACACAAAGACGCCGAGGCCGGCCCACAGGCCGGTGGCCCGCCGGTTCGTGTCCGGCGGCAGGTAGCGCGTGTAGTCGCTGGCGTACGGGTTCCAGCCGGCCGCGTACCCGAATGCCGCGCCGAGCGTGATCAGGAACCCGCCGAGCGAGTTGTGGGCGGGTGCGCCGGTGTTCGCCTTGCTGAAGATCACCACCGAGGCGACCAGGAACACCACGACCAGGAACGGGAACGAAATCCGCTCGAAGACATGCACGAAGTTGTGCCCGAAGAACGCCACCGCGATCTGGGCCACCACGATGATCAGCAAGCAGAGCTTGGTGTTCCAGCCGAGCAGGGCGTTCAGCGCGAACGCGCCGCTCACGCTGTTCACGGCGAACCAGCCGATGCCCGCCACGACCGAGTTGATGCCGGCCGGCAGGATGTTGCCGAGGAAGCCGAAACCCAGCCTGGACAGCACCATCTGGGGCACCCCGAACAGCGGTCCCCTGGCGGCCAGCGCACCCATCGACAGCGAGCCGAGCGCGCTGCCAAGCAGGATCGCGAGGGTGGCCAGCCAGAACGACAGGCCGAAGAACCAGACCCCGATGATGCCCACGAAGATCGTCGCGAACTCCATGTTCGGCGAGACCCAGGTCCAGAACTGCTGATGGGGCCGGCCATGCCGGTCACCAAGCGGGATGAACTCGGCGCCGCCGGGCTCCACGGCGGCGACCTTCGCCCCGTAAGTGCCCTCGCGGACCTCGGCCTCGATGACGGAGGCGGTCGCGTGACGTGATTCGGTCACTAGCGGTCAACCCCTTCGCTAGACGCAAATTCCTGCACGTTAACGGTATGGGGCGGCGATGTGCTCGTCTAGCGTCAGGGCCGGGCCGCCTGCCGTGACTCTGGCGTCAGCTCGCCGTCACCCGGTCACGCGGAGTGGTGACGCGAGCGGTGCGGGTAGGCCACAATTGGCGGCACGGCCAATCGCCGGCACGCCTATTGCCGAATCCGGGAGTCCATGTGCTCATTGCCATCGTGAACCAGTCCAGCCTGGTGTCCAATGCCGACGCCGCGACGATGACGCAGGCCATCGCGAGCCAGATACAGCTGGACGCCGCCCCGATCTGGGATCGGGCCCCCGCCGCGGTGGTGTTCTATACCGACGCAACCGCCATTCCGCCGGCCGCGCACGTGATCACGATTACCGACACGATCCAGGACCAGCCAGCCGGCGTACTGGGCTATCACACCGAGGACCAGGGCGGGAAGCTCTGGGGCATCGTGGCGGCCAAACCCGAGCTGGACAATGGCGGTAAGGTCACGACCGGCGACTGGAGCGTCTCCAGCGTGCTGTCGCACGAGGTGCTGGAGATGTTCATCGACCCGAACTGCAACCTGTGGTCGAACAACGGCAAGGGGTCGATCTACACATTCGAGGTGTGTGACCCGGTCGAGGCCCCCAGCTACGCGGTCAACGGCGTCTCGGTGTCGAACTTCGTCACCCCGGCCTGGTTCGACCCGCTGGCCGGATCGACCGCCAAGTTCGATCACCTCGGGCTGCTCACCGCCCCGTTCGGCATCCTCAAGGGCGGCTACGTCGTCTACGCGACCGCCGGCAAGGAACAGCAGAAGTACGGCGACGAGTTCCCGCAGTGGCGCCGGGACATGAAGCAGGGTCCGTATGCCCGCACCCGGCGTCGGATCGCCCAGGCCACAACCCTGGAAGCCAGCTAGCCGGAACTCCCGGTTCCGGTACTGCCCGGCCGGACGGGGCCGGACCGCGCCTACGGCGCGGACCGGCCTCCTGGCCACCGCCCGGCCCGTCCGAACAGCGCCACCAGCGCCGGGACCATCAGCGACCGCACGATGAAGGCATCGATGATGACGCCGAGCGCCATCGCGGCGGCCAGCTCACGGAACTGATCGAGCGGTATCAGCGCGAGCACGGCGAAGCTGGCCGCCAGCGCGATGCCCGCGGTCGTGATGGCCTGGGATGCCTTCGGCGCCGCGACCGCCACGGCCTCGCGCAGCGGACGCCTCCTGGCCTCCTCCCAGATCCGGCCGACCACGAAAATGTTGTAGTCCGAGCCGAGCGAGACCAGCAGCACCCCGACCGCGAACGGAACGAAGTACACCAGGCCGTCGTACCCGAGCAGGCCCTGGAAGATCCACACGGTCACCCCGAGCGCGGCCAGCAGGGCCAGGATGCTGGCGGCGAGAAGGTAGACCGGGGCCAGCACCGCCCGCAGGAACACGGCCAGCAGCAGCAGCGTCACCGCGAGGACGGCGACCGCGATCCTGGCCATATCGGCCGTGGTGGCGTCGATGGACTCGGCGGTCACCGCGGTCTCGCCGCCGACTTCGAACCTGACCCCGCTCAGGCCGGCCGACCTGGCCAGCCCGGGCAGGCTGCGTTCCAGCGCGCGCACGCCGCTGACCGCGGCCGGGCCGAGCGGGTCGGTCCGGTCGATCACCACGAGCCTGGCCGCGTTCCCGCTGGCCGTGACCATCAGGTGCGAGGGCTGGGTCGCGGCCGGCAGGTCAGCCGGACCGACCACTCCGGCCACGTCAGGCTGGCGGGCCAGCTCGCGCTGCAGGCGCCGCAGCGGGCCAGGCTTGGCCGCCAGGCCGGCGCCGAACACCAGGACGTCGGTCGGAGCCAGGATGCCGGGCACGAAACCTTGCGAGGCGGCCGCCTCGGCCCTGGCCGCCTCGGCGCTGGCGGGCAGCTCCCTGATGATCGGCGACCCGAGCCGCATCTTGGTCGCCCCGAGCGCGCCGACGATCAGCGCGACCAGGCAGCCCAGCACGATCAGCAGCGCGACCGGCCGGGTGGCGGCGAACCTGGCGCCGTGCTCGGCCAGGGTGGAACCGCCGGGCAGCCAGCGCCGGCGGCCGCGGGCCGGCTCCCCGGCGCCGTCCCGGTTCAGCCCGGCCTGGCGCAACCGCCGCGGTCCCGGCTTGAACAGCAGCCCGCCGAAGATGGCGATCAGGGCGGGCGCCAGCGTCACCGAGACCACCATCGCGGTGAGCACGGTCAGGGCCAGGCCGGGCCCGAAGGCCCGCAGCAGCGAGATCCGGGCGACGACCAGCGCGGCCGTCCCGGCCGCGACCACGATGCCGGCGGCCACGATGATCGGGGTGTACTCGGCGGTGGTGTGCCGGGCGGCGGCCACCCGGGTCTGGCCGTCGGCCAGCTGGGCCCGCATGCCGCTGAGGTAGAACACGCAGTAATCGGTGGTAACCCCGAGCAGCAAGACGACCAGGACCGGTTCTAGGTCGGGCGGGATGGTGACGCCCATCCTGGCCGCGACCCAGGCGACCCCGTGCACGGCGATCAGGTAGCTGGTGCCCGCGCAGGCGAGCGTGGCCAGCGGCGCCCCGAACGACCGGAAGTGCCAGCCCACGATCAGGAAGATGGCCAGTACCGTAGCCACCTCGACCCAGGGCAGGTACCGCTGGATGATCTGGCCCTGCTCGTACCGGGCCGGGATCGGCCCGGTCACGCCGGCCAGCTGGTCCCGCGGCGCCCCGGCGTAACGGTGCGCGTACATCTCGCCCCCGCTGACCTGGGCGGCCATCGACGTGGCGGGGGTGAAGTACAGGAACGTGATCACCGTGGTCGACGACTGCCGCGAGCCGGGGAACAGCCCTGAGGTGTTCGCCACCGGCAGCGCTCCGGCCAGCCCGGGAATCCGGGCGGCGGCGCCGCGGTCCACGTTGAGCGCGCTGCGCCCGGCCTTCTCCTGCACCGGGACCGGCAGCCGCTTCGCGCTGTGCTGCACAACCGCGACCGGCGCGCTCATCGGCACCCGGAACAGCCTGGTCGCGTCGGCCTCAGCCCGCAGTGCGGCCGATCCGGTCGGAACCAGGTCGCCCACTCCCCCGCCGGCCGACAGCGAGGGCAGGTAGAGGACCGCCAGCACGGCCGCTATCAGCCAGCCCGCCACAATGGCGTACCGCAGGCTGACCACGACGAACGCGTACGAGCGGGCCAGCGGGCCGACCGCGGGTCGCTGCCAGCGGCGGCGCCAGCGCGGCCGCCGTCTGCCGGAGCCGGAGCCCGGGGTGCGCTGGTCCGATGACTCCACGTCGGGGTGCCGGATCATGGCCGCACCCACTACCCAGAAGCGGCCGCCCTTATCGTCGGCCAGCGACCTATTTGCGTCAGGCGGTCACGGGCAGCGGGCTCGCGCAGTGCTTGCACTTGCTCGCCTCGGCCGGCAGGTCATCGGACCGGCACTCCGGGCAGGTCCTGGTCGGCGCCGGACCGCCGAAGACCGTCTTCCCGCGCTTGCGCATGTAGCCCCGGTAAGGCACGACGATCAGGAAGTAAATGACCGCCATGAAGATGATGAAATAGATAATGGCGGAAATGAAGGCGCCGAGGTTTATCCGCTGGTGATTAACCGTCCAGCCGAGTCCGCCGCCCGCTCCGCCGCCGCCCGCCGCGTTGACCAGCGGGGTAATGACGTTGCTGGTAAACGACAGGATCAGGGTGCTGAAGGCGAGGGCCACGACGAACCCCACGGCGATGACGATGAGGTCGCCCTGCATCAGGAAATTACGGAAACCTTTGACCATTGCTATTCCCCCCGGGCTGGTTCACGCACACCCTAGCGCCAGCCCGCGGGGAAATCGCGTAACCGGCTTACTGTGCTGGTCTACTGGGGCTGGGAGATGTTCACCAGCCAGGCGACGCCGAACTGATCGACGCACATCCCGAACTCATCGCCCCAGACCTGCTTGGCCAGCGGCATCGTCACGGTGCCGCCCTCGGACAGCCGCGCGAAGTAGCCGCGCAGCTCGTCTCCGGCGTCGCCGCTGAGGCTGACCGAGAAGCCGGCCATTCCCGGATACTCCATGTCACTGGTGTAGTCCGCGGCCATCAGGGTGTACCCGGCCGGCGTCTCGAGCTGCGAGTGCATGATCCGGTCACCGTCCGGCCCGGGCTGGCCGAGATCGGCGAACGTGTTCAGGTTCAGCGTCCCGCCGAATACGGCGGTGTAGAACTCCATCGCCTGCCTGGCGTTGCCGTTGAAATTGAGGTACGTGGTGAGCTGGGAAGCCATGCTCGTCTCCTTCAGTCCTGCGGTCTGTGCGGCCTGAATCCTGGCCGATGCTAGCGGAGCCGGAGCCCGCTTGCCCTGAGGTCGGCCCGGTCCGGCCGGTGGCACCGGGCGGCCGCATGCCAGGATGGCAGCATGGCGAATCCGCGCGCCGGCCAGCCAGCTACGGCCGATGACCTGGTAGATGTCGCGAAGCTCGTCACCGCGTACTACACGCTGCACCCGGACCCGGCCCAGGCCGCCGAGCGGGTGGCTTTCGGCACCTCCGGCCACCGGGGATCGGCCCTGACCGCGTCCTTCAACGAGGACCACATCCTGGCCACGACCCAGGCCATCTGCGAGTACCGGAGCCGGCAGGGCATCGAGGGCCCGCTCTACCTGGGCGCCGATACCCACGCGCTGTCCGAGCCGGCGCAGTGCAGTGCCCTGGAGGTGCTGGCCGCGAACGACGTCCGGGTGCTGATCGACTCCCGCGGCGGCTACACCCCGACCCCCGCCGTCTCCCGCGCCATCCTCGCGCACAACGCAGGCGGCCAGGATCGCGGCGCCCGGGCTGACGGCATCGTGGTCACCCCGTCGCACAACCCGCCCTCGGACGGCGGCTTCAAGTACAACCCGCCCGATGGCGGCCCGGCCGGCACCGAGATCACGACCGCGATCCAGGACCGGGCCAACGAGCTGCTGGCCGGCGGCCTGGACGGAATTAGGCGGATTCCCTTTACGCGGGCGCTGGCGGCCGGAACGACCGGGCGGTTCGACTTCCTCGACGCCTATGTCGGCGCGCTCCCGCAGGTGGTCGACATCGAGGCGATCAGGGCTGCGGGGATCACCATCGGGGCCGACCCGCTCGGCGGCGCCAGCGTGGCCTACTGGGGCGAGATCGCGGACCGCTTCGGCCTGGACCTCACCGTCGTCAACACCGCGGTGGACCCGACCTTCCGGTTCATGACCCTGGACAGCGACGGCAAGATCCGGATGGACTGCTCGTCGCCGGCCGCGATGGCAGCGCTGATCGCCCGCCAGCACGACTTCGCGATCGCGACCGGTAACGACACCGACGCCGACCGGCACGGCATCGTGACCCCGGACGGCGGGCTGATGAACCCCAACCACTACCTGTCGGTCGCGATCGACTACCTGTACCGGGCCAGGGACGGCTGGCCGGGCGCGGCCGCCGTCGGCAAGACGCTGGTGAGCTCCTCGATGATCGACCGGGTGACCGCCGGCCTGGACCGCGATCTGCTCGAGGTGCCGGTCGGCTTCAAGTGGTTCGTGCCCGGGCTGCTAGACGGCAGCGTCGGGTTCGGCGGCGAGGAGAGCGCCGGAGCCTCTTTCCTGCAGCGGGACGGCTCGGTCTGGACGACCGACAAGGACGGCATCATACTGGCCCTGCTGGCCTCGGAGATCACCGCCAGGACCGGCCGGTCCCCCTCCGAGCACTACGCCAATCTGACCGCCCGTTTCGGCGCGCCCGCCTACGCCAGGATCGACACGCCGGCCAGCCGCGAGCAGAAGGCCGCGCTCGCCAGGCTCTCGCCCGACCGGGTCAGCGCGGGCGAGCTGGCGGGCGAGCCGATAACGGCGACGCTGACCACGGCACCAGGAAATGGCGCGCCGATCGGCGGGCTGAAGGTGACGTCGGAATCCGGCTGGTTCGCCGCCCGGCCCTCCGGCACCGAGGACGTGTACAAGCTGTACGCCGAGTCGTTCCAGGGCCCCGCGCACCTGGCCAGGATTCAGCGGGAGGCCCAGGACATCATCGCGGCCGTGCTCGGTTAAGGCGTCCGATTCGTCAGCCTCGTCCGCACCTATGGAAAAACGCCCGGTGACTATACGCTGACCTCGTGGCCCGCAGGCGACGTCGAGGCAGACTCAAGGCGCTCGGCGTTCTCGTCGCGGTCACGCTGACCGCTGGCCTGCTCAATGCCGCGGTCGCCCTGCCCTTTCTCGGTGTCGCCGGAATCGCGACCAAGGACGCAGCCAGGACCTTCGACGCGCTGCCGGTGGCGGGCCTCGGCCAGCTGCCCGCGCGGTCCGAGATCGTGGATTCCCAGGGTCACCTGATCGCCTACTACTATCCGCGGAACATCTACCGGGTGCCCGTTCGCTACGACCAGATCGCGCCGGTCATGCGCGAGGCCATTGTCGCCATCGAGGACTCGCGGTTCTTCCAGCACGGGGCGCTCGACCCGCGCGGCACCCTGCGGGCGCTGGCCACGACGCTGTCCGGCTCGGGCACCCAGGGCGGCTCTGACCTGGCCCAGCAGTACGTCAAGAACGCCTGCATCCTGACCGCGGCCACGCTCGCGGAGTCCGAGGCCTGCAGCGCCGAGACGGTCACCAGGAAGCTGCGCGAACTGCGGATCGCGGCCAACGTGATGCGCCAGATGACCAGGCCGCAGTTGCTCGCCGCGTACCTGAACGCGGCCTATTTCGAGAACCAGGCCTACGGCATCCAGGTCGCCTCGCAGTTCTACTTCTCCACGACCGCAGCCAGGCTGACGCTGCCCGAGGCCGCGCTGCTCGCCGGTCTGGTCCAGAACCCGGTCGCCTACGACCCGCTACTGCACCCGGAGGCAGCTCAGCAGCGCCGGGACGTCGTGCTGGCCAGGATGGCCCAGCTCGGCGACATTACCGGCGCGGACGCCGCCACGGCCGCGGCGGCCGGGCTCGGGCTGCACATCTCCCGGCTCCCGCTGGAGACCGGCTGCCTGTCCCAGGCGGCCAGTGGCGCGGCCTTCTTCTGCGACTACGTGCTCGCGATCCTGCGGCACGACCCGTTCTACGCCAAGGTGTGGGCCGACCTGAACTTCACCGGCGGCCTGAAGATCAACACGACCCTGGGCCCGCGCGAGCAGAAGGTGGCTCAGCGGGCGGTCAACTTCATCGTGCCGGCCAGGTCGGGCTACTACAACCCCGGCCATAACGCCGACACCGAGGTGCTGCTGCAACCAGGTTCCGGCGCGATCAGGGCGATCGCGGTCAACCGGGCGTTCGGCTCAGGGCTCGGGCACACCACCGTGGACTACGCGGTCAATACCGAGTTCGGGGCCGGCGCGGGCGTGCAGACCGGATCGTCGTCCAAGGTGTTCACGCTGGTGACGGCGCTCAAGCAGGGCCTGCCGTTCGGCTACCACCTCCGCGTGACCTCGCCGACCACGGTCGGCCCCTATTACAACTGCCATCACGGCTACGTGCCGCCGTTCCCGGTAATCAACGCCGAGGGGCGCCAGGGCGCGGCCACTTACACGATCTACAACGGCACCACCGGGTCGATCAACGCGTTCTACGCCACCCTGGAGCAGCGGGTCGGCCTGTGCAACGTGGTGCGCACGGCAGCCAGCATGGGCATGGTCAGGGCCGACGGCGTCTCCCTGCTGCGCCGCGACCCGAACCTGCCCAAGGGCCTCGACCTGTCGGCCGATAACTACCCGTCGTTCACGCTCGGCTCGGTCTATGTCTCCCCGCTGAATATGGTCGCGGCCTACGCCACGCTGGCTGCCCGCGGCGTCTACTGCCGCCCGTACGCGATCCGCGCCATCGCCGCAAGCAACGGAGCCGCGCTGCCGGTGCAGGGCCGGCACTGTCACCGGGTGATGAGCCGGGGCGTCGCCGACGCAGCCAACTATGTGCTGCAGGGCGTGCTCGGCGGCGGCGGGACCGCCTACAACCGGGGCATCGGCATCCCGGCCGCGGCCAAGACCGGCACCGCCAACCGCGGCTACTACGCGGCCTTCGCCGGCTACACGCCCCGGCTGGCCGGCTACGTCTCGGTGTTCAACCCGGTCTCGCCGACCGGCTCGGGCAAGATGCTCGGCTCCAACGCCGACTACCGCGAGGTGAACGGCGCACTGGCCGTGCCCGGCCAGATGTTCGGCGACAACGCGCCCGGCGCCACCTGGCAGCTGACGTTCTTGCGCCTGCACCTGAAGCCGGAGCCGTTCGTGCAGCCGCCCGCATACCCCTACTTCGACCTGCCGCTCACCTACGTCCCGCCCAAGCCGAAGAAGTCACCCTCGCCTTCGCCCAGCCCGACCCCGACCGGCAGCCCGGCACCGTCGCCATCGCCGTCGCCCTCTGGCCCTTAGCCTGGAAGGCGTGATGGGCGAATATTTCGACCTGGGCGGGTACGAACGGGACATCAGCACCGCCTCGCCGCAGGCCCGCGAGTGGTTCAGGCGCGGGCTGATCTGGGTCTACGGCTTCAACCACGAGGAAGCCGCGGCCTGTTTCGAGCGGGCCATCGAGGCGGATCAGGACTGCGCCATCGGGCACTGGGGGCTGGCCTATGCGCTCGGCCCCAACTACAACAAGCCATGGGAGGCCTTCGGCCCGGCCGAACGGTCGCAGTCAGGATCGCGGGCCCACGCCGCCGCGGCGGCCGCGGTCCGGCGAGCCGGGCCGGCCAGCCCGGCCGAGCAGGCGCTGATCGGGGCGCTGGTGCACCGGTACCCGGCGGCCGACCCCGGCGAAGGCGAGCGCGGATCGATCTGGAACCGCGACTACGCCGACGCGATGCGCGAGGTGTACCAGGCTCACCCGGGCGACCTCGACGTCGCCGCCCTGTTCGCCGACGCGCTGCTGAACCTCACGCCGTGGGCGCTGTGGGACACCAGCACCGGCGAGCCGGCCGAGGGCGCGGCCACGATCGAGGCCAGGGACGTGCTCGAGCGAGCGCTGGCCGCCCCGGGCGGCCGCGAGCATCCGGGGCTGCTGCATTTCTACATCCACCTGATGGAGATGTCACCGCGGCCGGAAGACGCGCTCTGGGCCGGCGAGCTGCTACGTGACCTGGTGCCAGATGCCGGGCACCTGCGGCACATGCCCAGCCACCTGGACGTGCTGTGCGGCGACTACCGCAGCGTCGTGCGTTCCAATGCGGCCGCCATCGCCGCCGACGAGAAGTTCCTGGCCCAGCGGGGGGCGATGAACTTCTACACGCTGTACCGGGCGCACGACTACCACTTCAGGATCTATGGCGCGATGTTCCTCGGGCACGCGGGCGCGGCCCTGGAATCGGCCACGCAGCTGGCCGCGGCGATCGGAGAGGACTTGCTGCGGGTGGCGGTGCCGCCGATGGCGGACTGGCTCGAGGGTTTCGTGCCGATGCGGCTGCATGTGCTGATCAGGTTCGGGAAGTGGGCCGAGATCCTGGCCGAGCCGCTCCCGGCCGACCAGGAGCTGTACTGCGTCACGACCGCGCTGACCCACTACGCCAAGGGCGTCGCCTATGCGGCCACCGGCCAGGTCAGCCGGGCACTCGCCGAACGCGATGCGTTCACCAGCGCGGTCACGCGGGTGCCGGAGTCCAGGACCGTCTTCAACAACACCTGCCTGGATGTCCTGGCCGTGGCGGCCGCGATGCTGGACGGCGAGATCGAGTACCGGCGGGGCGACTACGAGACCGCCTTCGCCGCGCTGCGGCGAGCGGTCGACCTCGACGACAACCTGCCGTATGACGAGCCCTGGGGGTGGATGCAGCCAGCCAGGCACGCCCTGGGCGCCCTGCTGCTCGAACAGGGCCTGGTCACCGACGCGGCGGCGGTCTACCGGGCCGATCTCGGGCTAGACGCCACGCTGCCGCGCCCGTGCCAGCATCCGGGCAACGTCTGGAGCCTGCACGGCTACCACGAGTGCCTGACCAGGCTCGGGCAGCCCGAGCAGGCGGCCATCATCGAACGCCAGTTGCGGGTCGCGGCCGCTTACGCCGACGTTCCGGTGCGGGCGTCCTGTTTCTGCAGCCAGCAGGCGATGGCGGACTAACGATCTTCGGTCAGCTTGGCGGCCGGGCTGTCGGCCGGGTGGAAGACCCCGAGCACCCGGAGCGTGTCCTGACCGGTGTTCTCCAGGCAGTGCACCAGCCCGGGCGGCAGGTGGGCGCAGGTGCCAGGGGCGAGCGGGTACTCGGCGCCGCCGATGTGCGCGACCCCCCGGCCGGCCAGGATCAGCACCACCTCGTCGTACGGGTGGCTGTGCCCAGGGGCCCGGCCCGGCGGTATCTCGCCGACGAACTGGGTCGCGACCGCGCAGCCCTGGCCCGGACCGAACAGGACACGGAACTCCCGGTCCCCGGTGACCTCGACCGCGCAGCCTGCGAAGTCGCGCGACGCCGGCGCGGTGCTCCCGCCGGGTGGTCCTGGCAGCGCGACGCGGTCGATCCGCAGCCCTTCTGACGGCCCGGCGCTGACCTGGTAGGACACGCCGGGCGGCAGCAGCACGCCGCGGTCGGGGCGCAAGGCGATCGGCGGCTGGCCGGGCAGGTCCAGCTGCCCGGTTCCGGCCAGCACGAACCAGAGCTCCCCCGCGCCGGCCGCCTCGCCGTCCAGGCGGGCCGCCGGGTCGAGCTCGGCCAGCGTGCGGACCAGGCCAGGAGCACCTTGCCCGGTGTCGATCAGCGTGCGCAGCGTCGCCCCCCGGCCGGCCTCGCGGGCCGGCGCCCGGTCGGCCGTGACCACCGTGCCCGCGGTCACGCCGGACCCCGGTAGCCGGCTACCAGCTCGGCCAGCACCTCGTTGAAGCGGTCGATCTCGGCCATGGTGTTGTAGTGGGCCAGCCCGATCCGCAGGGCCTCACCCCAGCCGATCCGCTCGTGCAGGCCGAGCGCGTAGTAGCTGCCGTGGCTCCAGACCCCGAACCCGCGCTCGGCGAGCTGCTCGCTCAGCCAGGCCGACGGCACGCCGGGGACGTTGATCAGGAACGTCGGCACCCGGCCGGCCATCCCCGGCCGCCCGTACTGCCGGGCGCCGGCCGGCACGCCGGCCAGCACCCGCTCGCCGAGCGCGCGCTCCCAGTCCGCCAGCGCCGCCATGCCGCCCAGGCTGTCCAGGTAGGCGAAGGTCGCGGTCAGGCCGCCGAGCAGCTCGTAGGGCAGCGTGCCGGTCTCGAACCGGTGCCCGGTCGGCTCGAACGACACCGGCCTGGCCTTGTACGGGCGCCAGGACTCCAGCAGGTCGCGCCGGCCGTAGGCGATGCCCAGATGCGGGCCGCAGAACTTGTAGGACGAGCAGGTCAGCACGTCGGCGCCGATCGCGGTCACGTCGACCGGCTCGTGCGCGGCGTACTGCACCGCGTCGACCCAGGCCAGCGCGCCAGCGGAGTGCGCGAGGTCGCTGATCGCCTTGGCGTCCACGATCGTGCCGGTCGAGTTGGCCGCCCACGGGAACGCGACCACCTTGGTCCGCGGCCCGAGCTGGGTCTCCAGGTCGCTCAGGTCCAGGCTGGTGTCCGCGTGCACGTCAGCCTGCCGGACGACGAGGTCACGGTCGGCCGCCAGGTCCAGCCAGGGCGCGACGTTGGCGTCGTGGTCGAGCCTGGTCACCACGATCTCGTCGCCCGCCGACAGCTCACGGCCGAGCGTCCGCGACAGCGTGAAGTTCAGCGAGGTCATGTTCGCGCCGAAGATCACCTCGTCGAAGGTGCAGCCCAGGAAGGCCGCCGCGGCCGCCCTGGCCTCGTCGGTCAGCGCCTCCAGCCGGCGGCTGGTCGCGTACGGGGCGCCGGTGTTGCCGCTGGACTCGCGGAGCACCCGCGCGATCGCGTCGGCCACCTCGTCCGGCGTCTGGGTGCCGCCCGGCGCGTCCAGGAATACGAAGTCGCCGCGCAGCGAGCTGAACCGGTCCCGGGCGGCGGCGATGGCGGGCGGCGGTTCCTGGGCAGCGGTGGCCGGCTTCGGCGCGGCGGCGAAAGTACTCATTGCTGCCAAATTAGGCCGAGAAGGTCCCGCGGTCAACGGGCGCGGGGCCGGCGGCACCCGTCAGCGACCGAGGTAGGCCCGCTTCAGGTCCTCGCTTTGCAGCAGCTCGGCGGCCGGGCCTTCGAGCACGATCTCCCCGGTCGAGAGCACGTATCCGCGGTCGGCGATGGTCAGCGCCATCGTCGCGTTCTGCTCCACCATCAGCACCGCGACCCCGGACTCGTGCACCTCCTTGATGATCTGGAAGTTCTGCTGCACCAGGGCCGGGGACAGCCCCATCGACGGCTCGTCCATCAGCAGCAGCCGGGGCCTGGACATCAGGGCCCGGCCCATCGCCACCATCTGCTGCTCGCCGCCGGACAGCGTGCCGGCCAGCTGGTGCCGCCGCTCGAGCAGCCGCGGGAACAGGCCGTGGATCCGGTCCAGGTCCTCATCCAGCGGCTGCCCGCGCCGCAGCACGGCGCCGAGCTCCAGGTTCTCCCGCACGGTCATCTGCCCGAACAGCCGCCGGTTCTCCGGCACGATCGCCATGCCGCGGGCGATCCGCTGCGGGACCGGCCAGCTCGTCACGTCGTCGCCGCCGAGCATGACCCGGCCCGACCGCGGCCGGACGATGCCGAGGATCGTCTTCAGCGTGGTCGACTTGCCCGACGCGTTGCCGCCGAGCAGGCAGACCAGCTCGCCCGCGCCGACCTGCAGCGAGATCCCTTCCAGGATCCGCATCTGGCCGTAGTAGGTGGTGACGTTCTCCAGCCGCAGCAGGCTCACGATCCCGCCTCCGGCTCGGCCGGCCCCGTCTCCGGCTCGGCTGGCCCCGTCTCGGGCCCGGCTGGCCCCGCCAGTGCCTGCGGGTCGCGGCCCAGGTAGGACTCGACCACGGCCGGGTCGCTCGCGACCGCGTCGAAACCGCCCTCCGCGATCTTGACCCCGTGATCGAGCGCCACGACCCGGTCCGAGCAGCCCGCGACCACGTGCATGTCGTGCTCGATCACGCAGACGGCCACCCCGCGCTCGTCCCGCAGCCGCCCGATCAGCTCGGTGACCTCGTGCGACTCGGCCGGGTTCATGCCCGCGGCGGGCTCGTCGAGCAGCAGCAGGCGGGGCCTGGTGGCCAGGGCCCTGGCGATTTCCAGCCGGCGGCGGTTGGCGTACGAGAGCGAGTACGCGGGCTGGTCCCAGCGGTACCCGGCCAGCCGCTGGCCGAAGAACGCCAGCACCTCCTGCGCCAGCTCACGGCTTTCGCGTTCTTCCCGCCTGGCCCGCGGCAGGCGCAGCACCGACTCCCACGGCATCGCCCTGGTGCCCCCGTAGGTCGCCGCCATCACGTTCTCCAGCACGGACATGTTCAGGAACAGCCGCAGGCTCTGGAACGTGCGCGCGATCCCCAGCCGGGCGATCTGATGCGGGGCCAGCCCGGCGATGGGCTGGCCGCCGAACCGCACGTCACCCGCGCTGGGCTCGTAGACGCCGGTGATCACGTTGAACACCGTGGTCTTGCCGGCCCCGTTCGGCCCGATCAGGCTGACGACCTCGCGCTCGCGCACGGCCAGGTCCAGGTCGCTGAGCGCCCGCAAGCCGCCGAACGACAGCGACAGGCCGGCCAGCTCGAGCACCGGCGCCCCGGCCGGATCAGCCGGCCCGGCCGCCTCCTTGCCCAGCGACACGCCTCCGTGGCCGGTCACGTGATCGCCTCGACCCGCCGCTGCCCGAGCAGTCCCTGCGGCCTGGAGTTCATCATGACTATCAGGATTGCCCCGATCATCAGCTGCCGGGTGACCGCGGGCTCGGTCACCAGCCTGGTCTCCCACACGAACGAGGCCAGGTACAGCAGCGGTACCAGCAGCGCGGTCCGCCACCGGCCCTTGACCTGCACCAGCGCGATCAGCCCGGCGATCAGCACGACGAACCCGATGTTGCCGGGCAGCTGCGGGTTCGCGGGCACGATCACCCAGTCCCGCAGGGCCGTCCCGATCCAGCCGCCCGAGCCGGGGCCGCCGGCGACCGCGGCCGGCGAGATCGCGGTCGCGACGGCGTGGGCGGCGAAGCCGAGCGCCACCGTGGCCGCCAGCACCAGCCCCAGCCGCCGCCAGGGCCGCACCTTCGCGATCAGCGTGATCGCGATGAGCAGGTAGAACAGGTAGCCGGATTCGGCCGGGCTGCGCAGCAGGCCGTCGTAGACGACCATCACCACCAGCGCGCCGGTCGCCGCGCCGGCGATGCTGCCGGCCCCGCCGAGGATCAGCCCGGCGTAGACGATGATCAGGATCGGGGTGTCGAAGTCGGGCGGGAACACGCTGATCTGCTGGGCCGCGAAGATCGTGCCGGCCAGGGCGGCCACCATCGCGCCGAACGCGAACGCCATCAGCTTGACCCGGTTGACCGGGATCGTCATCGCCGCCGCGGCCAGCGGATCCTCCCGGACCGCGCGCCAGGCCCGGCCGGTCCGCGACGTCTCCAGCAGCCGCAGCACCGCCATCGTGACGACCAGTACCAGCACCAGCAGGTAGTAGTAACTCTCGTTGCTGGTCAG
>DASWAH010000009.1:0-1999 GCA_036391235.1 Streptosporangiaceae bacterium
CTTGCGCTGGGCCGGCTGCGCCTGCGGGGCGGCCGGACGGCGGGCGGGCAGCGGGGTAGCCGGCGTGGCCTGCGGCCCGGCGGCGGTGATGCAGCGCTCGTAGGCGGCCACGGTCTCGGCCGCGATGCGCTCCCACGGGTACCGGGACTTGGCCCGGTCGGCGGCGGCGATGCCGAACGCGGTCAGCTTCATCGGCATGGCCAGCGCCTCGCGCAGCCGCTTGACCAGAACCTCGGGCCGCCCGGGGGGGAGCAGCAGGCCGGTGGTGCCGTCGACCACGGCGTCGGCGTAGGCGCCGACGGAGTTCGCGACAACCGGAGTGCCGCAGGCCATCGCGCAGATCGCGGCCGAGCCGAGCGGCTCGTACCGGGACCCGCTGATGAACACGTCGGCCGAGCGCATCAGGGCCGGCAGGTTCTTGGCCGGCACCTGGCCGGTGAAGGTGACCCGGTCGGCCACGCCGAGCCCGGCGGCCAGCTTGCCGAGCTTCTTGTAGGCGATGTCGGAGTCCAGGTCCTCGGGGTCGGGACCGCCGGCAATGACCAGCTCAGCCCCCGGCAGGTCGGGGAGCGCCCTGATCAGCTTGTCCAGGCCCTGGTGCTCGTCCAGCGAGCCGACGTGCAGCAGCCGCAGGTCACCGTGCTTCTTAGCCACCGGGCCCTCGGGGCTGAACTTCGCGGTGTCGACTCCGGCCGGCACGACCCGGACGCGCGAGCCCGGCACGCCCAGCCTGGCCAGCTCGGCGACCTCGTCCGAGGTGCCGGCGAGGACGCCGGTCACGCTGCGGGCGATGATCTTCTCCATCCTCGTCCTGGCGCTGTCCTGCGGGCCGGGCACGCCGAGGCGCTGCTCGGCGGTGCTCAGCGAGCCGAAGCTCGCCGCGATCGGCACCGGCTGCTCGCGGGCGGCCAGCAGGGCCGCGAGCGCGCTGGTCCAGTGGTGCGCGTGCACGATGTCCGGCCTGTCCTTCTTCCACCGGGCGGCCAGGTAGCGGCCGATCTCGGCGACGTACTGCGGCATCTCGTCGGCCGCGACCGGGGCCGGCGGGCCCGCCTTGATGTAGCGGACGGTCAGGCCCTGGGCCAGCGTCTCGCGCTCCGGCAGGCCGGGGGCGTCCTTGCGGGCGTAGATGACGACGGTGTGGCCCTGGGCGGCCAGCGCCTTGCCGAGGCCGGCGACGTGCGCGGCCTGCTCGGCGGCATACGGGTCGGTCGGGGTGGCAGAAGCGGGGGCATGGCGTGCGACGAGGGCGATCTTCATCCCTTGGTCTCCTTGCGGTGTCCGGGGCTGCTGTCACCGCGCGAAGCTGAATCGGAGGCCGGTCCGGGAAGAGGAGGCAAGCGCCACTATCAGGCGCCGCGAACCTCAGAAAAACGGAAAGGCACACCCAGAAAAGTCACGCCGTGACAGATGGGGTGTGCCTGCGTCGTAAGCACTGCCTCTGAAGTTACACGAGGCTGACCGCGCTGTCCAGCGCGGAGCGGGGAGTTTCGGGTCAGGTAACCGGCCCGGCCATGTTTCCCGCCGGGTGCCCAGGGGAGCGGACCTGTAACTCCAGGAGAGGACATCACGACCATGACGACCACGACGACCAGCGCTCTTGACCGCGATGCGGCCGGCCTGTCCGGCCTGGCCCAGCAGCTGCGGGTGGATTCGGTCCGCGCCAGCGCGACGGCGAACTCCGGTCATCCCACCTCCTCCCTGTCGGCGGCCGACCTGATGGCCGTGCTGCTCGCCCGCTACCTGCGGTATGACTTCGGCGATCCGGCCAACCCGGGCAACGATCACCTGATCTTCAGCAAGGGACATGCCTCGCCGCTGTACTACTCGATGCTGAAGGCGGCCGGCGCCATCAGCGACGAGGAACTGGCCACCTACCGGACGCTCGGCAGCCGCCTTGAGGGCCATCCGACCCCGCGCCTGCCCTGGGTCGACGTGGCCACCGGATCGCTCGGCCAGGGCCTGCCCGTCGGCGTCGGCCTGGGCCTGACCGGCAAGC
>DASWAH010000010.1:0-8565 GCA_036391235.1 Streptosporangiaceae bacterium
CGGCGATCTCCCGCAGCGACGTGCCCTCGTAGCCGTGCTCGGCGAACAGCTCGACGGCGATGCGCTGGATGCGCGCCCGCGTGTCGGTGCGGGTCCTGATGCTCACGTGGCCCGCATCGGCCGCCTGGATCACGTCGGCCTGAGCGGCCTGCGTGGCCCTCGCTATGTCCGCCGGGGCCGCGCCGACCTCGGCGATCTTGTTCATCGTGGTGTCCTGCCCTTGCCGTGTGAGCCGGCCTGGCGGTTGCCCGCCGGTGGCGGCGAATTTACTTGACGACCGGTTAGTTAGGACTCTATCCTGATTCTCGTCCCGATGCTAGCCGGTCGGCAAGTAGGTTGGCTGCATCGACGACTTACCGAGGCTCACCGACGTTCAGAAAGAAGGAACTCAACCATGGCTGAGGCTGGAGTGGTCGCTGGCGGGCAATCCGCGCCGGCGCCCGGACGCCGGCGCGACGTGATGATCGTGCTGCCCGGGTTGCTGCTGGCGCTGATCCTGGCGATGCTCGACCAGCTCGTCGTCTCCACCGCCCTGCCCAGGATCGTCGGCGATCTCGGCGGCCTGAGTCACCTGTCCTGGGTGGTCACCGCCTACGTGCTCGCGTCCACGATCACGACGCCGCTGTACGGCAAGCTCGGCGACCTGTACGGGCGCAAGCGGCTGCTGATCGCAGCGATCGTGATCTTCCTGGCCGGCTCGGCACTGTCCGGGCAGGCGCACACGATGGACCAGCTGATCATCTTCCGCGCGCTGCAGGGCCTGGGGGCCGGCGGCCTGATGGTCGGCGCGATCGCGACGATCGGTGACCTGGTCTCCCCGCGCGAGCGGGGCCAGTACATGGGCTACATGATGGCCGCCATGATGCTCGCGATGATCGCGGGCCCATTGGTCGGCGGCTACATCACCGACACGCTGTCGTGGCGGTGGATCTTCTACATCAACATGCCGATCGGCGGAGCGGCGCTGGCCTACATCATCGCGACCCTGCACCTGAAGAAGCACCGGGTCGCACACAAGATCGACTACCTCGGGGCGGCCGTACTCGCGGTCGGAGCGACCGCGATCGTGCTGGTCACGACTTGGGGCGGGAACCAGTACGCGTGGACGTCAGCGCCGATCCTGAGCCTGGCCTTCGTCGCGGTCGCCGCGGTCGTGCTGTTCATCTGGGTCGAGAACCGGGCCAGCGAGCCGATCCTGCCGATGCACGTGTTCAAGAACCGCAACTTCGCGCTGGTCTCGGGCATGAGTTTCCTGCTCGGCCTGGCCATGTTCGGCGCGATGACGTTCCTGCCGCTGTACCAGCAGACCGTCCAGCACGCCTCGCCGACGGTCAGCGGGCTGCTGCTGATCCCGATGATGCTCGGCTCCACGATCACCTCGCTTTTCGCGGGCCGGTTCACGGTCAAGACGGGCCGGTACAAGGTGCTGCCGATCGCCGGGGCCGGGGTCATGACTGGCGCGATGCTGCTGCTGGCCAATCTCGGGCCGGCGACCTCGCGGCTCACCTCGATGTCGTTCTTCCTGATCTTCGGCATCGGGATGGGCTTCCTGATGCAGATCACCACCCTGGTTGCGCAGAACAGCGTGGAGCCGAAGGACATCGGCGTGGCCAGCAGCTCGCGGACGTTCTTCCAGCAGATCGGCGGCTCGATCGGAGTCTCGATCTTCGGCGTGGTGTTCTACCGGGCCCTGCGAGACGAACTGGCCGCGAAGCTGCCGGGCGCCGCGACCAAGAGTTTCGGCTCGCAGCTCAGCCCGACGGTCGTCCAGCACATGCACGGCCCGATGCTGTCGGCGATCCTGGACAGCATCAGCCACGGCATCGACGTGGTGTTCCTGTGGGGCGCGCCCACTGCCGCGTTCGTGTTCGTGCTGGCCTGGCTGATCAAGGAGATCCCGCTGCGCGGCCATAACGACATGCCGGGGACCGCGAAGGCGCCCGAGCCCGAGCTGGTCGCCTGATCTCAGGCGACCATACGGGGGACAGCGAACGGCCCCGAGCCTTCCGGCTCGGGGCCGTTCGTCGTAGCCGGGTTACACCGTCTGGTGCCTACATGCCGCCGTAGGGCACCGCGTCGATGATCTCGACCGACAGGGGCTTGCCGTTCGGCAGGTTGTAGCTGGCTGTCTCGCCGACCTTCTTGCCGGTGATCGCGGCGCCGAGCGGAGAGCGCGGCGAGTAGACATCGATGGGGGCGCCGCTTTCCTCGCGCGAGGCGAGCAGGAACGTGGTCTCGGCGTCGTCGCCCTCGAAACAGACGGTAACCGTCATGCCCGGCCCGACGACGCCGTCGGTGCGCGGCGGCTCACCAACCTTGGAGTGGGTGAGGATGTGGGTCAGCTGGTGGATCCGCGCCTCCTGCTTGCCCTGCTCCTCCTTGGCCGCGTGATAGCCGCCGTTCTCGCGCAGGTCGCCCTCTTCCCGAGCCGCCTCGATCTTCTTGGCGATGTCGATCCTGCCCTGGCCGGAGAGGTGATCCAGCTCAGCCTTGAGCCGGTCATACGCCTCCTGGGTGAGCCAGGTAACAGTGTCGTCGCGGGTCTCGGTCACAAGAACTCCTCGCATTCCGCGGTGCGGAACTGAACTATCCGCGGGCCCGAAGCCGGGCCCCTCGTGAGGGGGTAATCCATCGAGACTACTTTGTCCGTCCAGCTCAATTCAACCATCTCAAGGTCAGAAAAATTTTTCGAACACAAATACGAGGTTTGACAGCCGTTCGGGGCGGTTAAGGGACGGCCCGAGCCGGGAATGGCGGCCAGGCCGGCCGATGACCGGCGGGGGGCGCGGCCGGCGTGCCGGGCGGAGGGGCTTGACCAGCCAGGATAGTAGGCTGGCGGGTTCCGGCGGAATGCCGGTGCCGGCCGGCTTGTTCTGTTCCGGTGGCGATTGCGCGGCCCGGCGCCCCGGCCGGCGCGGCCGCCTGGATTCGATGACCGCCCGAGCAGCCCGTCACCGAGAGGGACATTGTCGATGTCATCAGCACGTCCCGGGGAAGACTCCGCCGTGCCCGCCGCAGCCGTGCCCGCCACCGCGCAAGGCACAGCCGTGCCTGCCGCACCCGTGCCTGCCGCACCCGTGCCTGCCGCACCCGGGCCCGCCGCCGTGCCTGCGTCGGCTAGGCCGGTTGCTGGCGGTTCGCGGGCGGACGGCCATGACGGGCCGCTGCGGCTGATGGCGGTGCATGCCCACCCGGACGACGAGTCGAGCAAGGGTGCCGCGACGATGGCCCGCTATGTCCGCGAAGGCGTGGAGGTGCTGGTCTGCACGCTGACCGGGGGCGAGCGCGGCGACATCCTGAACAAGGCCATGGACCGGCCCGACGTTCGGGCGAACTTGCCGGGCATCCGGCGCGCCGAGATGGCCGCGGCCCGTGACATTCTGGGCATCCGTCAGCAATTCCTCGGGTTCGTCGACTCGGGGCTGCCCGAAGGTGACCCGCTGCCGCCCCTGCCGGAAGGCTGTTTCGCGCTGCAGCCGCTGGAGGTGGCCTCCAGGCCGCTGGTCGCGGCCGTGCGGGAGTTCCGCCCGCACGTGCTGCTGACCTACGACGAGAACGGCGGCTATCCGCATCCCGACCACATCATGACCCATCGGGTGTCGGTCGAGGCGTTCGAGGCGGCGGCCGATCCCGACCGCTATCCCGGCTGCGGCGAGCCGTGGCAGCCGCTGAAGCTCTACTACTTCGTTACCTTCCACCGGGCCAGGTTCGCCGCCCTGCATGAGGCGATGACCGCGCATGGCCTGGAGTCGGTCTACGCCGAGCGGCTGTCCGCGTGGGAGAAGGAGGAAGAAGAAGAGGAGGCGCGCCGGGATTACGAGATCACCACCCGGGTGCCGTGCGGAGATTACTTCGGCCTCAGGGACCAGGCCCTGATCGCCCACGCGACCCAGGTCGACCCGAACGGTGGCTGGTTCGCCTGCCCGGTCGACATCCAGCGCGAGGCCTGGCCGACCGAGGATTATCACCTGGCCAGGTCGGTGGTGGATACTGACAAGCCAGAGGACGACCTGTTCGCCGGCATCAGGGAGAAGGCGCGGCTGTGACGTACCTGGCCACCTCGCAAGGGCTGTTCGATCAGCCAGGCACGGTGGCGTTCCTGGTCATCTTCGGCATGGGCGTGATCTTGTTCTTCGTCTTCCGGTCGATGGCCAAGCACCTGCGCAAGGTCAACCTGGCGGCCAGGGCGCAGGCCGAGGCGGCCGCCAAGGCGGCAGCGGGCGACGGTGGTCAGCCCGCGGATGGCGGCGATCAGGCCGGATCGGCGGCCGCGGCCGAGCCCAGCTCGCGGCCGTAGACCAGCAGGCTGACGCCCGGCGCCGGAGACCAGTCACGGTCCGGCAGGCGGCCGAAGCCGGCCAGCTCGTACAGGCGGTGGGCGGTGCGCATCGCCGGTTCCGTGCAGAGCACCAGCGCAGGTAGGCCAAGCTCGGCTGCCCGGGCGATTACCCGGTCCAGGAGTTCTCGTCCGATGCCCTGCCCCTGGGCCCGCGGCCGGACGGCCAGGGCCCGGATCTCGGCCTCGTGCGGGCCGGTGACGACCTGGCCCGTGTGCGGCCAGAGCTGCAGCATCACGGTGCCGAGGATGCCCGTGCCGTCCAGCGCGACCAGCACGTGCCCTGACCCGTCGGCGCCGAGCCCGCGCAGCGTCGGGGCGTAGCCCGAGTCCGGTGAGATGAACCCGCCGGCCCGGTAGGCCTCGATGCGGATATCCCCGACCTCGTCCATCTCTGCGGGCAAGGCGTCCCTGATCATCACCCAGGCATGGTAGCCGCGCGGTCCGGCGGGCTGGCCGGCCCACCGGAGCCCGTGCTGACCCAGCGTGGTGTCCTACCATGCGGAGTACCCGGCCGCCTGGGTGCCGGGTGGCTACATCCCTGCGGAGGAACGAATGACCACGGCTCAGTCGGTGCCCGAGGTGCCCGCCGCCGCCGTCCCCGAGGATGGCTGGCTGCTTGACGTGCGCGAGCCCCACGAGTGGGCCGCCGGGCACGTGCCAGGCGCGACGCACATACCGCTCGTGCAGGTCGGGCACCGCAGCGAGGAAATCCCCAGGGACGAGACCGTGTACGTGATCTGCCGTTCCGGCATGCGCTCGTCCCGGGTCGCGGTCGCCCTGGCCGGAGCCGGCTGGCAGGCGATCAACGTGGGCGGCGGAATGCAGGACTGGGCCGCGGCCGGGCGTCCGATGGTGAGCGACTCAGGCGCCGCCCCGGTCGTCGCCTGAGTGCAGCGAGCTCACGGCAGCGGGTAGGTCAGGCCGACCATCGACGCGAGGTCGCTCAGCATCAGGTCGAACATCGGTTCCGAGTCCTCGAGCGCGAACTTCAGGTGGCCGAACACTTCGAGGCTGACGGTCCCGTACAGCAGTACCCAGCACCGCAGGAAGACCTGCAGCACGCCGAGCGGCAGGTCGGAGAGCAGCCGGTCGCGGTAACGGGCGAGCTGGGGGCGCAGGGCCTCGGCCAGCTCGTCGTCGGCCGGGACACCGAACCCGGTGATCCGCCAGAGCTGCGTGACCAGGCGCAGGTAGATCCCGCCGAAGGTGATGCCGCACTCGGCCAGCGGGTCGTCGGGCCCGGCGGCGCCGGGCAGCGGGCTGCCGAATATCAGCCCGAACTCGGCCTGGTGTCCGGTCGCCCAGGTACGGAACGCCCGGCAGGCGGTGATCAGCGCGGCGGCGGTGGCCGGGGCCGAGCCGGCCGCTGAGCCGGCGCCGTCCGCCGCGATGGCCGCCTCGATCGCGGCCGAGAGCTCACTGAAGATGTCTGCTACGACGTGCCTGGCCAGGTCCTCCAGGCTCGGGTAGTAGCGGTAGAGCGCGGGCGCGGTCATCCCCATCTCGCGGGCGATCGCGCGCAGCGACATCGCGGCGCTGCCCTCGGTGACCAGCAGTTGCCTGGCCACCTGGATGATCTCCTGGCTGGTCGCCGCCCGCAGCCGGTCGCGCCTGCTCAGCCCCTGAACCTCGGCCTGCACCGGCCCGGCCTCCTTCCCCCCGCGGCTTCGATGCCGAGTTTACAATGTAAAACGTAAACAGCGTAAACAAAGGTGATAGCCGTATCTATTCTAGTCGCCGGAGGCACGTCATGTTCAGCAGATGGGGACGCACCGTCTGCCTCCGGCCCGCGAGGACGAGGAGCCGGCCAGCCCGGGCGCGGCCGCTCCCGAGCTGGCGCGGACCTAGCGGTCAGGCCGCGCCGAGGCCGAGCAGCAGGCCGCCGGACTCGACGGCGGGGGAGCTGGTGATGAACATCGGCACCCCCGCCGCCGTGGCCTGGATGGACTGCAGCACCTCGGCCCCGTCGATCGTGCTGACCGTGCCGAGCAGCTGGCCCTGTGCCACCTGCTCGCCGGGCCGGACGACCGGCTGCCACCAGCCCGGCTGCTCGCTGCGCAGCCAGAGAAAGCGGCTCAGCATGACCGGGTCCTGGACGTCGGCCCCATCGGGCGGTGCTGGGCTGGTCAGGCCGAGCGCGCCGAGCACCCGGTCAAGCCCGCGCAGGTGCAGTTCGACGGCCGTCTGCTCGATCAGCCCGCAGCCGCCCGCTTCCGCGGTGATCGCCGGGATGCCGGCCTGCGCGGCGGCGGCGCTGGTCGTGCCCGCCACCGCCCGGCCCGGGCCGGCCTCCTGCCTGATCACGTAGCCCAGCCCGTAGGCGACCGCGAGGTCACGGGCGCGGTCTTCGGCCGGACCCGCCTCATACAGAGCGAAGGGCTCGAGCGCCTCGGGCAGGTCGCCGCAGTGCACGTCGACCAGCGCGTCGCTGCCCGTGATGAGCTGCGTGAACGCGGCGTGCGCGAGCCGGTCGGCGAGGGTGCCGGCCGGGTCGCCGGGGAAGCACCGGTTCAGGTTCTTGCCGTCCTCGGGCACGACGAACGGGCTGCGCGCAGTGAACGCGGTGACGTTCAGCACCGGCACCACCGTGACCCGGCCGTGCAGTTCGCGGCGGCCCAGGCCGGCCGACCACTGCCGGACCGCCGCGATCGAGGCGTACTCGCAGCCGTGCACGCCCGCGATCACGGTCAGGGCCGGGCCGTCCTCCGCGCCGGTGACCTCGACGACGGGCACGCTGGTTCCGGCCAGGTCAACGGTGCGGCGGCGCACGGTGCTGGGCATGAACTGGTCCCTTCTGGTCGGCCGGGCCGCGGAGCGGCCGGGCGCGGTACGACGGTCATGATCCGGCCAGCGCTTGCTCGGCGGCGGCCGCGGCCCGAAGCAGGTCCGCGTCGCGGTCGCGCCGGCCGGCCAGCTGCAGCCCGGCCGGCAAGCCGGGGCCGGGTACGGGCAGCGAAATCGCCGGGTGGCCGGACAGGTTGTAGGGTCCGGTGAACCGGCTCTCCGCGCTGCCGTCCCCGACGCCGAACGGCGGGTCCTGCTCGGGAGCCTGGTAGCCGACCGTCGGGCCGGCCAGGACATCCACCCCGGCCAGTGACGCCGTGACCGCCGCGGTCAGCTCGGCCTGCTCGGCCAGGGCCGCCTCGAACCTCGCGGGCGTGACCGACGCCCCGAACTCCAGCAGCGCCCTGGTGCCGTCGGCATAGCCGCTGGTGTCCCGGCCCGCGTGCACCAGCCAGGCCTGCCGGGCGACGATCACCGCCAGCACCTCCTCCCAGCGCGGCAGCTCGTCCAGCCACGGCGCGCTGACCTCGGTGACCCGCCAGCCCGCGGCGGCCAGTGCCGCGATCGCGGCGGTCAGCGCGGCGTCGACGGCGGGCGTCACCGACGGGTCGGCCAGCTGCGCGGCCAGCACTCCGACCGCGAGCCCCGGGTCCCGCGGTTCTGGCCGGCCCGGCCCGGCCGGCCCGTTTGCGCCGGCCGCCCCGACCGCCCCGGCCGCGAGGTCCGGCCGGCCGGCGAGCACGGCCAGCAGCCTGGCCGTTCCGGCCACGGTGGCGGTCAGCGTGCCGACATGGTCGCAACGCGAAGCGAGCGGGAACACCCCGCCGTCCGGCACGAGCCCGAAGCTGGGTTTCATCCCGGTGATGCCGCAGTACGCGGCCGGGATCCTGATCGACCCGCCGGTGTCGGTGCCGACCGCTAGCTCGCAGACGCCCGCCGCGACCAGCGCGGCCGACCCGCCCGACGAGCCGCCCGATGTCCGGCCCGGGTCGCGCGGGTTGCGGGTGTCGCCGATCTCGGGGTGGGCGAAGCCGGCCGCGTACTCCAGGCACTGGGACGCGGCGAAGACCTCGGCCCCGGCCGCCCGGAGCCTGGCCACCACGGGAGCGTCGGCCGTGGCCGGGACGGTGTCGCTGGCCGGGCTGCCGCACCTGGTCGGGACCCCGGCGATCGCGATGATGTCCTTGACCGCGACCGGCTCGCCCGCCAGCGGGCCGCCGGCCACCCGGGCCGGGGCGCCGATGACGGCGGCCACCGCGTTGAGCGGGCGGCCGAGCCGGTCGAGTCGTTCGTAGGCGGCGAGCAGGTCCAGGTTGGCCCGTTCGCAGCTGCGCCGGCCGGCCTCGATGTCGGAGATCAGCTCGAGCACCCGCTGCACCAAGGGCGCGCCCGGGCCGGCCAGCGGGCCGAGGATCGCGTGCATCTCGGTCGGCCGGTGCAGC
>DASWAH010000011.1:0-5547 GCA_036391235.1 Streptosporangiaceae bacterium
GTTCGCCGCGGACGGCGTTTCCGAGCTGCTGACCTGCTTCATCACCAGGCCGGGAGGCGAGCTGCGGGCCGACCCGGCCGTCCGCCTGCGGGTCCGCTGCACCGATGCCGGCGGCGACTGGCTGGTCACGATCGGCCCGGACCGGGTCGTCACGACGTCGCCGGCCGACGCCGGTGACTGCGTGGTGACGGGCCCCGCCTGCGACCTGTACCTGGCATTGTGGAACCGCCGTCCGGCCGGCGAGCTGACCGTGCGCGGCGATCCCGCCGTGCTCAGCCTGTTCCTGGACCGGGTGCACGTCCGCTGGTCGTGACCGCGGCCGGCCGTTCTCAGGAAGGAGCCCGCGATGCGGGTAACCGGCCACCCTCCGGCCAGCCAGTTCGTCGCCGTCGTCCCGCAGTTGTCCGTGCGCGGCGGGCTGGCGGCTATCAGTTTCTACCGCGGGGCGTTCGGTGCCGAAGTTGATTATCAGGTCGGCGGGACCCCGGACAACGAGGCCGTCGTGGCCCAGCTGTCGGTCGGCGGCGCGCCGTTCTGGGTCGCCGACGAGTCACCCGAGCACGGCAACTACAGCCCGGAGTCGGTCGGCGGTTCGACCACCCGGATGCTGCTGCTAGTCGATGACCCGCGGGCCGCGATCGAACGGGCCGTCGCGGCCGGGGCGGTGCTGGTGTACCCGGCCGCCGAGGAACACGGCTGGCTGCTCGGCCGGGTCGCGGACCCGTTCGGCCACCACTGGGAGATCGGCAAGCCGCTGGTCCCGTGGCCGCCCGGCGGCCACGGGCCCGGGGCGGCCGCCTAGCCGCGCTAGCCGCGCACGAAGAACGAGCTCATCAGGGCGAGCAGGCTGCCGCCGATGGCGAGCCAGGCTCCGGTCCGCAGGTCGGTGTAAGGCAGGTTCACCGGCTTGTAGTAGGTCGCGTTCAGGCCGATCCAGAGCCCGGACGCGGCCAGCGCGATGAACGAGAACAGGCTGGCGACCAGCTCGGACGCGATGACCCCGCCGAGGAAGACCAGTCCGCCGGCCACCACCACGACCATGGCGAACGAGTGGTCGAAGGCGGCGCAGTACTGGTAGGTCCAGTGCACCACGCCGGTGATCGCCGTGTGGCTGATGCCCGAGCTGGGCCGGTGCCCTCGAGCGTTGATCCAGGTCTGGATCGCGCCCGCCGCTATGGCCAGGCCGCTGAGGGCGACAATGGTCGCGACGACCGCGCGACGCGACTTCCGCATGGCCGAAGATCCTAGCCCGTACCCGTTCGTCCGCCTGGGAGCGCCACTTCCGATTTTGCCGCGCTTTTACCGTGATCAAGGAGCCGACCTCATGCCCGCTGACGGGTACGACCAGAGCGCCGTGCTGGCGATCTACGACGGCATGGCCGAGGACTACGCCGTCCGGTTCGGCACGGAACTGCGCACGCCGACGCCCGAGACCCCGCCAGGCGCCCCGCCCGCATCGCCCCCGTCCGGCTCGTCCATGATCAAACTGACACTGGATCCGGCTTGACCACTCTGAGCGCCGATCTGCCCTGGTATGTGGCGCCCAGCTGGATCCAATGTCGTCGCGGGGCGCTGTCTGGGGACTCCGGAACGGGCGAACTGCGGACGCCGGGCCTGGAGCGGGTGCTCCCGGCCCGGCGTCGAGGGCGGAGGACGAGGGATCAGCGGGATCCGCTGAGGGCCGACTGCGCGCCGTCCACTCCGGCCACTCCGGTCACGTTGGCCGCGCGGCCGGCGCCGGCCGGGACAGCCACCGCCGGGACCCGCAGGATCTGGCCGAGCCTGGCCGGCATCCACCAGTTCGCCCGGCCGAACAGGGCGACCATGGCCGGCACGAGCAGGCAGCGGATGACCACGGCGTCGATCAGGATGCCGGCCCCGAGGCCGGTGGCCAGGATCTTCAGGTCGGTCTGCGGCCCGGTCGACATGGACAGGAAGCTGAACATCAGGATCGCGGCCGCGCTGGTGACCAGCCGCCCGGTCCGGCCCAGGCCTTCGATGACCGCGGCCCGCGCGTCGCCGCTGGCGTCGTAGGACTCGCGGATCCTGGTCAGGATGAACACCTCGTAGTCCATCGACAGGCCGAACAGGAACGCGAAGACCATCAGCGGCACCCACATCGTGATCGCGCCGGTGGCCGGGATGCCCCAGACGGCGTTCGAGCCGTGGCCGTCCTGCCAGACCCAGGTGAGCACGCCGTAGGCAGCGGCTAGCGAGATCAGGTTGAACACCACGGCCTTGGCGGCCAGCAGCACCGACCGGAACGCCCTGGCCAGCAGCAAGAACGTGGCGATCCCGATCAGTGCCAGCATCAGCGGGAAGTCGCCGTACACCGCGTGCTCGAAGTCGATCATCGAGGCGCCTGGACCGCCTACCCCGATCACGTGGGCCGAGCCGATCAGGGCGTGCTCCAGGCCGGCGACGACGTGCTGGCCGGCCGGAATCGTGCTCTCGGTGTGCGGGAGCACGGTGACGATCGCGGTTCCGGCCTGGCGGTAGTCGGGAGTGGCCGGCGCGAATACCGCGTACACGCCGGGCAGGTGCGCGGCCCGGTCCGCGACGGCACCGGCCCCCCGGGCGGTAGTCAGGACTTCGGCCGGGGTGATGACCCCGGACGGGATGCCGCCCCTGGTCAGCGTCATCAGGGCGGTGTGCGCGGGTCCGGCCGTCGCCTGTGACGAGCTGCCCGGCTCACCCAGGTGCAGGGACAGGGCCGGCAGCATGAGCGCGCCCAGCACGGCCAGGCCGGCCACGGCGGATAGCCAGCGGTGCCGGTAGACCCCGCGGGCCCAGGCCGAGAACAGGCGGCTAGCCGAGCGCTCGGTCCGCAGCCTCGGCCAGTCGAGCCGCGGCCCGGCGGCGGCCAGGATCACCGGGAGCAGGGTCACCGCGACGAGCACGGACATCAGCGGGACCAGCACGCCGCCGTACCCGACGCTGCGCAACATCGGCACCGGCAGCACGATCATCGACAGCAGCCCGATCGCCACGGTAAGGCCGGAGAAGACGACCGCGCGGCCGGCGTGGTTCATGGCCTCGACCACGGCGGCGGTGTTGTCGCGGCCGGCTGCCCGCTCCTCCCGCCACCGGCTCACGACCAGCAGCGAGTAGTCGATCGCGACGCCTAGACCGATGAGCGCGATCAGGAACTCCACGATCTGGCTGATCCCGGTGATCTCCGTGAGCCCGCCCACGACCAGGAACGTGGCCAGCACCGACACCCCGCCGATCAGCAGCGGAAGCAGCGCCAGGAAACTGGCGTAGACGAAGGCCAGGATGGCCAGTGCGCCGAGCGCGCCGATCATGGACTCGACCATGATGCTGGTGCCCTTGCTGGCGGCCGGCTTGCCGTTGGCCAGAAGCTGCGAGCCGGTGACGCCGGCCGTCCACCCGGCCGGGGCGGCCCGGTGCAGGGCGGTGCTGATCACAGGCCCGAGGTCAGGTCCGCCGAAACCGGTGACCGGCGGGGTGTAGATCAGCGCGAACGTGCTCCGGCCGTCCTTGGTCACGAATGCGCGGCTGCCGGTCGTGGCATAGTCGGCGATCCGGGCGTGCGGTACCGCGGCCGCGACGGCGGCGAAGATCCGGCCGGTCTCGGCGGCGACCGCCGTGCTGGTGACCGATTCCCCGGCCGGGACCGTGAGCACCGGGATGTACGGGGTCTGCGTGCCGCCGTTGCCGTAGTCGCGCACGATCTGGTTGTCGACCTTGAACGCCTGGCCGGGCATGGCGAAGTTGTTGGTCATGCGGTGCGTGGTACCGCCGATCGTCAGGACGCCGGCCACCGCCACGGCCAGCCAGAACAAGGCGACGATGGCCTTGTGGCGGAGGACGAACCTGGTCAGGGACTGCATCGTGGTCTCCTGGGGAGAGGTCACCGGCGGTCGTTCCGCCGGGCAGTTCTCAGGCTGCCGTTTCCCGCCATTCCGGTCGTCCGGCCGACGGTGACACCTGCGCTACCGCGCCGGGAGCAGGATCGCAGGCCCGTACTCCTCCCGGAGTACGCCGGCCGCCTGCCGGCGGAGGATGCCTGGCCCGCCACCTGCCCCTACGCTGGTCGGGTGAGCGGGCTGGCGATGGTGCGGCGCACCTGGCGGAATCCCAGCGCGCGAGATGCCGTCCTGATGGCCGGCCTCACAGTGATCTTGGTCTTGGCTGCCTACGGCGAAGCTCACCCGACGAACCCGCGGGATGTGCCGCACAACTACCCGATCCCGTACACCCCGAATGCGGCGCTGCTGCTGGTCGCGGCCGCGGGCCTGGTGCTGATCTGGCGGTACCGCTACCCGGTGGCGGTCCTCGCCGCCTCGATGGCGGCGGTTGTCGCCTACAGCCTGCTCGGTTACGTCAATGGCGCCGCGCTGCTGCTGCCGCAGTTCGGCCTGTACGCGGTGGCGCTGGCGGTTAGTGCCTGGCGGGCCGCGGCCGCGGCCGCGGCGACGCTGATCGCGCTGATGGCCGCGACGGCCGCGGGAAACCCGTTCGGCGCGACCGGCGGCGGTTTCTTCCTGATCCCGGCCATGGTCGCGGCGGCGCTGTTCGGCGGGATCGCGGTCAAGAACCGCCGCGCGTTCGTGGCCTCGATCCAGGAGCGGGCCGACGACCAGGCCAGGCGCCAGATCGACGAGGAACGGCTGCGCATCGCCAGGGAACTGCACGACGTCGTCGCGCACACGATGTCGACGATCAACGTGCAGGCCGCCGCGGCGTCGGTGATCCTGACCGAGCGGCCTGAGCAGGCCGCCGAGGCGCTGCAGACGATCAGGACGGCGAGCAAGGAGGGTCTGCGGGAGCTGCGCGCGATCCTGAACGTGCTGCGCCAGGCCGACGACGCCGACCCCACCTCGCCGGCTCCCGGCCTGGCCCAGCTGCCGGTGCTGGTCGAGGGCGCGGCCAAGGCCGGGCTGCCGGTCACGGTGCGGACGACAGGCGAGCCGGCCGCCCTGCCGGCCGCGATCGATCTGGCCGCCTACCGGATCATCCAGGAGTCGCTGACCAACGCGATCCGGCACGCCGGGCCGGCCGAAGCCACGGTCTCGCTCGGCTACGCGCAGGACTGCCTGCGGATCGAGGTCCGCGACACCGGGCGCGGGGTGCCGGCTGGCTGGCCGGCCGGCCCCGGGAGCCCCGGCGAGCTTCGGAGGTCAGGCGGTTCCGGCGGGCACGGCGGGCACGGCCTGGCGGGCATGCGCGAGCGGGCGGCCGCCGCGGGCGGCGAGCTGACCGCGGGGCCGGCCGGCCAGGGCGGCGGGTTCGCGCTCACCGCAGCCTTGCCGTTCCGGCGCGACCGCCCGGAACGGGCGGCCGGGCCGTCGCCGGCCGAGGCGGGCGCTCCGGGCGGCGTGGGCAGTCTGAGCGGCCAGGACGGGCCAGCATGATCCGGGTCCTGCTGGCCGACGACCAGGCGCTGATCAGGGCCGGATTCAAGATCCTGCTCGAGACGGCCGAGGACATCGAGGTTATCGGCGAGGCGTCGGATGGCGAGCAAGCCACCGCGCTGGCCCACCAGCTCAGGGCTGATGTCGTGCTGATGGACATCAGGATGCC
>DASWAH010000012.1:0-3855 GCA_036391235.1 Streptosporangiaceae bacterium
AGCGTGGACATGAACGCGTAGGGCGCCTCGGCTAGCGCGGCCAGCCTGACCTTGCGGCTGACCTCCCAGTCGTCCGGGGTCAGCCGCCTGATGGCGAGGCCGGCGGCCGGCCCTCGCGGCGGCTCTGCGGCCATCACTGGACCGAGGTGTAGGCCACGACGCCGCGCCGCAGGGCCCGGATCGCGGTGGCCGCGGTGTCGGCCAGCGGATCCTGCCCGGCCGCCTGGCGGATCTGGTCGAGCAGGTCGATGAGCTGCTTGACCGCCCGGACGAAGTCGCCGGGGGTCAGGTCGTCACCGAGCAGCGTCTCCAGCGGCCGGCCGGACGCCCACGCGTGCGCCCTGGCCGCGAAGCCGGCGTCCGGCTCGCGCAGGAACGACAGCTTGTGCTGCTTCTCGATCCCGTCCAGCTCGGCCCAGAGCCGGTTCATCGCGGTCATGACGGCGCTGACCCGCTGGCCGGGCAGGCGCGGCGGGCCGGCGTCGTCCGGCCGCCTGGCTTCGAAGGTAAGCGCGGAGACGCAGGAGGCCAGCTCGGCGTGGTTCAGGCCGTCCCAGACGTCCCGGCGCAGGCATTCGGCGGTGAGCAGGTCGAGCTCGGAGTAGATGGCGGCCAGCATCCGGCCGTCGCCGGTGACCTTGTCGCCGTCGGTGTAGCCAAGCTGCCCGAGCACCGCGCAGACCCGGTCGAAGGTGCGGGCGATCACGTGCGACCGGCCCGCGACCCGCCTCTCCAGCGCCTGCGCCTCGCGTTCCATCCGCAGGTACTTCTCCGCCTGCCGGGCGTGGGCCTGCTCGTCGGGGCAGCCGTGGCAGGGGTGCGCGCGCAGTTCGCGGCGCAGCTCGGCGATCGCGGTCTCGGCCTCGGCCTGGGCCGCGGGTCCCGACCCGTTGCGCCGGGCCGCCCGGCGCAGGTTCTTGTGATCGGCTCCGGCCAGCTTGTTCCGCATCGTGGCAGCCAGGTCCTTGCGGGCGTGCGGTGACCGCGGGTTGAACCGGCCGGGGATCGTGATCCGCTCGACCGGTACGACCGGGTCGGGACAGTCGGCCGCGGCCAGCCGCTTGAGCTGCCGGTGCTCGGTCAGCACGACCGGCACCGGCGCCTGCTGGTCGCCGGCCGGCTCGATCACGACCGCGGTGCCGGCCCGGCGGCCGCCGGGCACGACGATGATGTCGCCCCTGGACAGGGCGGCCAGCGACTCCAGCACCGCGATCTTGCGGGCCGCTGACTTGCCCTTGGACAACTCGCGTTCGGCCCGGGTGAGCTCGGCCCGCAGCCGCGCGTAGTCGGTGAAGTCGCCGCGGTCACAGCTCGCCGCGGCCAGCCCGGTCATCGACTCGCGGATGCGGTGCGCCTGCCGGGCGATGCCGACCACCGCCCGGTCCGCCTGGAACTGGGCGAACGAGGATTCCAGCAGCCGGCTGGCCCGGTCGTGGCCGAACTGGGCCAGCAGGTTGACGGCCATGTTGTAGGACGGCTGGAAGCTGGAGTTCAGCGGGTAGGTGCGGGTGCCGGCCAGCCCGGCCACCGCCGCCGGGTCGATGCTCGGCTGCCAGAGCACCACCGCGTGTCCCTCGACATCGATGCCGCGCCGCCCGGCCCGCCCGGTGAGCTGGGTGTACTCCCCCGCGGTGAGCGCCGCGTGAGTTTCGCCGTTCCACTTGTCGAGCTTCTCGACGACGACGGTCCTGGCCGGCATGTTGATGCCCAGGGCCAGCGTCTCGGTCGCGAACACCGCCCTGATCAGCCCGGCCGCGAACAGTTCCTCGACGACCTCCTTGAACGTCGGGAGCAGGCCGGCGTGGTGGGCCGCGATGCCGCGTTCGAGCCCGGCCAGCCAGTCGTCGTAGCCGAGCACGGGCAGGTCCTGGGACGGGATGTCGGCGGTGCGCGCGGCCGCGATCGCGGCGATCTCGTCGGCCTCTTCCGGCGTGGTCAGGCGCAGCCCAGCGGCCAGGCACTGCTGCACCGCGGCGTCGCACCCGGCCCGGCTGAAGATGAACGTGATCGCCGGCAGCAGCCCGGCCCGGTCCAGCCGCGCGATCACGTCGGCCCGCCGCGGCGGCGCGAACCGCGGGGTCCGGCCATCCGGTGCGTACCGGCCAGGACGGCCGCCCCCTCGCTGGCCAGCACCGCGCTGGCCAGCACCGCGCTGCCCGGACCCGCGCGGTCCGGCCCCTCGTTGGCCAGCACCGCGCGGGCCGATGGCGTCGCGCTGGGCGACCCTGAGCAGCTCGGGGTTGACCTTCGGATGCTGGACCGGCGCGCCATCGGGCCCGCCGTGGGCGAGCGACCCGGCGAACAGGTCGTAGAGCCGGCCGCCGACCATCATGTGCTGCCAGAGCGGAACCGGGCGGTGCTCGTCGACGATCACCGTCGTGCCGCCCCGGACGGAAGCGAGCCAGTCGCCGAATTCCTCGGCGTTGCTCACCGTGGCCGACAGCGCGGTCAGCGCCACCGACTCGGGCAGGTGGATGATCACTTCCTCCCAGACCGCGCCACGGAACCGGTCGGCCAGGTAATGCACCTCGTCCAGTACCACGTGGCTGAGCCCGGTGAGCGTCGGCGAGCCCGCGTACAGCATGTTCCGCAGCACCTCGGTGGTCATGACGACCACCGGAGCCTCGCCGTTGATGCTGTTGTCGCCGGTCAGCAGCCCGACCCGGGCGGCGCCGTAGCGCCGGACCAGATCGCCGTACTTCTGGTTGGACAGCGCCTTGATCGGTGTCGTGTAGAAGCACTTCCGCCCCCGGGCCAGGGCCAGGTGGACGGCGAACTCCCCCACCACCGTCTTGCCGGAACCGGTCGGCGCCGCGAGCAGGACGCCGTGCCCGTCGGCCAGCGCCTGGCACGCAGCGACCTGATAGTCATCGAAGTCGAACTCGTAGAGCTCACGGAACGCGGCCAGTTCCGGGTCATCGTCCTGGCGGGCGCGCATAAATGCCGCATAGCGCTCAGCCGGGCTCTCCGGGCTCGCAGGACTCGCTGGACTGCCCGGCTTGGTCATGAAAGCAAGGCTACGTTCCGGCCGCTCCCGCTCGCCTCAAGGGTGCTGCCGGTCGCCCGCCCGTGTCCCGCCGGGGCGGGTTAGTGAGGGGCGTCGAGGTCGTTGGTCAGGACGGGTTCGTCGTCCAGGCCGTACTCGTGTATCTGCTCAGGACTCAGGCCCGGGTAGACCGTGCCGCGCTTGGCCTTGCGGCGGTCGTTGGCCCAGACGAAGATCTCGGCCGCCTCGACCAGGATCACGCACGGCACGGCGAGCAGCAGCATGCTGAACGGGTCGGGGCTCGGGGTGGCGACGGCCGCGAAGGCGAAGACCCCGAAGATGATCATGCGGCGCCACTTGGCGAACCGCTGATGGTTGAGGATGCCCGCGACATTGAGCAGGATCATGACCAGGGGCAGTTCGAAGGCCAGGCCGAAGATCAGCAGCATCGCCATCGCATAGCTGAGGTAGTTGTTGATCGTGATGATCGGGAACACCTGGCCCGGCAGGATGCCGAGCATGAACCGCAGGCCCTTGGACATTGCGAAGTAGGCGACGGTGCCGCCGAGGGCGAACAGCGGGATGGCCGAGCCGGCGAAGAAGTAGGCCCACCGCCGTTCCCTGGCGTGCAGGCCAGGAGCGATGAACCCCCAGAGCTGGTACATCCACAGCGGGGCCGAGCCGATGACGCCGACCGCGATGCACACCTTGACCTGCATGAACAAGCCGTCGAAGATGCCGGTCACGTACAGCGGGCACGACTTGGCGCTGGTCGCCCGGCCAGGAAGCGGGATGGCCTGAGCCGACGAGTGCAAGTGCAGCCGGCAGTACGGGGCCTGGAGGAAGGACCAGATCGGCTTGTAGAAGAA
>DASWAH010000013.1:0-7312 GCA_036391235.1 Streptosporangiaceae bacterium
GGAGGTGGCCTCGTAGTGGCACGCTTCAACTTCGGAGCCGGGCTGCCGGTCCTGGCGGCACCGATGGCCGGCGGCCCGGGAACGCCCGCCCTGGTGATCGCGGCGGCCCGGGCCGGAAGCCTGGGCTTCATCGCCGGCGGCTACAAGTCCCCTGATGAGCTCGCAGCCCAGCTCGATGCCGTGTCCGATGCGGGAGCGAACTGCGGCGTCAATCTCTTCGCGCCGAACCCAGAGCCGGTCAACCTGGCCGCGTTCCGCCGGTACGCGCAGCTCATGCGGGCCGAAGCAAGCCGTTACCAGCTCACGCTGGACGACCAGACGCCGGTCGAGGACGACGACCGCTGGGCGGACAAGATCGACCTCCTGCGAGCCCATCCGGTGCCCGTCATCAGCTTCACGTTCGGACTCCCGCCGGTCAGCGACCTGAGAGCACTGCGGCCGACCGGGGCGCTGCTGATGCAGACCGTGACGTCACCCGCTGAGGCGAAGGCGGCGGAAGAGGCCGGCCTGGATGCCCTGGCCGTGCAATCGGCGCAGGCCGGCGGCCACTCCGGCACGTTCACCCCGCGCAGCCCGGTCGCCGCCCTGGCCGCGGCCGATCTCGTCGCGGCGGTCCGGCAGGTCACCGCGCTGCCGATTCTCGCGGCCGGAGGCATCGCGGAGCCGGCCGACGCCGGGGCCGCGCTGCGGGCCGGCGCGGACGCCGTGGCCGTGGGCACCGCGTTGCTGCTGGCCGACGAGGCAGGCACCTCCGCGACGCACCGGGCGGCCCTGACCGATCCGGCCAGGCCAGGCACGGTGATCACGCACGCCTTCACCGGCCGGCCGGCCAGGGGCCTGCGAAACGCGTTCATCGACGCGTACGAGCCGGTCGCACCGTACGGTTACCCGGCCCTGCATCACCTCACCTCCGGCATCCGCAAGGCGGCCGCGGCCGCCGGCGATCCCGAGCGCGTCCACCTGTGGGCCGGCACCGGGTACCGGCACGCCATCCCTGGCCCGGCCGCCGCCATTTTGACCGCCCTGAGCGCTGGCGCATTAGGCGGAACCGGCCCGGCATGGCCGACGATCGCCGCCGGAGGTGCATACCGCGCGGATTGCCGGGAAGCGGTGCTGGACGACGGCGCTCCGCCGTCCAGGGGAGGCAGGCCGATGACTACAGAACCAGCCCGCGACACGCAGGCGACGCGGCCCGATGTCGCGGTCCCGGCCGGCGAGCCAGCCGGTCAGGCCGTCCAGGAACCACGGTTCGAGCCGGGACCGGCCGCCACGCCGGCTCCGGCCACGTCGGCGGTGCCGACAGCTCCATCCACGCCGGCGGTGCCGACAGCTCCATCCACGCCGGCGGAGCCGACAGCTCCATCCACGCAGGCGGAGCCGGCCAGGCCGGCCGCCCCGCAGCACGTCGTCAAGCGGACCCGCATCGGCGGCGTCTGGGTTGCGGCCGCGCTGTTCGCCGTGGTCCTGCTGCTGTTGCTGATCTTCATCCTGCAGAACGGCCATCACGTCGCGATCAGTTTCTTCGGCGCCCAGGGGCACCTGCCGCTGGGCGTCGCGCTGCTGCTGGCCGCGGTGCTCGGCGTCCTGCTGGTCGTGATCCCGGGCACCGGCCGGATCATGCAGCTGCGGATGACGGCCCGGCGGCACCGCCGGACGGACGCCGGGGCCGGGGGGAACCAGGCCGGGCGCTGACCTGAGCGACGGCCGGGGCGACGGCCGTCAGGCCGGCACCGACTCCGGCAGGCCGAACCTCGGGTACAGGTGGTCAAGGTGGAACCGGGTGATCGTGCTGATCCGGTCGCCGGTCATGCCGAGCACGAACAGGCCGGCCGGACCCGCAGCCGGGCTGCCGGGACCGGCTAGGTAACTGCCGAACCCGGGCTGGCCGTTGGCCCGGACGGGCCGCAGGCTGACCCCGCGCGCGCCGCGGAATCCGAAGCTGGCCCGCAGGAACGCGCGGATCGCGGCCGGTCCCTGGTACTGGTGCGGCGCGGGCGGCATCGACAGCCAGGCGTCGTCGGTCAGCAGCCCGACCAGGCCGTCGATGTCGGCCGCGAGATAGGCCTCGGCGAACCGCCCGGCCAGCGCGCGCTCGGCGGCCGCGGCCGGCCGGCTCGCTGGCCGCCCGGCGGCCATCGCCGCCCGGGCCCGCTGCAACGCACCCTTGACTGCGACCGCCGACGTCTCCAACATCGCTGCCGTCTCCGCGAGGGAAAATCCAAGAACGTCACAGAACACCAGGACGGCGGCCTGTCGCGGGACCAGCCGCTGTAGTCCGGCGATGAAGGCCAATTCGATCGCCTCCCTGGCCTGGTACCGGGCGTCCGGTCCGGACCCGGCCGAGGGCACCCCGTCCAGCAGGTCGTCGGGATACGGCTGCAGCCAGGTGATCTCGTCCCGGCTGGTCGGCTCGGGCGGCTGGAACGGCGGCACTGGCTCAGCCGGGATTCTCCGGCTGGCCGCCCGCCGGGCGTTCAGGCACTGATTGGTCGCGATCCGGTACAGCCACGAGCGCACCGAGGACCGGCCCTCGAAGCCGGGCAGCCCTCGCCAGGCCGACAGCAGGGTTTCCTGCAGCATGTCCTCGGCCTCGGTGAGCGAGCCGAGCAGCCGGTAGCAGTGCACCTGCAGCTCACGCCGGTGCGGGCCGATCAGCTCGCCGAAGGCGAGTTCGTCGCCGGTGCGGGCGCGCTCGAGCAGGGCGTTGTCCACGGACCCAGCATGCCAGCGACCACTGACACCGCGGCCAGAGCCCAGATGCGCCCAGACCGTTCCGATCGGGCCGCCGCCGGTGTCGTAACGGTCAGCATGAGACCCGACCGGCGACCAGCCGGCCGCGACCGAGAAAGGCACCTGTCATGACCGAGACGACGACCAGCCCCGCCGTGCGCACCGCCCTTGCCTACTTCCACGCCTGGACCAGTCACGACCTGGAGGCGGCGATGAGCTACATCGATGACGGCATCATCTGCGATGCGCCCGCCGGCCGCCTGGAAGGAGCCGCGGCCTACCGCGCCTTCATGGAGCCGTTCGTGCAGATCCTGACCGGCTCCGAACTCATCGCCGCGTTCGGTGACGAGACCACGGCGGTGATCGTGTACGACACCAGCACGGTGCCGGTCGCCAGCGCGCCGGCCGCGGAGTGCGTGACCGTGACCGAGGGCCGGATCACCTACAGCCGGTTCATCTTCGACCGGGCGCCGTTTGCTGCGGCCAGGGCGGCCGCGGGCTGACCCGGTCCCGCGGCGTCGCCGAGTACCGGGCGATGGTCGGCGCCGATCACATGCTGGTGGTCGGCGGTCCGCATCCGTAACATTCTGCGGGGAGTTCGGCCGAATTGCCCCGCGCCCCGGAGAGCGGACATGACACCGGCACGGTACCTGGCGTTTCTCGGCGCATGCCTGTGTGCCCTGCTCGGGGTCTCCGTCGTGTGGTCGTGGGCGGTCGCGAGACGGCGGGTCAGGCAGGGCCGTCAGGTGACCGGCGAGGTTGTCGGCATCAAGGTCCGCCAGGGAATCACCGGGCCGCCCTCGTACACGTTCTGGCGAGCCCGGCAAGCGGTCGTCCGCTATGACGGACCGGACGGACGCGCCTACACCATCGAGGCCGGCCAGGACCTGCCGCTCGGCACCGCCGTCAAGGTGGCTTGCAACCCGAGGCATCCGTCCCGGGCGATCGAGCTGACGGCCGCCGGCGGCGGAGCCGCCGGCGGGCTGGGCACCGGCATCGCGCTCCTGGCCATCGCGGCCGCGCTAGCCCTGGTCGCCGCGCTGACCTGACAGCGCGGTTATCTCCTCGACCCTGTCGTGGAAGATCCGCCAGCGGCGCTCGTTCTCGTGGGTGCGCACCGAGCTCGTTGCCGACAGGTCAGCGGCGTAGTTGACCAGCTCGGCCGCCGCGAAGAGGTACGCCGGAGCCGTCCGCGCCGCTGACAGGTTCGCTCGCAGCCCGGCCGGCGAGAAGTCGACCCGCTCCATGATGGCGACCGCGCGGCGGAGCGCGCGGCCGGCCAGCTGGGCCGTGGCGGCGTTCTGCCAGTTACCGCCGATGATCTTGTGCCGCTCGGCCAGCAGGTCGGCCAGCCGCGGATAGTCGAGCAGCGCCTCGGCCATGTCCCAGGACGCGCTCATCGCGCTGGCGAGCCAGGCCCCGCTCTGCTCGCTGCTCGCGGCCATCGTCTGCAGGTCGGATTTGATCCTGGTGATCTCGGCGGGTTCGCCGGCACCCTCCATGAACAGGACGCCGCTCGTCTCGATCGCGCGCTCGTCGTTGAGATCCGGCGCTCCCGCGTACGGACTCGGCGCGGGCTCGGCGTCGGGGGCAGCTGCGGACCAGCGCTCGGCCAGCGCGAGCAGCGAGCGGGCCGCTCGTTGCAGGGCGATCGCGTCGGACAGCGGCGCTTCGGCATAGAACTTCTCGTGTTCGCGGTGGTACCGGGACAGGTTCGCGGCTATCGCGAGCAGTCCGTCTCGAGGTGCCGTTTCATCGACGTCCATATCCGCTGCTCCTGACGCACTCCAAGCCAGTTGATAACCGGCCTCAGCAGCCGGTAGGCGCCTTTCGGCCGGACCTCGCCCGCCCAGGACATGCAGGTGCCCGCGGGCCCGGGCTCGAAGGTCAGCCGGTAGCTGAAGTCGGCCTGCGTCATCGTGATCTCCGACTCCAGGCGCCGGGGCCGGTCAACGCAGGTGTACTCGATCAGCATCTCGGCCTGGCGGCCGCCAGACTCGACCGCTGAGCGAAACCTGGTTCCCTTCCTGACCGGACCCGCGGTCAGCTTCTCCGCCCGTACCATCCGCGGGTTGTAGTCCGGTTCGTTGGTCTGGTCAGCGACGTAGTCGAACACGACGTCCACTGGGCGCCCGATCAGGATCTCGCCTGCGATCTTGGCCATGGCAGCCTCCGCATCCGCTCTCTCTCGCCAGTCGAGCCGGCCTGACCGGCGCGAACCAGGGGCGAAGGTCACCGATGCGCCGCGGCCAGGTCGCAGATCTCGACCAGCGCGGCCCGCAGCGCCGACGACAGTTCGGCCGTCTCGGGCATCGCTTCCGGATCGGCGATCATGGTCACCGTGAGCGTCCCGGCGTAGGTCAGCACCTCGAAGAAGACCGGGATGTTCCCGCTGTCGCCGGTGACGACCGGGAACGCCGCGGTGACCAGGCGACCGCCGAAGCGGACCGGTTCGACCGGGCCGCGCACGTGGCTGACCAGCGTGTGCAGGCGGTGCTGGTGGTTCATGTAGGCCTGGTATCCGCCGGCCGCGGCCAGCAGCCTGAACAGGCCGCCGAGCATGCCGATCGGCGGCGGCCCGGTCGCCGCGGCCTTGTGCGCGCGGACCTGGCTGGCCACGTCGGCCAGCCGGCCGGCCAGGTCGCCGGTGGCCGGCACGTAGACCATCATCGGGCTGACCATGTTGCCCAGGGCGGGCCCGTCGACGTCGCTGGGGCGGCCGGATACCGGGACGGCGAGCGCGACCGAGCTGATGTTCTCGCCCCGCTGCCTGAGGACATCGCGGACGGCAGCGGCCACCGCCACCAGAACCGCGTCGTTGGTGGTCGCCTCGAACCGGTGCGCGGATGCGCGCAGTTCCGCGTGGTCGACCCGGACGGTGACGATGCGGCGCCTCGGCCCGGTGGCCCGGTTCAGGGAGCAGCGCGCAGCTTGCGGCGGCGCCAGTCCGCCCGCGGCGCCGAACGAGCCACGCAGCAGTCGCCACCATTGCCGGATGCGGCCAAGCCCGCGCAGCCGGTTCTGCCAGGCCTCGGCGACGAGGCTGGCCCGGTCGGGCCCGGGCCGCGGGAAAGCCGGGCCGGCGTCAGCCGCAGCGTCGGCATCCTCGGCACCGTCGATCATGCTGGCGAGAACGGCCAGGCCGCCGAGACCGTCCGCGAGGGTGTGGTGGAGCACGATGACCAGGCCGGCCTGACCGCCGGCCAGGCCGGTGACCAACGTCGCCGACCAGAGCGGCCGCGACCGCGGCAGCCGGGTGAGCACGATCGCCAGGGCCTGATCGAGCAACGCCTGCTCGTCCGCCGGCGGCGGGCAGGCCACCGTGCGGACGTGGTTGCGGATCTCGAACCTGGCGTCGTCCACCCAGACGGGACCGCCGCACCCGAGCGGCACCCTGACCAGACGCTGCCGAAGCCGCGGCACAGCCGTGATCCGCCCGGCGATCAAGTCGCGGAACTGCCCTGGGCTCAGGCCGGCGGCATCGTCGAGCAACAGGACCACGCCGAACTGCTCGGGCACCTGACCAGAATCCATGGCCAGGAACGCCCGGTCGGCGGGACTCGCCCGCTCGATCAGCGGCGCCGCGCCACTCCTGGCGCGCCTGGCGACACGCGCAGCCATGCTGCCAGCCAACGCCGCCCGGACACCGCGGGCCAGAGGCCAAGGTCACTCGCCGCCTGATATTTGCGACTAACTCGCGGGTATGACCCGTGCTGAGCGGCCGGAGGGGGGCCAGAATCCATGGCGCTGCTCGTGCCGCTAGCGTCAGAACACGCCAGCGAGTCGGTCTTCACCATCGTGATGACGCACGTCGCCCAGGGGTTCGAGGCGCTCGGCGCACTCGTCCTGGTCGCCGGAGTGGTGTGGTCGGCGGTGCTGGCGGTCCTGTCCTGGCGCCGGTCGGGCCAGGCGCAGCGCGGCTACCTGGCACTCCGCCAGGCGTTCGGCGGCACGCTGTTGCTCGGCCTGGAGGTCCTGGTTGCCGCAGACCTGGTCAGGACCGTTGCCGTCGCCCCCACGCTGACCAACGTGCTCGTCCTCGGCCTGATCGTGCTGATCAGGACCTTCCTCAGCTTCTCGCTCGAGACCGAGATCGAGGGCGTCGTGCCATGGCAACGCGCCGCGACGCACAGCGGAGCGTCCTCACTGCGCCGCGCGACCGCCACCGCACTCGACCGTAACCCTGACTCAGACCCGACCGGAAAGACCGGGTAGACCTGTCAGGTCCATAGCGCGATAACCCCACCCAGCGATTCCGGTGCGGAGTTTCGGGCGGCGGCCGGGCGGCCGCGGAGCGCCCGGCCCGGGCCGGGCGGCCCGGGCCGGGCCGGGCGCACGGCCTATCTGGCCAGGTCGAACCGGGCCAGGTTCATGACCTTGTCCCAGGCCGCGACGAAGTCGCGGACGAAGAGCTCCTGGCCGTCGTCCGACGCGTACACCTCGGCGATGGCTCGCAGCTGCGAATGCGACCCGAAGACGAGATCGGCCGCGGTCGCGGTCCACCGCACAGAGCCGGAAGCGTCGCGACCCTCGTAGACGTTCTCCGCCGACTCGGACGCCTTCCACTGCGTCCCGATGGTCA
>DASWAH010000014.1:0-10411 GCA_036391235.1 Streptosporangiaceae bacterium
GACCTCGCACTCGGGAGGGACGCTATCGGCACCGCATGACGTCGCCACCGCACCCAGCTTCGGCCTCCTGCAGGATGCCGTGGCCGGCCCGGGCGGCACGATCTGGGTGGTGACTCAGGTCGAGCAGGGCGCCGTGCACAAACTGCAGATCAGGCCGGGCTTCACCAGCGCGCCGGTCACGATCGGCACGCCGTACTTCGTCGGGACGGCCAGGCTCGCCTTCGCCGGCACCACCGCGGTGCTCGGTATCGACAAGGACGGCGCCGTCTCCGACCCGGTCTCCTTCGCCGCCAGGAAGCCGGGCGGTTCCTGGTCCGCCTTTCACGCCATCGCCCGTACCTGGACCGCCGACGCCGACTTCGGCCTGGCCGGCACCTCGCACGGCCCGCGGCTGGTCGCGACCGAGAACAACGCCAGCTACCACCCGGTAGTCGCCAAGTGGACCGGCTCCGGCTTCGGCGCCCCGTCGCTGACCGGCGACCGTAACGCCTGCTCGCCGTCGAGCCACGACACGGTCTCCGACGGCAGCGGCCGGCTGGCCGACATCTCGATCGAGTGCGGGCAAGTGGCCCTGGCCAACCTGACCGACACCCAGCACGCGGCGGTCGTGCGCTGGAGCGGGCACGGCACCTTCGCGGGCGGCGCCCCCCAGCTGACCACCGCGCCGAGCGGCCGCGGCTGGGCCGCCTGGTCGGTCGAGTCGTCGTCCGGCGACAAGCTGGTCGTCGCGCCGGTCCTGCTGCCCGCCCGCACAGTGACGGCGAGCAAGGCAGCGGCCAGCGGCCGGGTCACGGTAACCGGCCCAGCCTCGTGCCTGCCGCCGGTCGCCACCGCGGTCGGGGTGAAGGGCTCGCCCGCCTCGCACTGGCGGACCGTGAGCAGCACCTTGCGCCTGGGCCGTTCGACGCTGCACGCCAAGACGCTCAACGGCGGCTCGCTCAAGGCGGGCACGAGCTACACGCTCACCGGCACGGTGACGTTCGCCAACGGCGGGTCCCGCCGTACGGTGACCGCCGCGCTGGCGTTCCGTACCTGCCCGGCCCCCTGACTGGCGCCTCCCGGCAAAACTGAAACGTGTTCTACTATGGTGCCCGGGAGGCGCCATGGCGGCTGAGCCGGAGTTCGACGTGGTGGTGGCGGGCAGCGGAGCGGCCGGCCTGACCGCCGCGCTGACCGCGGCCAGCCGCGGGCTGAGCGTCGTCGTCGTCGAGAAGGACGCCAGGTTCGGCGGCTCCACCGCCCGTTCTGGCGGTGGCCTGTGGGTTCCCGGGAACTCCGCGCTCGGCCGGGCCGGGGTCCGCGACTCGGCCGAGGCGGCCCGCCGGTACCTGGAGTTCGTCGCCGGCCAGGACGTCGGCAAGGCCAGGCAGCACGCGGTGCTCGAGCACGGCCCGGCGATGCTGGACCTGATCCTGGCCCGCACCCCGCTGGAGTTCGCCTGGGTACCCGGTTATGCCGACTACTACCCGGAGGCACCGGGCGGGCTGGCCGGCGGCCGGACGATCGAGCCGGTGCCGCTGGACGGGCGCCTACTCGGCCCCGAGCTGTCCCGGCTGAACCCGCCGTACCTGCCGGCCCCGGACGGCATGGCCATCACCGCGGCCGAGTACCGCTGGCTCAGCCTGGGCACCAGCCACCCGCGGGCGATATGGACCACGGCCAGGGTCGCGGCCCGGATGGCGGTCACCAAGGCACTGCGGCGGCGCACGCTCAGTCTCGGCCAGGCCCTCGCGGCCGGCCTGCGGGCCGGGCTGACCGAGGCCGGCGTGCCGGTCTGGCTGGACACCCCGCTGACCGGCCTGGTGGCCGAGGACGGCGCGGTCACCGGAATCCGGGTCACCCGCGACGGCGAGCCCGCCGTGATCCGAGCCAGGCGAGGAGTGATCCTGGCGACCGGCGGGTTCGAGCGCAACGCGGCCATGCGACGCCAGTATCAGCGGCCGCCGATCGGCACCGAGTGGACGGTCGGCTCGCCCGGCAACACCGGCGACGGCATCGTGGCCGGCCAGGACGCCGGGGCCGCGCTCGAGCTGATGGACGACGCCTGGTGGGGACCGTCGATCCCGCTGACCGGCGGGCCGTTCTTCTGCCTGTCCGAGCGCTCGCTGCCCGGCTGCGTCCTGGTCAACCAGGCCGGCCAGCGGTTCGTGAACGAGGCCGCGCCCTACGTCGACGCGGTGCACGCGATGTATGACCGGCACTCCGAGGCAACCCCGCATATCCCGGCCTGGCTGATCCTCGACCAGCGGTACCGGAACCGGTACGTCTTCGCCGGCATGCCGCCGCGTAAGCCGCTGCCGCGGCGCTGGTACGCCGCCGGCACGGTCTTCCGCGACGACACCGTGGCCGGGCTGGCCGGGCAGATCGGGGTGGCGGCCGACGGGCTGGCCGGCACCATCGAGCGGTTCAACGGCTTCGCCCGGTCTGGCACCGACGAGGACTTCGGCCGGGGCGACTCGGCCTACGACCGCTACTACGGCGACCCGCGCTGCCGGCCGAACCCCAACCTGGCCCCGCTCGAGCGGCCGCCGTTCTACGCGGTCAAGATCGTTCCCGGCGACCTCGGCACCAAGGGCGGGCTGCGGACCGACGAGCGGGCCAGGGTGCTGCGCGCGGACGGCACGCCGATCGGCGGCCTGTACGCGGCCGGGAACGTAAGCGCGGCCGTGATGGGTCGCAGCTATGCGGGCGCCGGCGCGACGATCGGCCCGGCGATGACGTTCGGCTACATCGCGGCGCTCGACCTGGCTGACCAGGAGCGCCCCCGGCCCGCGAGCGGGCCGGGGGCGCCAGGAACCGCGCCGCTACGAGCCGAGCGGGAAGGACAGCCCGGCTAGCGAGGTGAACTGCCGGGCCGAGGTCCCGGACGGGCCGTAGGCCTCCATGGTGCCGTTGGGGTCGATGAACACGGTTCCGACCGTGCTGCCGTAGGTGTACACCTTGATGTACAGCAGGTGCGAGGGCCGGTAGCCCTTCGGCAGAACCCCGAAGACCTCGTTGGTGCCAGACGTGGCCAGCGACCCGGACAGGTACACGATGCCGTTGCTGACCGCGTAGGACGGGTTGCCTGAGTTCCAGGCGCCCTGCTCGGAGTGCCAGCCGTGCAGCAGCGTCAGCTTGTGCGGCTTGGCCGACGCGACCGGGTACGACACACCGGCCAGCGAGGTGAACGAGGCGGCGCTGCCGCTGTAGGCCCTGGCCACGCCGTTCGGATCGATCTGCACCGTGCCGAAGGTGCCGCCGAAGGTGTAGACGGTGAGGTACAGGACATGCGATGGCCGGGCAGCCTTGGGCAGCACGGCGAATTCGTCGTTCGTGCCCGGCGTCGCCAGCGAGCCGGCCAGCCGCACGACGCCGCCGCTGACCGAGTAGGACGGGTCGCCCGAATTCCAGGCCGACTGCTCGGAGTGCCAGCCATTGCGCAGCGAGAACTTGGTCTGCCTGGTCGTCCGAGCCGGGAAGGAGACCGCGGCCAGCGAGAGGAAGCCGGGCGAGCTTGCGCCGTACGCATCCATCTGCCCGCTGGTGTTGATGTACAGCGTGCCGGTGGTGTCATTGAGGGTGTACACCGTGATCCACATGTCGTGGCTGGGCCTGGCCTGAGCCGGCAGCACGCCGAACTGGGTGGCGGTGCCGCCCGATCGCTTGACCGATCCGGCCAGGTACACCATGCCGTTCCTGATCGCCCAGGCCGGGTCGCCGGTAGCGTACGGGCTCTCGGCCGAGTGCCAATTGTTGATCGGCTTGATCTTGGTCCAGGTCACATTGGCCGCGACGGGCCGGGCGGGATGGGCTGACGCCGTCGTGGCCGACGCCACGCCGGTGGTCAGGGCCAGCCCGGTCAGGACGGCCGGGACGGCCAGCGCGATCCGTCGCGCGCGCGAAACATACTGCCGCATTGTCTCCCCTACTATGCGATAGCGCGCTTTCTGCGCGCTGCCGGGGCATACAGTAGCGGTTCCGGCGGTCATTCCCGCACGAGTTGCCCAACAATTCACTATCGGCTTGACACCGGACAGTTCGCCGCCGGGGAGTTCATGCTCCGGCGAGCACCAGGCCGCTGGTCGGCACGCCAGTGCCCGCCGTGACCAGCACTGGCCCGTCGCCTGGCACCTGATTCACCGACGTGCCCCTGACCTGGCGGACGGCCTCGGCGATCCCGTTCATGCCGTGGATGTAGGCCTCGCCGAGCTGACCGCCGTGCGTGTTCAGCGGCAGCGCGCCGCCTGCCTCGATGGTCCCGCCAGCGATGAAGTTCCTCGCCTCGCCGGGCGGGCAGAACCCCAGTTCCTCCAGCTGCATCAGCACGTACGGGGTGAAGTGGTCGTACAACACGGCGGTGCGGATGTCGGCAGGCGACAAGCCGGACTGCCGCCAGAGCTGCCTGGCCACCACGCCCATGGCCGGCAGGCCGGTCAGGTCGGCCGAGTAGTAACTGGTCATCGTGAACTGATCAGCCCCGGCCCCCTGGGCCGCGGCCCGGATCACCGCCGGAGCCTGCCGCAAGGCGCCCGCCCGGTCCAGGCTGGTGACGACCAGCGCGACGGCGCCGTCGCTCTCCTGGCAGCAGTCGAGCAGCCGCAGCGGTTCGGCGATCCAGCGTGACGCCTGGTGCTCGGCCAGCGTGATCGGCTTGCCATAGAACCAGGCGGCCGGGTTGACTGCCGCGTGCCGCCGGTCAGCCACCGCTACCGCTCCGAAGTCCTCGCTAGTCGCGCCGTAGACGTGCATGTACCGGCGGGCTTGCATGGCGACCGTGGCGGCCGGAGTCGACAGCCCCATCGGGTAGTGCCAGCCGTTGTCGACCCCCGACGAGGTCGGCGCGGTGACGGCGCCGACCGCCACCTGCCCGAACCGGCGGCCCGACCGTTCGTTGAGCGCCCGGTAGCAGACCACGACCTGCGCCGCGCCGGTCGCCACGGCCATCGCGGCCTGGTGCACGGTCGCGCAGGCGGCGCCGCCGCCGTAGCCGATCTGGCTGAAGAAGGTCAGCTCGCCGGCCCCGATCTCACGGGCCACGGCGACCTCGGCATTGGCGTCCATCGTGAAGGTGACCAGCCCGTCCACGTCGGCGCCGGTCAGCCCGGCGTCGTCCAGCGCGGCCCGCACCGCCTCGGCGGCCAGGCGCAGCTCGCTGCGGCCCGAGTTCTTGGAGAACTCGGTCGCCCCGATGCCGGCGATGGCCGCGGCCGGCGCCCGGGAACCGGCCGTCACGCCGCGCTCCCTGGCACGTCGGCGACGGCGGTGGCGATGACGTGATCGCCAAGGCGGCCTCGGCCGGTGACGGCGATCCGGCAGCGCTCGTAGCCGGCCGGCAGCCCAGCCGGGGCCGGTTCCCGCCCCGTCACGTGCCCGGTGAAACGCAAGGTGTCGCCCGCGTAGCAGGGCACGCCCAGCCGGATCGAGATCTCCCTGATCAGCGCCTGCGGTCCGGCCCACTGGCTGATGAACCGCTGCACCAGCCCGGTGTCGGTGAGGATGTTCAGGAAGATGTCCTGGCTGCCGTTGGCGACGGCGAGGTCCCGGTCGTGGTGCACCGGGGTGAAGTCGCGGGTCGCCAGCGCGGTCGCGACCACGAACGTGGGCGTGACGTCGACGGTCATGCCGGGCAGCCGGGCCGCCGCGGCGCCGTCGCCGCCCGCCGGCCCCGGCCCGGCCGGGTACCAGGCGGGCAGCGTGAGCGCGTCGTCGACGCGCAGGAACCCGATCCGTACTGGCATGCCGATCTCGACCTGGCCGGGCCGGATGCCAGGCATCTCGGCCAGCACCCGCACCCCCTCGTCGAGCTCGGCCAGCGCGATGACTAGCGGCAGCGTCTTGCCGGGGACCGGCGGGTGGTGATGCACGACGTAGCTGAAGACGGTGCCGGTGCCGGCCGCGACTTGGTAGCCGGGTTCGGCCGCGCCGCAGCGCGGGCACATCGGCCCTGGCGGGTGACGCAGGGCTCCGCAGGCCGGGCAGCGCTGGATCCGCAGTTCGCCCGCGGCCAGGCCGTCCCAGAAGAACGCGGTGTCCTGCGTGGTCACCGGCCGCAGCACGAACTCGGCGGCCGCATCGGCGCCGCCCGGCTGGCCGCCGTCCGGCCGCCGCCCGTCCGGTTGCGCTCCGCCCGCCCGCGCGCCGTCCGGCGGGCGGAACTTCAGGATCGTAAAGTCCATGGTCGCGACTACCTCGTCGCCGCTGCACCAGGTGTGCCGGGTGGTGAAGAACCAGCCCTCGCCCAGCGCCGTCTTCTTCGGGCCGGTAATCCCGGCCAGCGCGACCCGGAGGCTGAGCCGCTCACCTGGCCGCAGGTACCGGCGGAACACATGGTCGGAGTTGGTCGCGACCACCGAGGTGTAGCCGGCCTCCTCGAGGACCGCGACGATCTGGCTCATCGGGTCGTCGCCGGCGGCCGGCCGCCGCAACCCCGGCATTGTCCACACCTGCGCCATCGCGGGCGGTGCGACCAGGCCGCCGTGCACCGACGCGGCCGCGTAGTCCTCGTCGGTGTACACCGGGCTGGCGTCGCCGATCGCTTCCGTCCAGTTCTCGATGATCGGCAGGTTCACCGGGTCGCGCGCCAGCCGCGGGCTGCTCTCGCCCAGCGCCATGATCCGCTCGGCCTCGGCCCTGATCCTGGCCGCCGTACTGTCAGCTACCCCACTCACCAGCATCTGCCCGCCTTCCACGTCAGCGCGGAACCCGCGGCAGCCCGAGCCCGGCCGTCGCGATCAGCTCGCGCTGCACCTCGTTGACGCCGCCGCCGAACGTGAGCACGAGATTGCGTTTGTGCTGCACGTCCAGCCACTCGGCCAGCTCCCCGGTCGCCGGGCAGGCCGGGTCGCCGTGCCGGCTCACGACGTCGGTCAGCAGCTGGCCGATCCGCTGGATCTGCTCAGAAGCGAACACCTTGGTCGCCGACGCGTCCGCGATCCCGACCGTGTCGGCCACCGCGACCTGCCAGTTGAGCAGCTCGTTCACGCGCAGGCTGGCGACGGTCAAGGCCAGCGCCCGGCGCACGTCGGGCTGGTCGAGCACCGGCCGCCCGCCTGGGCCGGGGCTAGCCGCCGCCCAGTCGCGGACCCGGTCGTGCAGTGCCGCGATCCGCCCCGCCGGGCCGAGCATCACCCGCTCGTGGTTGAGCTGGGTGGTGACCAGCCGCCAGCCCTGGTTCTCGGCCCCGACCCGCATGCTCACCGGGACCCGGACATCGGAGTAATAGGTCGCGTTCACATGATGGGCACCGTCGCAGGTGATGATCGGCGTCCACGAGAACCCGGGATCGGCGGTGTCCACGATCAGGATCGAGATGCCCTTGTGCTTGGGCACCTGCGGGTCGGTGCGGCAGGCCAGCCAGATGTAGTCGGCGTCGTGGGCCCCGGTGGTGAAGATCTTCTGGCCGTTGACGACGTAGGTATCGCCGTCCCTGACCGCCCTCGTGGTCAGCGAGGCGAGGTCGGTGCCCGCGCCCGGCTCGGTGTACCCGATCGCGAAGTGCACCTCCCCGGCGAGGATCTTCGGCAGGAACATCGCCCGCTGCTCGTCGGTGCCGTACGCCTGCAGGGTCGGCCCGACCGTCTGCAGGGTGACCGCGGGCAGCGGGACGTCGGCCCTGGCCGCCTCGGATACGAAGATCTGCTGTTCGACCGGCCCGAACCCGCGGCCACCGTACTCCCGTGGCCAGCCCACCCCGAGCCAGCCGTCCTGGCCCATCCGGCGGATCAGCCGCTGGTAGGCCTGCCCGTGCCGGTCGGTCCGCATCGCGTCCCGCTCGGCCGGAGGCAGCAGCCCGGCAAAGTAGGCGCGGAGCTCATCCCGCAGCGCACGCTGATCTGAGGTCAGGTCAAGGAACATCCGGCCGGGCGACTCGACCGGGCCCTGCTCCTGCCGAGCCGCGGCCGGTGCGGCACCGGCGGCCGCGGCTTGGGTGGCGGCTATCTCTTCGAGCCGGTGCTCGGCGCCGCCGGTGAACCTGGCCAGGTCGCTGATCAGCGCCGAGTAGCGGTGCAGCGGGTAGCTGACATCGAGCCCGATCCCGCCGTGCAGCTGGTGACAGGTGCGCAGCGCGGCCGGCGCCTCGCTGGCCAGCCAGTACGCCGCGACCGCGGCGTCGTGCCGCGCGTCCAGGCCGGCCGACAGCCGCCAGCAGGCCGACAAGGCGGCCAGGTGCAGCGTCCGGCCGGCGATGTAGACGTCGGCCGCCTGGCCGGCCACGGCCTGGAAGGCCGCCAGCGGCCGGCCGAACTGCTCCCTGGCCGCGACGTAGGAGGCGGTCAGCGCGAGCGCCCCGGCGACGGCACCGTCGGCCATCGCCGCCGCCCCGGCCGCGGCCAGCAGGTAGAGATCGTCGACCGCCGCGGCCATCTCGTCCGGAGTCTGGCCGAGTACGCCGGCGACCGGGGCCGCGTCGAGCCGGACGGTGCACTCGGGCCCGTGGCCCGAGACCGGAGTGGGCACGAGGGTGACCCCCGGCCCGGTCGCGTCCACCACCACGACCGCCCGGCCAGCGTCGCCGTCGGATTCCCCGGCACCCGCCAGCGCGGCCGGGACCAGCATCCAGCGCGCCTCGGCCGCGAACGGCACGCCGATTTTGATCCCGGTGACCGTGCCCGCGTTCAGGTCCGCGGTTGTGGCCGGGGTGGCCGGCATGCCCGTCGACGGTTCCCGGACCGACGCGGTCAGGACTGTCTCTCCGCTGCCCACCCCGGCCAGCACGATTTCCTGCAGCTCCCGGCTCCCCCACCGGGTCACCGGCAGCGCGCCGAGCATGATCGTGGCCAGCGCCGGGATCTCGGCCGCCCGCCGCCCGGACTCGGTCAGCAGCAACCCCGCCTCGAGCACGCCGAGGTCGTCGCCGCCCATCCAGCCGGGCAGGGTGAGCGCGAGCAGGCCGGCCGTGGCCAGTGCCCGCCAGGCGGCGGCCCAGCCGCCGCCATCGGCCGACCCGAGCACCTCGGCCGCGGAGGCCGCGATCACCTTCTGGGCGTCGTCGGTGTCGAAGTTCATTCAGCGGGCCTCGTCCCTGGGCAGCCGCAGCACCCGTTCGGCCACCAGCGACAGCAGGATCTGCGTAGTGCCGCCGGCAATGCTCAGGCACCGGGTCAGCAGGAAGCTGTCGATCGCGGCAGCGGCCCGGCCGTCGGCCGCCGCGCCCTGCCGCCCGGCCAGGGCCAGTCCCGTCTCGGCGACCGACTGACGGTGGGCGACCCCGATGAGCTTGCGCACCGCCGCGGTCTGGCTGGTGTCGCCGCCGCGAGAGGCGGCCCTCGCGAGCCGGTCATCCATCACCGACAAGGCCATGCTCTCGGCCAGCCGTGCACCAATCTGATCGGTCAGCAGCGCATCGGTCAGGCCGCCGTCGGCGGCCACCGCGGCCAGGAGTTCCTCTGCATCTTCGCCAAGACCGGCGCCGCGCACCATGGCGACCCGTTCGGTGGCCAGGGTCGTCCTGGCCACGCGCCAGCCGTCGCCCGGCGTACCGACCACGCAGTCGTCGGGCACGAACACGTCGTCCAGGAACACCTCGTTGAACATCGCCCGCCCCGTGATCTCCCGCAGCGGCCTGACCTGGACGCCGGGATCGTGCATCGACACGAGGAAATAGGTGATGCCCTTGTGCTTGGGCACGTCGGGGTTGGTGCGGGCCAGGCAGATCGCCCAGTCGGCCTCGGCGGCCAGCGACGTCCAGACCTTCTGGCCGGTCAGCCGCCAGCCCGCCCCGTCGCGCACGGCCTTGGTGCGCAGCGAGGCCAGGTCCGAGCCCGCTTCCGGCTCGGAGAACAGCTGGCACCAGGTGATGGCGCCGGCCAGGGTCGGGCCGGCGAACCGTTCCAGCTGCGCGGGCGTCCCGTGCGCGATGATGGCCGGGATCGCCCAGTCGCCGATTCCGAGGTCGGGACGCTCGATCCCGGCTCTGGCCAGTTCATCGTCGATGATCATCTGCGCGGCGGGCCCGGCGGATATCCCGTACGGCGGCGGCCACGACGGTGCCGCGTAGCCGACCTCGGCCAGGCTGTCCCGCCACTGGTCGCGCGGCGTCGCCGACACGGCGTTGGCGACCCGCCGGGCCGCCGCCCTGACCTGCCCGGCCTCGGTCAGCCGCTCGGCGGCGGCCGGCTGCTGCCCGGCTCCGGCCGGGCCGGGTTCGAGCGCGTGCCGCCGCGCGCCGGCCAGCGCCAGGCTCGCGGTCCTGGCCCGCCAGGTCCCGCTGCCGCCGGCCAGGCTGCGCAAGGCCTGGGCCCGCCGCTGGTAGAGGTGCGCGTCGTGCTCCCAGGTGAACCCGATGCCGCCGAGCACCTGAATACAGTCCTTGGCGTTGTCCACCGCCGCGTCCAGCGCGACGGCCACCGCGGCCGCCGCGGCCAGCGCCAGCTCGGCCGGTGACTGTCCGGCTGCGACCGCCGCGTCCCAAGCCGCGGCAGTCGCCAGT
>DASWAH010000015.1:0-2071 GCA_036391235.1 Streptosporangiaceae bacterium
CCCGCGGTCGGCCGCTCGAGGCCGACGATCATCCGGGCGATCGTGGTCTTGCCGGACCCCGACTCGCCGACGATCGCCAGGGATCTCGCCTGCGGGACGTCGAAGCTGACATCGTCGACCGCGACCAGTTCGCCGAACTCCTTGCGCAGGCCGGTCACGGCCAGCACGTCAGCCACCGCTCACCTCGCCATCGGCGGCCACGGGGTCGCCGGCCATGGCATCGCTCACCACGGTGTCGCTGACCACGGGGTCGCTGACCACCGTGGGAGCGATCCGGCCGCGCAGCTCGATCGCCCGCACGCACCGGGATAGCCCGCCGTCCAGGGCGATCAGCTCGGGTGTGCCGTCCCGGCAGATCTCCTGAGCGTGCGGGCACCGCGGCGCGAACGCGCACTCGGCGCCCGGCGCTTCGAACGCCGACAGCGGCCGGCCGGGGATCGCGGCCAGCCGGTGCGCGGTCGCGGCGATATCGGGTCTGGCCGCCGACAACGCGGCCGTATACGGGTGCAGCGGGTCGTCGTGCAGCCGGGCCGACTCTCGCACCTCGACGATCTGCCCGGCATACATCACCGCGGTCCGGTCGCAGATCGCGGCGGCCAGTTCCAGGTCGTGGGTGATGAACAACATGGCCAGCCCGAACTCGCGGCGCAGGTCGTCCATGATCGCCATCACTTCGGCCTGGGTGGTGACGTCGAGCGCGGTGGTCGGCTCGTCGGCCAGCAGCAGCTTCGGCTCGGTCAGCAGTGCGGCCGCGATCATCACCCGCTGCAGCATCCCGCCCGACAACTCGTGCGGGTACTGCCGCAGCCGCCGCTCCCCGTCGGTGATGCCGACCTGGCCCAGCATGTCGGCCGCCCGGCGGCGCGCGTCCGCTCCGGACACACCCAGGTTGGTGCGGAGCGCCTCGGTCATGAAGTCGCCTATCCGGCGGACCGGGTTCACGTGCGCCCGCGGGTCCTGGAAGATCATCGCGACCTGGTTCCGGTATCCCCGCAGGGCCGTCCCGTTCAGCGACATCACGTCGGCCCCGCCGAAGCTGATCTGCCCGCTGACCTCGGCTCCGCGCGGCAGCAGCCGGTCGATGGCCCGGGCCGTCATCGACTTGCCTGACCCCGACTCCCCGACCAGCCCGACCGCCTCGCCGGGGCGGACAGTCAGGCTGACGTCCCGCAGCACCGGCCGCGACTCGCCTTCCACCGCCAGCCGCACGGTCAGCCCGTCGACCTCAAGAAGGGGGTTCACCGTCTGGCCTGCGCTTGCTCGAACAGGCGCTCGCCGAGGATGTTGAACGCGATCACGACGGCGACGATGCAGGCTCCGGCGGCCAGCGCCGGCAGCGGGTAGCCCTGCGGGATGCCGACCTGGTTCTCCGAGATCATCACGCCCCAGTTAGGTGCGGGCGGCTGCACGCCGAGCCCGAGGAAGGAGATGGCGGCCAGGTCGACCATCGCGTAGCCGAACAGGATCGTCGCCTGGGCGACGATCAGCGGCATGATGTTCGGGATGATGTGCCGCAGGCAGATCGAGGTGGCCGAGGCGCCCTGCACCTCCAGGGCGGCGACGTAGGGCTGGCTGCGTTCCTTCAGCGCGGCCCCGCGCAGTACCCGGGCCACGTACGGCATGTAGGCGATGGCCAGCGAGATCGCGGCCGCCCAGAGCCCGGCCCCGAACACCGCGGCGGCCAGCACCGCGAGCAGGATGCCGGGGAACGCGAACAGGATGTCCAGGCCCGAGCCGATGAACGCGTCGATGATGCCGCCCCGCCAGGCCGCCACCACGGCCAGCAGGGTGCCGATCACCAGCGCGCCGATCACGACGGCGAGCGGGCCGAGCATCGACGACTGGGCCCCGGCCAGCAGCCGGGACAGCACGTCCCGGCCCTGTAACGGTCAATGCACGAGCTGACCAGTAGAGCCATACCAGCAATCCAGCCTGTGGATGAAACCAATTCACCTCCAGGCTGGATTGGCGACGAAAGGAACTTGAGAAATGACCACAAATAAATGGATCGCGGTTGACCAGTATATCGAAAAGCAGCTACATGCGCAGAATATTCCTGGTGCGGCATTGG
>DASWAH010000016.1:0-4670 GCA_036391235.1 Streptosporangiaceae bacterium
GCGACCGACTTCGGCACCTTGGACAAGGACTACGCCGCGCGCTTCGCGACCTTCCGCCGCGACACCGCCCGGCTCCGGGTCCTGCTCGACCAGGGGCGGGACGAACACGCCGTCCTCGCGCCGGGCGCCGTTTCCGGCCGCGGGCCCGCGCTCCTGCTGGGCTCGTGGGGTGCCAACGTGGACCGGGCCGCGCGGGATTTCGACGGCTGGCTGGCCTCCGGGTTGCGCCGCACGCCGGACGAGATCATCGCTGCGCACGAGCGCTACCGGGCCGCGGGCGGCCGGCGGGCGATCGTGTGCACTATCCCGCTCAACCGCCGGGACGATCTCGAGCCGGCCGGCGAGGTACTCCGCCGCTATGCGGTGGCCGGTTTCGACGACGCCGTCGTGGTGATCGGACCCGGCGGGCCAGACCCCGAGGAGGTCAGGGCCCTGGTCCCGCGGGAACTTACGCCATGATCAGGTAGAGAAACCACGGTCATAGACCAGTAACTCCACCAGATCATGGTCGCCGCAGCAAAACCGGCCGGGCCGGGACGGCGGCCGCCGGGACGGCGGCCGTCGGGACAGCTCAGATCCGTTCCAGCTCCGCGCCGTCGAACAGCGGCCGGATCCCGTGTCGCTCGGCGTCCGCGGCCATCTCCTCGTCGGCCGGGACCGGGCCGCCGGCGGCCGCCGCCTGCAAGGTCGGCCTGAGCAGGCGAGCGTCGCTGGAGGAGTTGAGGAACAGGCCTGACCGGCCGAGCACGTAACGGACCGCGCGGTCCAGCGCATCGCCCTCGGCCAGCGGCTCGTACCAGCTGTACTGGGGCTGCGTGCCGTCGGGCCAGCGGCGGCGGGCGACCGACTTGATGGTCTGCACCGCCACGCCGCGCTGCCCGCATACCTCGAGCAAGGCCGCGACGTCGGCCCGGTACCGGTCGTCGGACATCACCGTGAAGTTGTACGGCAGGAGCACGGAGGCGAAGTCGAACCGCTCCAGGCTGCGCAGGTGCATGCCCGCGATCCGCAGTCCGTGCCCGGTCACCCCGATGAACCTGACCAGTCCCTCATCGCGCGCACGGGCCAGGGCCTGCACCGCGCCGCCCGGGCCGTGGGCCGTCTCCCACTCGTCCGGCTCGACCAGGTTATGCAGCTGGATGAGATCGACCGAGTCAACGCCGAGCCTGGTCAGCGAAGCCTCCAGGCTTGCCCGCGCGCCGTCGCCCGAGCGCTCGCCGGTCTTGGTGGCGAGGAAGAACCGCGACCGGTGCTCGATCATCCAGGGCGCTATCCGGAGTTCGGAGTCGCCGTACGACGCCGCCGTATCGATGTGGTTGACCCCGTACTCGAGCAGCGTGGCCAGGACCTGGTCGGCCCGTTCCTGCCGCATGGACCCGAGCGCGGCGGCGCCGAAGATAACCCGGCTGCTGTCGTGGCCGGTCCGGCCGAAGGGCGCGTAATCCGTCATGGTTGCAGACTAACCAGGCCGATCGTCGCGGCTGGGCTGGCCGGCCTCAGCAGGAGCGCCGGCGGGGAATGCCGCCCGGCGGAGCCGACCGCAGGAGCCAGACCGGGTTGGATGCGCCGACGATGGTCCCGGAGGCGTCACGCACCTGGGTCCGTACGAAACGGCTGCTGCTGGTATCTATCGGCAAGGTGACGCTCCCGGTCGCCAGTTGCGCGGCCGAGTAGGTAGCGACGACCTGGGCATTCGGTGTCGGCGCGGCGGTTCCTGCATAGTCGACGGTGCCGCGCAGCACCTGAAGTGAGCCGCCCGCCGGGATCTGGGTGGCGGTTGCTGCCAGCTTCCGCGACTTCACCGAGCTGACGCTAACCGATCCCATCGGGCAGGTACCGTCCACCAGAAGGTCCATGCTGCCGCGGTACCCCGAGAGCGAGGCGCACCAGGCCCGCCCGGCGCCGAGCGCGGCCAGCAGATCCGCTTCCGCCGTGCTGGCGGCCCACGCCGAGGTGAACCAGTTGTTGGCCATGCCGCGCCAGTTCGTGGCGGCGTGATCGTCGCTGGTGGCGTTTCCGGTGAGGAACACCGCGTTGCGCGAGAGCACGTCCCACAGGCCCAGGTGGTGCGTCAGGTCCACTCCCTGCCGCGTCTTATAGCCGACCTCGAGGATGTCAGCGCCGAGGGCAGCAGGCGCGGCCGCGGTCGGCAGCAGGGTCGCGGCGACCTGCCTGAGCATTGCATCCTGCTGATCCACCGGGAGCAGAGCAGGCTGGTCATAGCCGTACGGATGGTTGTAGCTCACCAGGCCGCCGCCCGAATGGATCTGCGGCACCACGGTATTGCGCAGGAAGGCCAGGTACGTCTTGTAGTTGATGCCGCCGTACGCCGGGACAGCCACCGCACCGCCGAACCAGTTCAGGTGCGGCAGGAACAGGGATACCTCGAGTCCCTGCCGCTGGGTGACGGACGGATACTCTGCCGCCAGCCGCGCGCTCATGTCCCGCTGCTGGTCGACGAAGACCTGGCCGGTGAGCTTCCGGTTGAACCGCAGGTAGTCGAAGTACCCGTCGGCTATGTCGCCGCTGCTGGCCGCGCTGAGGGTCAGGCCCCACAGGGCGAAATCCCGGTTGTCGAGATCGGGCCATATCGCGGCGATGTCGCTGGACGGGCTGATCGTAAAGGTCTGCCATTTGCCGGCCGCGCTCACCGGCATGCTGACCACGCCCAGGTCGCCCTTGGCTTTCCGGCTGGCGGCCTGGCCCGGGGGCAGGAACCGGTAGGACAGCGTGTAATTGCCCGCCGCCCGTCCTCCGGCCGCCTCGTGGTGCGAGGTCGCGATCAGCAACTCCAGGTAGCCATGGCTCCAGCCGCTCGCGATCCGCACGTCGATGCTCAGCGACTGGCCGGTCAGGTTGCCGCGGTAGTTCCACCCGGCTGGGTGGCATTCGGCGTAGTAGCCGAACTTGGCGGTGGACGTCGACGTGCTCAACGCCGACAGATGGAGACTGCCTCCGGCAACCGGATCGTTGGGGGAGGACGGGTTCGTCACGATCCCGCCAGTCGAGGCCGACGCCAGCGGACCGCTCACCGTCTTCGTCCAGACCCAGGGCTTGCCTTCGCCCGCCGCTCCGCTCTCAGCGGTCAGGCTGGTGAAGTGCACCGTCTTCCGGTAGCCGATCGCTGCCATCCGGTGGTCATGATCTGTCCACCACACCACGTCGACCGCGTTCTTGACCGCCTGGTACAGGTGGCTGTCCATCGACCCGTTCTGCTCACTGAACGACGAGTGGATATGCATGGCCATCGAGTAAGCGGTAGTAGCGGCGCCGGCGCTGACATCGCGCGTGGCCGCCCGCGCGGCCAGTTCCGGTAGCTGGCCGAACACTGCGGCGGCCGCCACGGTGCCCGCCGTTCCGTGCATGAAATGCCGCCGGGACATCTGGCCGCCGGCGGGCTGAGCTTCCCTGTGATCCCGGAGCGCGGAACCGTCGTTGCACATGGCCGGACCTCCTGTCCACGCCCGTGGGGGTCAGGGCGCAGCTGCATCGCTAGCAGCCTGCTTCGCCATTCCGGAAACGGCCAGGGCACAACGGCCCGACCCTGGGTGCGATCGGACCTTGCTGACAACAGGTGCCCAGAAGCCGGTCAGCGGTGGTGAACGCCTGGAACTAAGCCGCGAGCAGGCCGCGATCGGGAGAGTGTGGTCGCCGAAGCTGGCGACCAGGTCGAGCCTCCCGCCCAGGGCTTCGACGTAACGGGCGACCGCATCGATGGTGGCTACTTGGCCGCGCTCGATCTCAGAAACCTGGCCGGGAGTGACCGCCACGGGTCGAACGCGAAAGGATTCTGACCTCGCTGCTCCCGGCCGAGCCCGGTCGCAGTTCCTTGAGGTTCCTGATCGCTGATCCGGTGATGGTGTCCACGAGCGGGCGACCTAACGCTGGTCCAGCGCAGCTCAGCGCATAGATGGCGTCGTCCACCACCGCGGCTATCAGGGGAACTGCTTCCAGCGCCCTTCGGATACGACCTCGACGGTGCCGTCGGTCACCTTGATGGCCGTCTGCTCGTCGATGGCGTAGGCCGGGCCGCCGACTTCGGCGGCCCACCGCTCTGCGTCAGCCATGGTGTTTGTCGGGAAAGCGTCGAGGTGCGGGAAGATCGAGAAGTCGACGACGCCGAGGGTCCGGTCGTCCGGCGCGGACGGCCACTGCACGAAGTCCGACCCGATCCGGGGCGTCATCACCATGCTCCCGGCACTCACCCCCACCCAGACTGTGTCGGGTAGCGAGGGCAGGAGTTCGGCCAGTCCGGACTCCCGCATCCAGTGACACAGGTACGTCGCATCGCCGCCGTCGACCAGCAGGACGTCGGCCTGCCGGACCCAGGGCACCCAGCGCTCGGCGCCGATCGTGGGCAGCGCCGACAGTTCGAGGAGGCCCAGCGATTTCCACTCCATCGAGGTCAAGCCACCCCATGGGGGCAGGCCGCTGACGAACCCGCGCGCTGAGACCGGCCCGCACATCGGGTGCCCCCACTGCGCGGTGGGGATGCACAGTGCCGCGGCGTCGGCGGTCGGCTTGCCCAGCAGCTCGACGAGCGCATCGCGGATGCTCGGGTTCGTGACGCCCCCGGACGTCAGAAGAAGCTTCAAGATGCCTCCCGATTCAAGCCCGATGGATTGGTGTGGCGTCGAGACCTGGGACCACCGCAGGACTCATGGCAGCTG
>DASWAH010000017.1:0-6730 GCA_036391235.1 Streptosporangiaceae bacterium
GCATGGGCCGGTCTCAGCACTCAACGACATTCAGCGCCAAACCGCCGCGGGCGGTCTCCTTGTACTTGTCCTTCATGTCGGCGCCGGTCTCGCGCATCGTCTTGATCGCCTTGTCCAGCGAGACGTGGTGCTCGCCGTCGCCGCGGATCGCCATCCTGGCCGCCGTGATCGCCTTGACCGAGGCGATTGCGTTGCGCTCGATGCACGGGATCTGCACCAGGCCGCCGACCGGATCGCAGGTCAGCCCCAGGTTGTGCTCGAGCCCGATCTCGGCCGCGTTCTCGACTTGCTCGGGCGTGCCGCCGAGGACCTCGGCCAGCCCGGCCGCGGCCATCGAGCAGGCCGACCCGACCTCGCCCTGACAGCCGACCTCGGCCCCGGAGATCGACGCGTTCTCCTTGAACAGCACGCCGATGGCAGCCGCCGTCAGCAGGAACCTGACCACGCACTCGGCCGACGCGCCGGGCACGAACCGCATGTAGTAGTGCAGCACCGCCGGGATGATCCCGGCCGCGCCGTTAGTCGGGGCGGTGACGACCCGGCCGCCGGCCGCGTTCTGCTCGTTCACCGCGAGCGCGTAGAGCGTGACCCACTCCATCGCGTACAGCGGGTCGCTGGCGTCCGACGCCGCTTCCAGGTGCTCGCGCAGCTTGCGGGCCCGGCGGCGGACCTTGAGCCCGCCCGGCAGCACGCCCTCCGCATCCGCACCCGCGGCCACGCACTCCTGCATGACCGCCCAGATCCGCTCCAGCCCGGCCCTGGTCTCCTCGTCGGTCCGCCGGACCCGCTCGTTGGCCAGCATCACCCCGCTGATCGGCAGGCCGCTCTCCGAGGTCCGCTCGAGCAGGTCGGCGGCGCTGGCGAACGGGTACGGCACCGGCACGGCGTCCGGCACCAGCCGCGGGCCGCCAGCGTCGTCCTCGCCGAGCACGAACCCGCCGCCCACGGAGTAGTACGTCCGGCTGCACAGCTCCCTGGCGTCGTTGTCGATCGCGCTGAACAGCATCGCGTTGGAGTGGAACGGCAGCCGCTTGCGCCGGTGCAGGACGATGTCCTCGTCCAGGTCGAACTCGATCTCATGGCCGGCCTGGCCGCCGAGTGCCAGCGTGCCCGACGCGCGGACCTGATCGATCACGGCGGTCGCGGCGGCCGGGTCGACGGTCTCGGGGTCCTCGCCCATCAGCCCGAGCACGACGGCGGGCACGCTGCCGTGCCCGTGCCCGGTCGCGCCGAGCGAGCCGAACAGCTCGACCCTGACCCCGTCGGCCCGTTCGGCCAGGCCGCCGGACTCCAGCGCGGCTGCGAACATCGCGGCCGCCCGCATCGGGCCGACGGTGTGCGAGCTGGACGGGCCGATGCCGATCTTGAACAGGTCGAAGACGCTGATCGCCATCGTCCCGGCCGGCCGGGCGGCGGCCTCGCCCAGCTCCGCTGGCCCCGTCACCGGTGTACCTTCTCCCCGTCCGGGTCAAATGGCGGTCGTAGCGATACGCGGGCCGGGCAGATCCGGCCACCGACATTCACTTCATAACTCCCCGCCTCGGCAAACTGGGCCGTCACCTTCATGCCGTCGGGGTGCCTGAGATACGCCATACCGACCGATGCGCCGATGGTAGCTCCCCAGGCGGCCGACGTCACCAGCCCGGCCGCGGCACCGTCGCGGAGCAGCAGCTCACCGCCCCACATCATCACCTCGGGGTCGTCCAGCACGAACGAGACCAGCCGCTGGGCCGGCCCGGCCGCCCGCGCCTGTTCGACCGCCTCCCGGCCGAGAAACCCGATGTCGGTCTTGAGTTTGCAGGTGAACACCAGGCCAGCCTGCACGGGGTTGTAGTCGGGGGTCAGCTCGCGGCCGAAGGCCCGGTACGCCTTCTCCAGCCGCATCGATTCGATCGCGTAGTAGCCGCCGTTGACGACGCCTAGATCGGCCCCAGCCGACATCAGGTCCTCGTACACGCCGGCCGCGAACTCGGCGGGCACGCACAGCTCCCAGCCCAGCTCGCCGACGTAGGTCAGCCGGGTCGCCCGGACGGTCGCATAGCCCAGGTCGATCAGCCGGCTCTGGCCGAACCCGAACCCCTCGGGCGACAGGTCGGCCCGGCTCAGCCTGGACAGCAGCTCGCGGGAGCGCGGCCCCATCACCCCGTAGACCGCGTAGGCCGAGGTCACGTCCACGATCGACGCGGTCGCGGGCAGCCGCCGGGAAATGTGGTCCAGGTCGCGTTCGGTCGAGGCGGCGCTGCTGAACAGGAGGAACTCCTGGCTGGCGAGCCTGGTCACGGTGATGTCGCTCTCGTAGGTGCCGCGGGCGTTGAGCAGGCCGGTGTAGACCGTCCGGCCGGGTGGCACGTCGACGTCGGCCGTGCACAGCCACTGCAGCGCGGGCAGTGCGTCCTGCCCGGTGACCAGGAGCTTGGAGAACGAGGTCTGGTCGAACACGGCGACCGCCGACCTGGCCGCCCGCTGCTCCGCGGCCGACCAGTCCAGCCACCTCGGCTTGTCCCAGGTGTAGTCGACCGCGGACGGCTCACCAGCTGGCGCGAAGACGTTGGCCCGCTCCCAGCCCATCTTCGATCCGAAGCACGCGCCGGCCTCGCGCAGCTGGTCGTAGACAGGCGAGCGGCGGAACGGCCGGGCGCTCTCCAGTTCCCGGTTTGGCCATGGCATCGCGTAGTGCAGGCCGAGGACCTCACCGACCCGGTCCCGCAGCCACCGGTTGTTGCCGTTGAAGGCGGCGAACCGGCGGATGTCGTTGACCGTGAGGTCGGTTCCGGGATCGCCGTCGGCGATCCAGTCGGCCAGGGCCCGGCCTGCTCCCCCGGCGCTGGCGATGCCGACCGAGTTGAAGCCGGCCGCCACGAAGTAGTTCCGCAGTTCGGGTGCCTCGCCCAGGATGAACTGGTTGTCCGGGGTGAAGCTCTCCGGGCCGTTGTAGAACTTCTTGACCCCGGTCTCGGCCAGCACCGGGATCCGCCGGATCGCGCTGTCCATCAGCACGGCGAAGTGGTCCCAGTCCTCCTCGAGCAGCTGGAACTCGAAGGGATGGGGGATCTCGTCGGGTGCGACCCACGGCTTGGCGTCCGGCTCGAACCCGCCGACCAGCAGGCCGCCGACTTCCTCCTTGACGTAGGTGTAGCCGTCCGGGTCGCGAAGCACGGGAAAGTCCCTGTGTACCCCGTCGACCTGGTCGGTCACCACGTAGAAGTGCTCGGCCGAGTGCAGCGGCACGGTCACCCCGCACATCGCCCCGACCTGCTTGGCCCACTGGCCCGCGCAGTTGACGACGATCTCGGCCTCGACGTCGCCGGCGTCGGTGCGCACCCCGGTGACCGCCCGGCCGGCCGGCCCGGCGGCGACGGCGATCCCGGTCACCCTGGTCCGTTCCCTGATCACCGCGCCGCGCATCCGCGCCCCGCGGGCCAGAGCGGCGGTCAGGTCGGTCGGGTTGGCCCGGCCGTCGCCCGGCAGCCAGAGCGCCCCGGCCAGGTCGGCGGTGTCCATGATCGGGTAGAGCTCGGCCGCCCGGGCCGGGCTGATCAGCTCGCACTCCAGCCCGAACGCCTCGGCCGTGGCCGCGGTCCGGCGGAGCTGGGTGAGCCGGTCCGCGGTCCTGGCCACGGTCACGCCACCGCACCGGCGGAAGCCGGTGGCCAGCCCGGTCTCGGCTTCCAGCCGCTCGTACAGCCTGGTCGAGTACTGCACGAGCCGGGTTCCGCTCTCCGATGCCCGCAACTGGCCGACCAGGCCGGCCGCGTGCCAGGTAGTACCGCAGGACAGCTGCCCCTGCTCGAGCAGCAAGACGTCGGTCAGGCCGCGCAGGGTCAGGTGGTAGGCGACGCTGGCCCCGATCACGCCGCCGCCGATGATCACGACGCGGGCGCGTCCGGGCAGAGCAGCCGCACTCTGGTCCGTCATCCGATCCTTCCGTCGCGCCGCGGCCGGTCCCGGCCCGGCCATCGCCTGCAGAACCCTCGCGACAAGGCCCTGCCCGGGATAAGACGGCCCATTCAGTCCGTCCGTTGCACCTCATCGAGGAGCCGGGCGAAGTCCGGCCCGCGGAACCCGGCCGCGGCGCCCTCGAACCGCTCCATCGCCCAGGTCCAGAAGTCGAAGTCGAGCGGGCTGACCGCGGCCTGGATCGCGCCCCACAGCGTCCAGCCGTACTTCCCGGCCAGGCCGAGCAGCGTGGCTCTGGCGATCTTGTTCCGCAGCGGGCGGCCGTAATACTCGGTCACGAGCAGTTCGAGGGCGTCCCCTGACAGCCGGCACTCGCCCCAGATGTTGCCCAGCTCGAAGCAGGCGTCGTTGTTGCCCGAGTACTCGTAGTCGATCAGCCAGATCCGCTCGCCGTCCTCGATGAAATTGGCCGCGAGCAGGTCGTTGTTGCAGGGCACGGTCCCCTCGTCGCGCACGGCGAGGGCGCCGGCGGCGGCCGCGAACGCATCGGCCAGGTCGTCGTAGCCGGCCGGGATGGTGATCCCGCGCTCGGCGGCCACGGCCCGGTACCGCCGCTGGATCGCGAACATGTCGAACTCCCCGTCGAACCGCTCGGCCCCGTGCAGCCGGCGGCAGGCGCGGGCGATGCGGCGTAGCCGGCCGGGATCGGCCATGTCCTCGTTCCCCAGCGTCCGGCCGGGCAGGAAGCCCAGCACGAGCACCTTCGCGGCCGGCTGGTAGTCGATAACCGGCGCGCCCACGCCGGCCGCCGCGGCCCGGACCGAGTTGCGGTACTCGTTCCCGCGGTCGATCGCGAGCAGCTCGCTTCCAGGGGAGGCCACCCTGGCCACGTACGAGCAGTTCCGTATCGTGATCTTGAAGTTCCGGTTCGTCAGCCCGCCGGGCAGCTCGGTCACCGCACGCGGCCCGACCAGGCTCGGTACCGCGTCGAAGATCGCGTCGAGTCCGCTGGGCAGGGCTGGCATGCAGGGAAGCGTAGGCATGCCGAGCTAAAAGGTCTAGATCTATCAGGGCGAACTTTTCCGAAAGTTCCAGGTCAGGGCGACTAAAGGGTATGGACAGTTAGCTGGGTTCGCTCTACGCTTGCGCCTCACTAATGCGCGGCAGGCACCCCGTGGAGGACGGCTCATGAGCGCAACGACGGACCATACGGGCGGCGAGCGCGACAGCGCCGACCTGGCGAGATTCGGCTACCAGCAGGAGCTCAAGCGCTCGCTGGGGACATTCAGCTCGTTCGCGGTCGCGTTCAGCTATATCTCGCCATCAACCGGGATCTTCACGCTGTTCGCCCTCGGCCTGACCACGCTGGGCGGGGTGTTCATCTGGACCTGGCCGATCGTGGCGGCCGGGCAGTTCATCATCGCGCTGAACTTCGCCGAGGTATCCAGCCACTACCCGATTGCCGGATCAGTCTTCCAGTGGACCAAATACCTGGCTAACCGTACTTACGCCTGGTTCTCCGGCTGGATCTACCTGTTCGCCGGCATCCTGACCGTCACCGCGGTCGTGGCCACGCTGCCCCTTGCCCTGATCCCGATGCTGGAGGGGCTGGGCTGGCACAGCCTGCAGATGACCCTGCACACCGAACTGGTCTTCGCGCTGATCACGCTGGTCGTCATCACGCTGCTGAACATCTACGGCGTGCGGCTGGTCGCGCTGGTCAACAACACCGGCGTGGTCTTCGAGATCCTCGGCATGTTCGTGTTCGCGCTGATCCTGATGGCCTTCCACAACCACCAGGGGTTCGGGGTGGTCACCAAGACCGGCACCGCGCACATCAGCTTCCTGTCCGGATCGAACTCGTTCGTCGCGGGCATGTTCATGTCGCTGTTCGTGATCTACGGGTTTGACACCGCCTCGACGCTGGCCGAGGAGACCAGGGACCCGCGCCGGGCCGCGCCCAAGGCGGTGCTGTTCTCGATCGTCGGGGCGTTCGTGATCGGCGGCGTATTCCTGCTCGGCACGCTGGTCGCGATCCCGAACCTGCACACCGCGCAGACCGCGTTCGGCGGTCTCGGCTGGGGACCGGCCAACATCATCGAGGCCAACTTCTCGACCCCGTTCGCGACCCTGTACCTGTTCGTCGTGTCGGCCGCGATCTTCGTCTGCTGCATGTCGATCATGGCCGCGACGATCAGGCTCTGCTTCGGCATGGCCCGCGACAACCAGCTGCCGCTGTCCAGGCCGCTGTCGAGGGTCGCGCCCAGCCTGCACACCCCGATCTGGTCCTGCATCGCGGTGGCGGTCGTCTCGGCCATCCCGTTCATCCAGTTCTCCGGAGCCGGGATCATCGCGATCGCCGCGACCGGCATGATCTACCTCAGCTACTTCCTCGGCAACCTCGCGGTCCTGCGGGCCCGGCTGAAGGGCTGGCCCAAGACCCAGGCTCCGTTCAAGCTCGGCCGGTTCGGGCTCCTGGTGAACGTGGTCGGGCTGCTCTACGGCGGTGCGATGCTGGTGAACTTCGCCTGGCCGCGGGCCGTGCCGTTCACCAACCCGAAACCGAACCAGTCGGGCGGGCTGCTCGACTTCCACGTCGGCTTCCTGAACGACATCCCGATCCTGTGGACCGTGTTCATCGTGATCGTGCTGATCGGCGCGATCTACTACCTCGCCGTCGGCCGGAACAAGGACTTCGCACCGGTGGTCTCGCCGGAAGGCGACGACGCTCCGCTGCCGGCCTGAGCGGCGGCCGGCCTGAGCGGCGGCCGGGGGGCTGGGAGGGGAGCCCGGCCGCGGGTACGCCCGCGGCCGGGCCACGCTCGGCGGGCCT
>DASWAH010000018.1:0-5617 GCA_036391235.1 Streptosporangiaceae bacterium
GCCGCTGATCGGTTCGCAACCGGCTGCCCCCTCCGCCTGTGACCACGCTAGCTAGTATGTATTGACATACTCTCATAACCGCTCGCCGAGTCAGAGGGAGGCCGATGACCACCGCGGCCATGAGCCCGGGCCGCAGGCTGCGGGTCGGCGTGATCGGGACCGGCGTGATCGCCCAGGTCATGCACTTGCACTACCTGGCCGAGCTGGCCGGGCAGTTCGAGGTCGCCGCCGTCTGCGACATCGCCGGGGAGAATGCCAGGGCCTGCGCCGAGCGGTATCACATCCCGAGAGCCTGCACGGACTGGCGCGACCTGCTCGGCGGCGACCTGGATGCGGTGCTGGTACTGACCTCGGGCAGTCACGCCGCGATCGCGATCGCGGCGGCCCAGGCCGGCCTGCACGTGTTCACCGAGAAGCCGATGTGCTTCTCGGCGGCCGAGGGCGAGGCGATGGTGGCGGCGGCCGAGGCGGCCGGGGTCACGCTGATGGTCGGCTACCCGAAGCGCTACGACGTCGCTTACAGCCGGTTCAGGACCGAGGCGGCCGGCCTGTCCGATGCCCGGCTGCTGCGGGTGACCACGCTGGAGGCGCCGTTCCTGCCCTACCTCGGGCACTATCCGCTGCTGCCGCCGGCCAGGCCGCCGGCCGAGGTGCTGGCCGGCCTGGCCGAGCAGTCTGACGCGGCCGTGACCGCGGCGATCGGGCCAGAACCCGGCCTGCGCCGGTACGTCTACCGCGAGGTGCTGCTGGACACGCTGGTGCACGAGATCAACGCGGTGCGCGGCGTGCTTGGCGACCCCGAATGGCTGGACTACGCCGACCTGAGCGAGCAGTCGGTCACGGTGCTGCTGCGGTACGGGTCGCTCCGGGTCGCGATCCACTGGATCGACCTGCCCGGCCTGGTCAGGTATCAGATGGAGTTCGCGCTGTACGCGCCGGACCGGCGGATCACGCTGACATTTCCCTCGCCGTACCTGCGCAACGAACCGTCGTCGCTGGTCACCGAGGGCGGTGAGCCGGGATCGGCCAGGTCCTGGCGGAACGAGGAGATCATCGGCTACGAGAGCGGGTTCCGGCGGGAGCTCGAGGCGTTCCACGCCGCCGCGACCGGCGGCGGCTCGCCGCCGACCTCGGGCCGGGACGGGCTGGCGGACATCGCTATCTGCCAGGCGATCATCGAGTGCCACCGCACCGGCCGCGCGGTGCGCGAGCCGGCCAGGTTCCGGCCGGCATGAAAAAGCCAGCATCGCGGGGGGTTCCGGGCCATCGGGGGTTCGGGGGTGCCCCCCGGCCAGCAGAGTGTCCCCCCGGGCCAATACTGCGGATCGGGATCGCCGGGTACGGGCTGATGGCCAAGGCGCACTGCTACGGCTACCGGGTCGCCCCGCTGCTGCGCCGGCTGCCGGTGACACCGGTGGTCACGGTGCTGTCGGGCCGGGACGGGACAGCCGCGGCGGCCGCCGCCGGGGCGTACGGGGTGCCGGAGGCCGTGACCAGCTGGCTGGACCTGATCGGGCGGGACGACGTCGACGTGGTCGACATCTGCACCCCGCCGGGCACCCACGCCGAGATCGCGATCGCCGCGGCCGCGGCGGGCAAGGCCGTACTGTGCGAGAAGCCGCTGGCGGTGAGCTACGAGGAGGCCGCCGCGGCGGCGGCCGCGGTCACGGCGGCCGGCGTGCACCACGCGGTCGGGTTCAACTACCGGCGGCTGCCGGCCGTCGCCCTGATGCGCCGCATGATCGCCGAGGGCGCGGTCGGCGACGTCCGGCTGTGGCGGGCGACCTGGCTGTCGGACGAGTTCACCGACCCGTCGATCCCGTTCGACTGGCGGTTCGACGCCGCGATGGGGGGCACCACGATCGCCGATCTCGGCTGCCACCTGGCCGACCTGGCCCTGTGGATGGCCGGCGACGTCGCCGCGGTCTCGGCCCAGTCGCAGACGTTCGTGCGGGAACGGGCCGAACCGGGCGGCGGCCGCCGCGCGGTCACGGTCGACGACGCGTCGTCGGCTCTGCTCAGGTTCGCCTCGGGCGCCCGGGGCACGCTGGAGGTCGCCAGGGTCGCGGTCCGGCGCCCGTGCGACTTCACGGTTGAGGTCAACGGCAGCGACGGAACGCTGGTCTTCGACTACGCCCGGCTGAACGAGCTGTGGTTCGGCCGGTCCGACGACGACCCGGCCGCTTACGGGCTGCGCCGGATCAGGGCCGAGCAGCCCGAGCACCCGTACGCGGGCGACTGGTGGCCGGTCGGCCAGGGCGTCGGCTACGGCTCGACGTTTGCCAACCAGGCCGCCGACCTGCTGGCGGGCTGGCCGGACGCGGCCTGGGAACCGGGGTTCGGCCACGGCGCCCGGGTCCAGGCGGTCTGCGCGGCCATGGAGCACTCGGCCGCGGCCGGCCGGTGGGTCGATGTCGCCGAGATCACCGGGCCAGCCGGCCCGCCGCCAGGGCCGAGATCAGCTCGAAGCCCACATGGGCCGCGGCCACCCCGGTGATCTGGGCGTGGTCGTAGGCCGGGGCCACCTCCACGATGTCGGCCCCGATCAGGTTCAGGCTGGCGAACGAGCGGAGCACGCCGAGCAGCTCGCGGCTGGTCAGGCCGCCGGCCTCGGGCGTGCCGGTACCCGGCGCGTGCGCCGGGTCGAGCACGTCGATGTCGACCGAGACGTAGACCGGGCGGTCGCCCACCCGGGCGGCGATCCGCTCGGCCATCCCGGCCACCCCGAGGCCGTCCGCCTCGGGTGCGGAGACCACCTGGAAGCCGAGCCCGGCGTCCTCGTCCAGGTCGTTCTCGTGGAACAGCGGACCGCGGATCCCGACGTGCAGGCAGCCTGACCGGTCGATAAGCCCTTCCTCGGACGCCCGCCGGAACGGCGTGCCGTGCGTGTACTCGGCCCCGAAATAGGTGTCCCAGGTGTCCAGGTGCGCGTCGAAGTGCACGACCGCGACCGGGCCGTGGGCGGCCGCGAACGCCCGCAGCAGCGGCAGCGCGATCGTGTGGTCGCCGCCCAGGGTCAGCAGGTGCGGCACCCGCTCGAGCAGCGACCTTGCCCCGCGCTCGATCGCGGTGATCGCGTCGTCGATGCTGAACGGGCTGGCCGGCAGGTCACCGGCGTCCGCGACCTGCAGGTGCGCGAACGGCGACAGGCCGAGGACCGGGTTGTACGGCCGCAGCAGCCGGGAGGACTCCCTGATGTGCGAAGGGCCGAACCTGGCCCCCGGCCGGTAGGTGACCCCGCTGTCGAACGGCACGCCGAGCACGGCCACGTCGGCCCGGTCCACCTCGTCCAGGCCGGGCAGCCTGGCGAACGTGGCCGGGCCGGCGAACCGCGGCATCGCCGTCGCGTCGACCGGCCCGACCTTGCCCCCCAGGTTCACCCGCGGCAGCGGGTCACTCATTTGGCCTCCGTTGCTGCTGCCGCGTCAATCGCGGCCAGCTCGCGGTCGCTGGCGGCGATCGCCGCCCGCTCGGCGTTCAGGTCGAGCGACCGGCACAGTAGCAGGTAGAGCAGCCCGGACACGAAGAGGCCGACCGCCCACGAGTAGTCCACACCGTTGGTCAGGTGCGCGGGCACCGGCCCGGTGAAGGAGAACCCGCCGATCGGCAGGATCACCATGAACGGGATCTCGCAGGCGAAGCCCACGAAGTAGGCGGTCAGGCCGCGCCAGCCCCACCGCCGGTAGACGCCGTCGAGCCGGAAGATGTCGGTGATCGCGTAGTGGCCGTGCCGGACGAAGAAGAAGTCGACCAGGTTCAGCGCGGTCCACGGCACCAGCAGGTAGAGCATGAGCGTGAGCGAGTCGAGCACGGCGTAGGCGGCGCTCTGGGTGTTCCAGGCCAGGCCGAGCAGGAACCAGATGACGGTCAGGACCACGATCGTGCCGGCCCGCCAGGCCCGGCTGGTCTTGATCTTGCGGAACGAGTCGATGCCGGTGAGCACGGACAGCATGCCGCCGTAGGCGTTCATGCCCATCGTGGCCATCAGGGCGGTCGCGGACAGCACGGCCGTGATCGAGCCGAGCGGGGCGGCGACGTTGTCACCCACCTTCTGCAGTCCGACCAGGCCGTCACTGACGCCCAGCCGGGTCGCCAGCCAGGCGCCGAGCGCGATCAGCCAGACCGCCGAGCCGGAGGCGCCGAAGAACACGGCCGCGATGATGCCCAGCGGCCTGGTCGTGCTCGGCATGTACCGGGAGTAGTCAGAGACGTAGGGCGCGTAGGTGATGTTGTAGGCGGCGGCCACGGTGAACTGGGTCATGAACGCGGCGAACACGAAGCTGCCCGGGTGGTGCGGCGCGGTCCCGCCGGCGTGACCGACCAGGATCGCGATGGAGATGATCGCGTAGCACGGCAGCGAGATGAGCAGCAGGAACCGGAACACCCGGTGCACCCAGTCGTAACCGAAGATGGCGAGCAGGGCCGCGAGGACTGCGGTGCCGACCGCGACCAGCGTGGCGTTCCAGCCGAACGCGTCGTGCAGGCCGAGGCTCATCAGTACCTGGTCGGCGACGTTGAAGGCCATGTAGGTAAAGAGCGTCGCGAACAGGGCTACGACGACGCCCCGGTAGCCCATCTGGGCCCTGGTCTGGATCATCTGAGGCAGCCCGAACACCGGTCCCTGGGTGGCGTGGAAGGCCATGAACAAGGTGCCGAACGCGATGCCGAGGAAGCCGGCCAGGATCGACCAGCCGAGCGAGAGCCCGAGGCTGGGACCGACGAAGCCGATCGGGATCGTGAAGTACTGGAAGTTGCCGAGGAACCACAGCATCACCTGCTGCCAGTTCTTGCCGTGCCGTTCCGGGTCGGGGATCCAGTCGATCGAGTGCACCTCGATCTGGCTGAGCAGCGCGCCCTCAGCCTCGGTCACAGGGGAGTGGGTCCGGGCACCAGCAGCCATGTCGCCTCCAGCGATCTGCCGCCCTGGCGGGGGGTGTACAAGACTGTGACGGCAGGTTTCCTGGCTGTCAACCCTTGTTTCCTAGATCGGTGTGATATCCCATGGGGTGATGGCGGCAGACAGGGCGCCGCGGCCGGAGTCCGAGCGGGATGCGGTGGCCGCGCCGCGGATCGGGGCCCAGCTGCGGGCGGCCAGGCTCGCGGCCCGCAAGAGCATGGCCGAGGTGGCCGGCCAGGCCGGCCTGACCAAGGGGTTCCTGTCCAAGCTGGAACGCGACCTCGCGAACGTCTCGGTCGCCTCGCTGATGCGGCTGTGCGACGTGCTCGACATCTCGGTCGGCTCGCTGTTCACCGCGCCCAGAGGCGAGGTGGTCAGGGCCGGGCAGTACCCGCCGATCAACTTCGGCGGAACTGGCGTCCGCGAGTACCTGCTGACCCCGGCCGGGGAGAAGCGCGTGCAGGCGATCCTGTCCGAGATCGAACCGGGCGGCGGCAGCGGCGACGAGTCCTACTCGCTGCCCGCCGACGTGGAGTTCCTGCTTGTGCTGGCGGGCGAGCTGCGGATCGTGGTCGCGGGCGACGAACTGGTGCTGCGGTCGGGCGACGCGTTCACGTTCGCGTCCGGCATCGCGCACAGCTTCGGCGTTCCGGCCGGCGCCGGCCCGGCCCGCGTGCTGTGGGTGATCTCGCCGGCGCTGCCTGATCACGGACTGGACGT
>DASWAH010000019.1:0-19712 GCA_036391235.1 Streptosporangiaceae bacterium
GCCGGGGTCGCAGTGGTCCTGGCGCTGACCTACCTGCTGGCCCACGACAGCTCGATCGCCGTCTGGTGGCTGATCCCGGCCGCGCTGGTGGTGCTGCTTCCGCTGAGCCTGTGGCGGGCGGTGCGCAAGAGCTGACGGCTCGCTGCGGTTAGCGGCTCTCAGCCTCTTCGGCGTAGACCCGGGCGGCGTACTCCTCGAGTACCTGCTCGCAGGTGGCCAGGCCCTGCTCGGCGGCGGCCCGCCCGCTGGCGCCGAAGACGTCGCGGTCGCGCACCTTGGCCAGCCAGTTACGCAGCTTGACCAGGTCGACCTCGTTCTCTTCGAGCTCGGCGTAGGTGAAATGGTGCGCGTCGTACTCCTTGCGGACCTGGCCGAGGAAGTCTTCGCACTTGTCGACTATCTCCGCGTACTCGTCGTCCCTGGCCGCCTGGAACGCCGCCAGCACGCCCTGCTCGCCGGACAGGACCGAGCAGGTCAGCAGCACGGCGGTGCCGGACATGTCGAGGATCTCGCTGCGCAGCTTGCGCAGCGCACGCTCGGCCTCCACGCTGGCCGGCAACGCGGCGGCGGAGTTCTGCAGGTAGATGGCGCCGAGGCTCTTGAGCCGGCGCCACACCGCCGCGCGCAGCCTGGTCGGCTCGGAAGGAACGCGGTAGATCAGCAACAGCCAGTCACCGGTACCGGAAGCCCCGGTCGCGTCCTGCCCGTCGCTCACCCGGTCATTCTCGCAGGCTGGACCGGGAGAAGTTCGGGTTGCCGCCGGGTTCGCCGCCCCCGCCGTTCGCGGCGCCGTTGCTGGCGGCACCGCCGTTCGCCGCACCGCCGTTCGCGGCACCGTTGCTGGCGGTGCCGGCGTTGGCCGCCCCGCCGGCTGCCGCACCGCCGGCGCGGTACGTGTCGATCTTGCGCATCAGTTCCGCCTCTTCCGAGATCTCGGCGGCGGTCGGCGACAGCGCGATGGTGGCGGTCAGCACGAACGTGGTGATCGACACCCCGACGATCAGCGGGAGCAGGAAGGCGGTGGCGCTAGCCCCGCCCATGGGCATGGTCCCGTGCGGAGCCCAGACGTGCATCGCGGCCATGCCGGTGTAGTGCATGCCGCTCACCGCGACGCCCATGATCGCGGCTGCCCCCAGCGCGGACCAGAACCCGCCGAGTCGCAGCGCGGCCCACAAGGCGGCGGTCGCGGCCGCGATCGCGATGACCACGGACAGGCCGAAGACGGTCGGGTTATAGCTCATCCCGGCGGGCATCCGCATCGCGGCCATGCCGGTGTAGTGCATCGCCGCGACCCCGAGGCCGGTGATCACCCCGCCGGTCAGCAGGGACCTGGCGGTCGGCTGGCCGAGGCCGGAAATCAGCAAGCCGACCATCACGAACACGACCGCCAGGAGCATGCTCAGCAACGTGACCGGGACGTTGTAGGTGATGGTCTCGCCCGGGATCGTGAAGCCGAGCATGGCGATGAAATGCATCACCCAGATGCCGGTGATTCCGATCGAGACGGCCGCCAGCAGCAGCCAGCGGACCCGGGAGGCTCCCGTGCTGGCCCTGGACCGGCTGGCGCAGCGCAGGCCGAGGAAGGAACCGAGAAAGGACATCAGGTAGCCGAGCGCAGGCGTCAGCAGACCATACGAAAAGTTGTGAACAGGCAGCATACGTAAATCTCCGATTGCTGGATGCTGAGCCGATGTTACCTGCCATATCCGGCGGAGGTATCGTCCTTCACCGGAAATTACGGCTGGTCCGCCCTGGGTTAGGTTCCCGGGAACCGGAGGTTCAGCTGGCGCCGAGGTAGCGGGCGCTGAGCGGCGTCTCGCCGTCCGGCCCGACCCCGAAGCCGCGCGCCCCCGGCCGGTCGGTCACGATCCCGGCCAGTTCGTCATCGGCGTAGTGGGCGGCCGCCCCGTCCTCGCAGGCAATGCCGGCCGCCAGCGTGCCCGAGGCCACCAGCGACCGGTACAGCGGCCGGCGGCCGGGCTCTGAGTCGTAGTGCGGGCAGTAACTCGGCGCGAGCAGGCCGAGACCGCCGGTGAAAGCGCGCAGCGCGGGCCCGAAGGAGTCGGTCGTGCCGCCGCTGAACCAGCAGATGGCGCCCGCGCTAACCCCGGACAGCACCACCCCGGCCCGCCACGCCTTGCGCATGATCTGATCCAGGTCGTGCACCCGCCACACGGCCAGCATGTTGGCCACGCTGCCGCCGCCCACGAAGATCAGGTCCTGGGACAGCAGCAGGTCTTCGGGGTCGGCGGTGTTCGGCATCGGGAAAAGCTCAAGGTGGGTCACCCGGGCCGGCATCGAGCCGAACAACTGATATCCGCGCAGGTAGCCGGCCTGGCCGTCGCCGGCCGCGGTGTTGAGCAGGCAGATGCGCGGCTCTGGCCGCCCGGTCAGCCGGGCCGCGTAGGCCAGGAGCAGGGGCGCTCCGCCGGAGTCCCGGCCGATCTCGGCAACCCCGCTCAGCCCGCCGATCGCCAGCACGTGCGCTCGCCCGTCCGCCGCCACGGCCGACACGCTACCGTGCCGTCGTGACCGACTGCACGTTCTGCGCCGTCGCCGCCGGGGAGCTGCCCGCCCAGGTAGTGCTGGCCGACCCTGACGTGGTGGCCTTTCTGGACCTCCGGCCGGTTTTCAAGGGGCACGTGCTGGTCGTGCCTCGGCAGCACTACGTCACCCTGGCCGATCTGCCAGCCGCGCTGCTGGCGCCCTTCTTCGGTGCCGTCCGGCTGCTCAGCGCCGTGCTGCCGGCCGCGCTCGGGGCCCAGGGCAGCTTTGTCGGCCTGAACAACGTCGTCAGCCAGAGCGTGCCGCATCTGCACGCCCATGTGGTCCCGCGGACCAAGGGCGACGGCCTGCGCGGGTTCTTCTGGCCGCGGCACAAGTACGACAGCGAGGACGAGGCGGCCGGGTTCGCCGGGCGGATCAGGGCCGCCCTGGCCGAGCCGCCCTCCCTGCCCTGATGGCGGTGCGTCCGCCGATTACGCGCACAGCGAAAGCCAGGGCCGCCTGCACACCGGGCAGGTTCTGGACGTGACCGGGGCCGAATTGCCTGCGGTGCCGGTCAATCTCTGACCACCTGGCAGGTGTCCGGCGCCATACGGTGCAGGATGTGAGGATGAGTACCACAGCTTCGGCCGACGGGATGCTGGCGGCCATCGAGCGGAGCGGCTACTACCCGGGCATCGTCGCGGATGCGGTGGCGTCGGCGGTGGGTGCCGAGCAGGTCGTGTCCTATTTCGTGCACCACGACGCCCATTTCGACCCCGGCATGGAGGTCAGGCGGCACATGACCGTGCTCGCGCTGACGCCGACCAGGCTCGTCTACTCGCACACCGACGAGTACCCCGCCGATGAGAATGTGCCGGATTCACGGCCTCAGGCGGAGACCTCGACCGAGGCGATCCGGTGCTCGCGCATCTCCACCGTCGCGGTGACCAGGGTGATCCCCGATCCGGCGGCCTACCAGCGAGGCGTCACCATGCCGTCGGAGATCGTGCTGACCATCGGCTGGAACTCGCTGCGGCACCTGGAGCTCGAGCCTGCCCATTGCGGTGACGAGAACTGCGAGGCCGATCACGGCTATACCGGCGCGATGACCTCCGACGACGTGACCATGCGGATCAGCGAGGCCGCCGACGGCGCGGAGGCGGTGGAGCAGGTGCTCGCGTTTGCCAGCGCGCTGTCGTCCAGCACGAGCGCATGACCGCCCTGCCGGCCGACCCGGTCCTGCCCAGGTACGGCGAGGCCAGCCTGGACGCGGTCGCGACGTCGGTGCTGGCCTCGCTCGGCGTGCCCGCCGAGCCGAACCCGCTGCGGCTCGCCCCGGCCGACCGCGCCTGCTTGCTGGTGGTGGACGGCCTGGGCTGGGAGCTGCTCAGCGCTCATCCGGCCGCCGCCCCCTTCCTGTCCGAGCTGGCCAGGAACGCGGTAGCGGTCACGGCCGGGTTCCCGGCCACCACCGCGACCAGCCTGGCTTCGCTGGGCACCGGCCGGCCGCCGGGCCAGCACGGCATGCTGGGCTACCAGGTCGCCATCCCCGGCCAGAATGCCCTGCTCAACGCCCTGCGCTGGGATGCGGCGGTGGACCCGCGGGAGTGGCAGCCCGGCAGCACGATCTTCGAGCGCGCAGCCGCGGCCGGAGTGGCCTGCTTCCGGGTCGCGCCCGGCGCCTACCAGAACACCGGCCTGTCGGTCGCGGCCATGCGGGGCGCCAGGTACCTGCCGGCCGACACCGCGGGCGCGCTCGTGTCCCGCGCTGCCTGGGCCATGGCCGAGGCCGGGGACGCGGTACCCGCGCTGGTCAGCGTCTACTACGGCGACCTGGACGCGACCGGACACACGCTCGGGTGCGGGTCCGATGCCTGGCAGTACCAGCTCGCCTATGTGGACAAGCTGGCCGAGCAGCTGGCCGGGGCGCTGCCGCACGGCACCGTGCTGCACATCGTGGCCGACCACGGCATGACCGATGTACCCGAGGCCGACCGAGTCGACGCGGACGCGGTGCCCGGGCTGCGGAACGGCCTCGCGCTGCTCGGCGGCGAGGCCAGGGCCCGGCACCTGTACTGCGTCCCTGGTGCGGCCGGCGACGTGCTCGCGACCTGGTCGGAGGTGCTCAGCGACCGATTCTGGGTGCTCGGCCGGGACCAGGCGGTCGCCGACGGGTGGTTCGGGTCAGTCGATGACCGGTTTGCCCGCCGGATTGGCGACGTGCTGGTCGCGCCCCGCGGCCAGGGCGCGGTAGTGGCCACCAGGACCGAGCCCCGCGAATCCCGGCTGGCCGGGATGCACGGCTCGCTGACCGCGGCCGACCAGCTCGTTCCGTTCGTCACGCTGGCCCTGAACTAAGGTCAGGACCTGCGGGTTTGTCCACAGGGCAGGCGGGGAACCAGGTCCCCGGCCGCCGGGTTATGCACAAGAAACGGGAGGTTGCCCACAGTGACCGGCAGCCCAGGGACCAGCGACAGCCAGCGCCCGGCAGCTCCTGAGGGCCCGCTGATTGCTGCCCGGGACCTGGCCAGGTTGCTGGACTCCGGTGACCCTCCGGCCCTGCTCGACGTGCGCTGGCAGCTCGGCGGCCCGCCGGGCCTGCAGCGCTACGAGGCCGGGCATCTGCCCGGCGCGGCCTACCTGGACCTGGACACGGACCTGGCCGCTCCGCCGGGCACCGGGGCCGGCGGCCGGCACCCGCTGCCCGCGGCGGCGGACTTTCAGGCCGCGATGCGGCGGGCCGGCCTGCGGGCCAGGCAGCTCGCGGTGGCCTACGACGACCGGGACGCGACGGTCGCGGCCCGGCTGTGGTGGCTGCTGCGGTACTTCGGGCATGACCGGGTCGCGGTGCTGGACGGTGGCTTTGCCGCCTGGCGCACGGCCGGCCTGCCGGTCTCGACCCAGGCGGCCGGCCAGGAGCCCGGAGACTTCACGGCCGGACCCGGCGGGGCCATGCCGGTGCTCGACGACGCCGCCGCGGCCGGGCTGGCCAGGACGGGCGTTCTGCTCGACGTCCGCGCGGCGGCCCGCTACCGGGGGGACACCGAACCGGTCGACCCGGTCGCCGGGCACATCCCGGGCGCGGTGAGCGCCCCGGCTCCGGGCAATGTCGGCTCTGACGGCCGGTTCCTTCCGGTCACCGAGCTGGCCCGCCGGTTTTCCGACCTGGGCGTGCGGGACGCGATTCCGGCCGGAGCCTACTGCGGTTCAGGGGTCACCGCGGCCCAGTCGGTCCTGGCCCTGGAACTCGCGGGCTGGACCGCCGCGTTGTACCCGGGCTCGTGGTCGGCGTGGTGCGCCGACCCGGCCCGGCCAGTCGCGACGGGGTCAGAGCCCGGCTGAGCCGGGCTACGCGGGCTGAGCGGGGCTGAGCCGCGGCCGCGACGGCGGCCGGTCAGGGCGCCAGGTCGTGCCGGGCGGTGAGGATCAGCCAGGTCAGGGCGCCCGCGGTGAGCGCGAGTCCGGTGCCGTGCGGGGCGCCGGAGGCCAGCGCGGCCCAGGCCGCCGCGAAGACCACGGCGGCACGGATGGCGAGCCGGCGCGGGCGGCCGCGTGCAACCCGGCCGGGCAGCCGGGTCACTGCCTGGGTGACGGGCCGGAACCTGCGGGCGCGAGGAATAGCGGCCACGTCCTGGGCGACCGTGTCCTGGGCGGCCGCACCGGCGGACCCGGCCGTGCGGGCCGCCAGGTCGGCCAGGGCCTCGGCGCGGCCGAAGCCGGTACGCAGCTCGGTGTAGGCGGCGGCCGCGATCGCGTACAAAGCCGGATCGCCGCCGTCGGCGCGGTCCGGGTGGGCCGCGGTCGCGATCCGGCGCCACGCTGCCCGGACCTCGTCGTCGGTCAGGGCCGGGTCGGCGGCCAGGCCGAGGACCGCGAACGGGTCGGGCCGGCCGGGCCGCGGGCGGCCGGACTTCCCCGTCACGGGGCCGGCTCCGGCCCGAACGCCGCGTCGAGCAGCGGGGCCACGTCGGGCAGTGACGGAGCGGCCGGGCGGCCGTCCGCCGAGTTCCCCTGGGCCGGGACCGCCCGGGCCGGGAACGCCGCATCGGGACCGGCGGCGGCCGGCGGCTCGGTGACCGGTGCGGCGCTGACCGCCGCGGGCGCCGTGACCAGGCGCTTGACCTGCAGATAGGTGACGCCGCCGCGGTAGATGTAGGCCGCCTGGCCGACGTCGAGCCTGCGGATCAGGCCAGGATCGACAACCGGCACGTCCCGCAGCCCGGAGGACCCCTGCTTCAGCCAGCGCGGATAGCGGCCGAGCTGCCGGGTGGTGGCCAGCACCGCCCTAGTGCCTGCGAGGCCGGCCAGCGGTTCGGGATACGGGGTCCGCAGGACCCAGACCCCGCCCTCGGCCGAGGCGGCGATCCGGTACCGCTCGTCTTCGGTCGCGGCCAGTCCCTGCCAGGATTGCGCGGATACCTGCACCGCCAGGCCCAGCGAGCGGGCCCGCTCGTAGAGCTGCCTGATCGGCAGCCGCCTGGAGACCGCCGAGAACTCGTCCACCGCCAGCAGGATCTCCCGCGGCTCGAAGGCCCGCACAGCGAAGGTGGTAAGCAGGTCGGTGAGCGCCCTGGCCTGGCCTTCGGCCACGGAGATCTGGTCGGTTCCCTCCAGGATGCAGTACCAGGCGTCGGCGTCGGCGAAGCTGCCAGGCCCGTCAAGACCGGCTCCGAGACGGCGGAACAAGGTGCGGTAGCGCAGGGCCACGTCGCCCAGGTGCCGGCCGGACGAGCGGATCTGGCCATGGTCGGCCGGGCGGCCCGACCCGGCATAGGCGGTGGCCAGCCAGCCCGGCTCGAGCCGGTCGAGCAGGTCCTGAGCGCTGGCCGGAGGCCCGCAGGGCGCCTCGACGGCCAGCGCCGTCAGCGCCTCCATGACGTCCTTGTAGAAGGCGGCCGACCCGGTGCCGTGCTCCACCAGGTCGACCAGCGTCGTGGTCAGGCGACGCGGCGGCAGGTCCCACAGCGACAGGCTCGCCTCGTCCGGCCACACCGCGACCGATCGGGCCCCGGCCTCGCGCAGCACCCGCCTGAACCGTTCGGCGATCCGGCGGGCGTCGGCGCCGCCCTTGCAGTCGAGCACCACGAGCAGCGGCCTCGGGCCCCGGCCATCGGCCTGCCGGCGCAGGCCGGTGGCCATGTACGCGGTCCACAACCGGAGCAGCAGGGTGGTCTTTCCCGTCCCGGTGGTCCCGACCACGATCTGATGGGAACGCATCCGCGGGTAGCCGATCGCGGCGAGGCGCCCGGCCCGGTGCCCCACGGTCCTGATCACCGCGCCCGTCACGATCAGATCTTTCCTGGTCGTCAGCGGTACGGACCCGGGAGCCGCGATCCTGGCCCTGGCCGACCTGACCTGATGCCGCCACTGCCGCTGGTCGAACGTGACCGCGGCGGCGGGGGAGCGGCCGGCCGCGCCCGACAGCACCGAGCCGCTGCGGTAGTTCCAGGCCAGGGCTCCGGCGATCAGGCCCGCCGGGAGAGCGGCGGGTGCGACCGCGACGACGGCTGACAGCGGCTGGCCAGCCGCCGCCAGCCGCCAGAAGTCGCGCCACGCCTGGTAGGGCGCGGCCAGCACGGCCAGCCAGCCCGCCTCCCCGGCGGTCAGCGCCAGCCAGAGCGCGACCATGGGCCCGCACCAGGCCGCGGCCGCGAGCAGCCGGCGCGAGGACCAGCCGCGCTGGCTGGCCGCCCAGAACGCCGCTGCGGCCACGACAGCGGCCGGGCCGGTCGTCACGACCGCGCCCGCCAGCATGAGCCAGCCAAGACCACGGGCCAGGCCGTGCCGTAGGTGACCGGGCTGGGTGTGGCCGGGCCGGGTCTGGCCGGGCCGCCGCGCGCTCACGGGCGGTCGGGCCAGGCCGCCTCGCCGAGCGTGGCTCCGGCCGGCAGCAGCCTGATCTCGATCCGGGCGGCGAGCGGGCCGAGCGCCTCCCTGGCCCGGCTGACCACTGTCCTGGCGGTCGGCGAGCACACGTACACAGCCCGGTCGTGCCGGGGCGGCCGCCCGGGCACGGCGGCATCCGCGGCCAGGCAGCCGTAATCGCCGGTGCGGAGCAGGATCTCCCGCATGATGGCGATCGTCCTGGCCGGAGTCTTGGGCGTCAGCTCGACCTCGATCGCCCAGCACTCGCCGGCCCACGCGGCCCCGGTACCGCCAGGCCAGTGCACCTCGGCGTCGGGCACGTGCTCGCGCAGCCCGATGCGGCCGCCCATCCGCGCGCGGAGCCGCCGCTCGGATCGCCAGTACCCGCCGGCCACGGCGAACCCGGGGGCGGCGCTCAGCGCCAGCCGGGCCGCGGTCACCGCGCGGAGGTGCGCGAGCCTGGACAGGCCGGGCGGAGCCGCGGTGTACGGCAGTCCGGCCGTCGCCAGCCCGGCCCTGGTCAGCCACACCCACCTGGGTCCCTGGCTGAGCGGGCCGGATTCGGCCAGTCTGGCCGCCCGCCAGCGCGCGGCCAGCTTCGCCGCGCCGCGCCGGCTGGCACCGGTCAGGACGGCCAGCTGGTCAAGCTGCACGGCGTACATCTCGCCCGCGAAGACCAGCCCGGCCGCGCTCGCCGGTAACGGCGGTCGGTCCGCGGCCACGCTCACCACTCCATAACACCATGGCTGCAGTCATCGCACCACGGGCGTCATCGCACCACGGGCGTCGTCGCACCACGGCACCGTCGCACCACGGGCGCGACACGGGACCCCGGTGCTGGTGCCCGGCCGGTCCTTGCTGCACAATGTCCCTGGAGTATCAGCAGCAACGCCGGAGAGCGCAGAGCTGCCGGACCGCCGCCGCGGCCGAGGTCGTTGGGGAAGACGCACCTCGTCGGCAGGCAGGGAGGTCTGGTGTCCGTACGTGGCGTGCTGCAGATTCACTCTGCGCCCCCGGCGCTGAGCCCGCACATCGAGTGGGCAGTGGCGGGGATCTTTGGCGTACCGGTGAAGCTGGCGTGGACCGACCAGCCGGCCGCGCCGGGTTCCGTGCGCACCGAACTCGACTGGCAAGGCCGGCCGGGCATCTCGGCCGAGATCGCGTCCGGCCTCGCGACCTGGAACCTGATCAGGTTCGAGGTCACCGAGGAGGCCAGTCCCGGCTGCGACGCCGTCCGCTTCAGCTGTACGCCCGCGCTCGGCATGTTCAGCGCTAGCGTGGGCGCCAGCGGCGACATCATGATCAGCGAGAACCGGCTGCGGGCGGCCCTCACGCTGGCCGCCTCGGGCGCCGAGGGGGACGGGCTCGGGCCGATCCGGGAGCGGCACGGCGGCCGGCATCCGGCCCTCGGCGGCTCGCTCGAGGCGGAGCTGGCTCTGCTGCTCGGCGAGGCCTGGGATGCCGAGCTGGAGCCGTTCAGGCATGCCTCGGCCGGAGCCCCGGTCCGCTGGCTGCACGCCACCGGCTAGCGTTGCCTGGCATGAGCCAGGCATCATCAGCTCCCGGCCGCCCGGGCGGGTTGTCGTCGACCGCGCGGACCAGGCACCGGCGGCTGCGTGAGCAGGGGCAGTCCGACCATGCCGACCTGCTCGCGGTGCTGTCGGCCGGGTTCATCGCCCATCTCGGCGTGATCGTGGACGGGGCGCCGATGGTGGTCCCGACGTCCTACGGCTTCGACCAGGAGACCCTGTTCCTGCACGGCTCGGTCGCCAGCCGGAGCCTGCAGGCCGGCCAGGACGGCGACCCCGGCCTGGGCGAGGTGTGCGTCACGATCACCCTGGTCGACGGCTTGGTGCTGGCCCGGTCGGTCTTCGAGCACGCCGTCAACTACCGCAGTGCGATGATCTACGGGACGCCCCGCCTGATCACCAGCGAAGCCGAGAAGCTGCACGGCCTGCGGCGGCTGTCCGAGCAACTCGCCCCGGGCCAGTGGGACTACGCCAGGCGGCCGAGCCGCAAGGAACTAGCCGCCACCGCCCTGCTGGCGCTGCCGCTGACCGAGGCGTCGGTCAAGGTGCGCACCGGCCCGCCGGACGACGCCGACAGCCCGGATGCCGCGCTCGGCCTGTGGGCGGGCGAGCTGCCGCTGACCACGACATGGGGCGCTCCGGTGGCCGATACCGCGCTGCCGCCCGGCATCGCGGCTCCCGCGCACATCGCGGCCAGGGCCGGCAGCCCGGCCTTCCCGGCACCCGCCCGGAGCCGGCCCGGGTCCTAGCCGTCCTGAACGGGAGCCGCCACCGGGTCCGGGGCCGGCCGCTCAGGGTCCGGCCGGTTCTGCGAGATCCAGGCGTCAATCCGGCCCCACCAGTCATACAGCCAGGCGAGCTGGGCCTCGTGGTCCGCGTCGCGCGGTACCTCGTCGACCGGGACCCGCCACCACTTGGCCTTGATCGTCTGGTCCACCGGCAGCTGCCGCCAGATGTCGGCCACGCTAACCAGCTTGTCGAGACCGGCGTGGGCCACGAAGATGACGTCGGCCGACGGGCAGGCCGCGATCGCGGTGAACGCGCCGCCACCGCGCGGCGCCAGCAGGTTCGGCATGTGCTTGGCCCGCGCGGCCAGGTCGCGCCGGCCGAGCTGCTCGAGCCGGGTGATCGCCCGCTGCCACCGGCCCGGCGTCCAGTTGCCGCCCTCGGGGAAGATCACCAGCGCGCCGTCCGGGCCGAGCCCGGAGGCCAGCCGGCGGATCTGCTCGGTGAACAGCCGGCCGCCGGTCCTGGCGTGCTGGATAAAGACGTTGGGCACCCGGTTGGCGACCACGTCGACGCCGGGGTCGAGCTGCAGGCTGGCCTTCATCACGACCCGGGGCCGCCGGTGATAGACGCTCAGCAGATGGTGCACGAGCAGGAAGGAGTCGCCTGGCCCGGCGTGCCTGCTCAGCACGATCACCGGCCTGGCCAGCCGGGCCGTGAGCTCGGCCTCGGTGGCCTCGGGCTCGGCCACCTCGACCCGCAGCCCGAACGCCCTGGCCGCAGCGCCGAACACCCGGTCGAGGAACCAGCGCATGATCGCGTAGTGCCTGGCCTGGAACGGCTCGGTGCGCAGGCGGCCGCCGAACCCGCTGGCCAGCCAGAGGCCGAGGCACATGAACACCGCGGCCGAGTCAGCGAACAGCCAGACCAGGGCGAAGAACACCAGCCTGAGCACGCGGTGCCGGCCTGGCCGCGACCGGGAGAGCAGGCTCCACAGCCAGCTCAGCAGCGCGAGCAACGGGAACAGCATGGCCACGGCGGCCGCGATCACCAGGGCCAGCGGCGCCAGCACCAGCCGGCGGATGAGCCTGGGCGGTACCATCGGCGCCTCCCGTCAGGCCTGGCCGAGCCCGGCGAGGTAGCGCTCGGACGCTTCGAAGGCACGGTCGATGCTGGCGCTGACGGCCGACCGGTCGCGGTAGCGCAGCTGGGACAGGTCGGCGCCCTTGGGGTTCCCGCCGGTCGGCAGCAGGTGCACCTCGACGCCATCGGGGAGGTCCGCCATCTCCTCGTGGAACCGGTGCCGCCTGGCGATCTCGAACGCGACCAGGCCCACCTCCCACGGGCGGCGGGGCACTGTCAGCGGGCTCTCGATCCGGCCGACCTGCAGCACATAGATGGTGGTCGCGCCCAGGGCCAGCGCCCGGCCGACCGGGATCGAGTCGACCAGGCCGCCGTCAAAGCAGTGCTCGCCGCCGATCCGCACCGGGGGCAGCAGCCCGGGCACCGCGCAGGACGCCAGGATGGCGGGCACCAGCGGCCCGCTGGCGAACCAGCGGGCACTGGCCCGCTCGATGCTGGCCGCCACGCACTGGAACGGCAGCCCCAGGTCCGCGAAGTCGCTCGCGGGCAGCATCTTGGTGAGCATCTCGGCCAGCGGCTCGATCGCGTGCAGGTGCGTGCCCGACCTGGCCAGCCTGACCGCCCGGCCCCACAGGTTCTCGCTGAACGCCTCCTCGACCGCCTCGCTGCCCCACAACTCGGTTAGCCGGGCGGCCGCGCCGGGCGGGTCGGCCGCCACGAAGGCGCCGTTGATCGCGCCGACCGAGGTTCCCACGACCAGGTCGGGCGCGATACCCGCGCTGGCCAGGGCACGCAGCATGCCGACCTCGTGGGCGCCGAGCAGCCCGCCGCCGCCCAGCACGTACGCCGTCGTCACCCTGACCCCCTTGCCGCCAGGACTACGGTAGCCCGGCCGGCGGCTAGAGCGGGATGTTGCCGTGGCCGCCGCGGGCCGGCGTGGCGCTGGCGATCGCGTCGGCCAGCACCTGCCTGGTCTTGGCCGGATCGATGACCTCGTCGATCACGCCCAGTTCCTGGGCCCGCTGCAGGCCGCCCGACTCGATCTCGTGCTCGGCGGCCAGCCGGACCTCAAGGTCGTGCCGCTCGTCGGCCGGGGCGGCGGCCAGCGTCCGGCGGTGCAGGATCCGGACCGCCGCCACTGGGCCCATCACCGCGATCTCGGCCCCCGGCCACGCGAAGACCCGGGTCGCGCCGAGCGAACGCGAGTTCATCGCGATGTAGGCGCCGCCGTAAGCCTTCCTGATGATCAGCGTGACCCGCGGCACCGTCGCCTCGGCGAAGGCGTGCAGCAGCTTTGCTCCGCGCCGGACCACTCCGTCCCACTCCTGGCCGACGCCGGGCAGGTAGCCGGGGACGTCGACCAGCACGACCAGCGGCACGCCGAACGCGTCGCACATGCGCACGAACCTGGCCGCCTTCTCGGCTGAGGTCGCGTCCAGGCAGCCGCCCAGCCTGAGCGGGTTGTTCGCGATCACGCCCACGGTCCGGCCGCCCAGCCGGCCGAGGGTAGTAATGACGTTCGGGGCCCAGCGCGGGTGCAGTTCGATTCCCGGCTGGTCGAGCAGCCCGTTGACCACCGGGTGCATGTCGTAGGCCCGCTTAGGCGACTCCGGCAGCAGCGCGCCGAGGTCGATGCCGGTCAGCGAGGGGGCCGAGATGGCCGGGCCGTCGCCGAGCGTGTCGCTGAGCATGACGGCCAGTTCCCTGGCCGTGCTCAGGGCCTCGCCGTCGGTCGGCGTCACGACGTGCACGACACCTGACCGGCGGCTGTGCGGCTCGGGGCCGCCCAGCCGCTCCATGTCCACGTCCTCGCCGGTCACGCTGCGGACGACGTCGGGACCGGTGACGAAGATGCGGCCTTGCTCGGACAGGATGACCAGGTCGGTGAGGGCAGGCCCGTAGGCCGCCCCGCCCGCCGCCGCGCCCAGCACGACAGAGATCTGCGGGACCTTGCCGGAGGCGCGGGTCATCGCCGCGAACACCCGGCCGACCGCGTGCAGGCTCTCCGCTCCCTCGCGGAGCCGGGCTCCGCCCGAGTGCCAGAGGCCGATGACCGGCGCGCCGATCTGCACCGCCCGGTCATAGGCGGCGACGATCGCGCTGCCGGCGTCGGCGCCCATGGCGCCGCCCTGGACCCGGGGGTCACTCGCGAACGCGACGGCGGGCAGATCGCTGATCAGCCCCTCCGCCGCCAGTACGCCGCTGGCGTCCTCCGGCAGCAGCAGCCGGAGCGAGCCGGCATCGAACAGGGCCCGCAGCCGGGCCATCGGGTCACGGTCGACCTGGGTGCTGACCGCCGCGCGCACGGTCTCTGGGCGGCTCTCGACCATAGTCATGTCGGGCTCCTTCGCTCCGGTCGCTCCGGTGGGAGTAGGCGGGGTCGGGGTCGGCTCGTTCTCGCTCGTCACGTTCTGGCCCTGGCCGTCACGCGGCCGTGAAGACGACCGCGACGTTCGCGCCGCCGAATCCGAACGAGTTGTTGATCACTGCCATCGGGCCGTCGGCCCTGGCCACCAGGTCGGTCGGCTTTACGGCGAGCTCGACCCGCAAATCGTCCTCCGGGTCCTCGACGTTGATGGTGGGCGGGGCCGTGCGCTCGTGCAGGGCCATGATCGCGGCCACCGACTCCACCGCCCCGGCCCCGCCGAGCAGGTGGCCGGTCATGGACTTGGTCGCCGACACCACCACCCCGGACGCGGCGTCCCCGAGGGCGGTCGCGATGGCCCGGGCCTCGACCATGTCGCCGGCCGGCGTCGAGGTGGCATGCGCGTTCACGTGCGCGACCTGCTCGGGCCGCACGCCCGCGTTGGCCAGCGCCCGCTCGATCGCGAGCACGGCGCCCGCCCCGTCCGGGTCGGGCTGGGCGATGTGATGGGCGTCGGCCGAGTAACCGGCCCCGGCCGCTACCGCGTAGACGCGGGCGCCGCGGCTGGCCGCGTGCTGCTCGGACTCGAGGACGAGGACGCCGGCGCCTTCGCCGAGCACGAAGCCGTCGCGGCCCTTGTCGAATGGCCTGGACGCGCGCTCCGGCTCGTCGTTGCGCAGTGACAGGGCCCGCATGGCGGCGAAGGCGCCGATGTTCAGCTCCATGATCGCCGCCTCGGTCCCGCCGGCCAGCACGACATCGGCCCGGCCGGTCCTGATCATGTCGATCGCGTAGCCGATCGCCTCGGCCCCCGAGGCGCACGCGCTGACCGGGGTGTGCACCCCGGCCCTGGCTCCCATTTCCAGGCTGATCCACCCGGCCGAGCCGTTCGGCATGAGCTGGGGCACGGTGAACGGTGAGAGCCGCTGCCAGCCCTTCTCCTTCAGCGTGTCGTAAGCGGCCAGCACCGACCCGATGCCGCCGATGCCGCTGGCCACCGCCACGCCCAGACGCAGCGGGTCCACGTCGGGGGAGCCCGCGTCGGCCCAGGCCTCCCTGGCCGCGGCAAGCGCGAACATCTCGCACCGGTCCAGCTTCCTGGCCTGGACCCGGTCGACCACGGTGGTCGGCTCGACCGCCGCCGTGGCGGCGATCTGGCAGGGCAGCCGCTGCGCCCAGTCCTGCGTTAGCTTCCGCACGCCGCTCCGGCCGGCCAGCATGGCCTGCCAGGTGCCGGGAGCGTCCCCGGCCAGCGGCGTCGTCGCGCCGAGTCCGGTGATGACGACTCTGGTGGCGTCGTTGCCCACTTGCCCGCTCTCCTTTGTCACGGCGGCTGTCACTGCGGCCCGATCGGGGTCGCGCGGTGCCGGGCGGCCTGGCTGGCCGGGCCCGGCGCCGCGCGGATGTGCTGCCCGGTCAGGCGGAAACGGACGCGCGCTCGACGTAGTTGATGACGTCCTGGACGGTCTTGAGGTCCTTGAGCTGGTCGTCGGGGATCTCCACGCCGAACTTGTCCTGCGCGGCTACCGCGATCTCGACCATCGAGAGGCTGTCGATGTCGAGGTCGTCGACGAACGTCTTCTCCGGCGTGACCTCGTCGGCGGGCACGCCCGCGATCTCGTCGATGATCTCGCTGAGCCCGGCGAGGATTTCCTGCTGGGTCATGGCCATTCCAGTTCTCTCCTTGTCGTGTTGCGGTATGTCGTCTTGCGGGTGTGGCGCGGTTTTCTGGCGCCGCCGGTCAGGGCAGCGTGATCACCTGAGCCGCGTAACAGACGCCTGCCCCGAATCCGATGAGCAGCGCCTTGTCGCCCGATGCTAGCTCGCCCCGCTCGATCATCCTGGACAGCGCGAGCGGTATCGACGCGGACGACGTGTTGCCCGCGTTGACGATGTCGGTCGCGACCTTCGCCTGCGGGGCGCCGATCTTGCGGGCCAGCGCCTCGATGATCCGCAGGTTGGCCTGGTGCGGCACGAAGACGGCGAGATCGCCGGTGTCGACGCCGGCTTCGGCGCAGGCCTGCTTGGCGACCGGGTGCAGCGCGGTGGTGGCCCACCGGAAGACCGACTGGCCTTCCTGGACGATGAACGAGTCACGGTCCTTGATGAAGATCTTGTCGGCCATGTCGCCGTCACTGCCCCAGGCGACCGGACCGATGCCCGCGTCGGCCTCGTCGCCCTCAGCCGGGCCGACCACGGCCGCGCCCGCCCCGTCGGCGAAGATGATGCAGGTCGAGCGGTCGGTCCAGTCTACCCACTGGGACAGCTTCTCGGCCCCGATCACCAGCACGTGCCTCGCCGATCCGGCCCGGACGGCGTCGCTGGCGGCGGCCAGCGCGTAGCAGAATCCGGCGCACGCGGCGTTCAGGTCGTACGCGCCGGGCGCGCTGATGCCGAGCCGCCGCGCGACCACGGCCGCGGTGTTCGGGATCATCACCTCGGGCGTGCAGGTGGCCACGATCACCAGGTCGATGTCGGCCGCCGACAGCCCGCTGCCCGCCAGCGCCTTGCCGGCCGCGTTGACGGCCATGTCGGCGACGGTCTCGTCCGGGGCGGCCAGCCGCCGGCTGGCGATGCCGACCCGGGAGCGAATCCACTCGTCACTGGTCTGCACCGTCTGCGCCAGCTCGTCGTTGGTGACGACGCGGGCGGGCTGGTACCCGCCGAATGCCAGCACCCTGGCGCCAGCCGGGCCGTGGTGAAGTCGCATGAATTAGTGCCCTTCCTCGCTGCTCGCGTACACATCCGGCTCCAGCCTGACCAGCGGCTGACCCGGGCTGACCGGGTCACCGTCCTCGACCAGCCACTCGATGATCGTGGCCGGGAAGCCCGCGGTCACCGGATGGCTGCCGCTGCGCACCTCGACCCGGCCCAGTTCGGCGCCGGTCGTGACGGCCGCGCCGGGGCCGTCCGGGGCCGCGGCCGACCGGAACGTGCCGCCGTGGGTCGCCACCAGCAGGCGCCATTCGGGGGCGTGCGTGTCGGTATGCACGTCGTGCTCGGCCAGCAGGGCCCTGGCCGCGTCCAGGTCGTCAGGCGTCTTGACCGCCAGCAGCTGCACGCCGGGCAGGGCCCGGCGGGCCAGACCGGTCAGCGTCCCGGCCGGCGGCAGCTCGAGGAACGCGGTCGCCCCGAGCCGGCGCATGCCGTCCATGCAGGCGTCCCACCGCACCGGCGCGCTGACCTGGCCGCAGATTCGCTCGATCCAGTCCGCACCGGACCTGACCGGCTGGCCGTCCCGGTTCGACAGGATCGTCAGCGAGGGATCGTGCACGGTGATGGCGGCCGCGTGCTCGCGCAGCGCGGCGACGGCCGGCTCCATGTGCTCGGTGTGGAAGGCGCCCGCCACCTGCAGCGGCCGCAGCCTGGCCCCGGCCGGCGGATCGGCGGCGAACGCAGCCAGCTGTGCGGTCGTGCCGGCCGCCACGATCTGCCCGGCGCCGTTGATGTTCGCCGGGGTGAGGCCGTGCGCCTCGATCGCGGCCAGCACGGCGGCTTCGTCGCCGCCGAGCACGGCGGTCATCGAGGTCTCCTGGGCCGCCGCGGCCTTGGCCATGGCGCGGCCCCGCACGCCGACCAGGCTGAGCGCGTCGTCCGGCGAGATCACCCCGGCGATCGCGCCGGCCGCCAGCTCGCCCACGCTGTGACCGGCCGCGATGCCGTGCCCATCATCTATTCCGAGAACTCCGGCCGCGGCGAGGGCGGCTGCCACCAGCAGCGGCTGGGCCACGGCCGTGTCCCTGATCTCGTCGGCCGTGCCCGCCGTCCCGGCCTGCAGCAGATCGCACCCGGACAGCTCACTCCACGCCGCCAGACGCTCGGCCACACCGGGGAATTCCAGCCACGGCGTGAGGAATCCAGGAGTCTGGGCGCCCTGGCCGGGCGCAGCGATGACGAGCATCTTGCTAGCTTGCACTGTAGGAGTCCGCCAAGCGAATAGAGGAGGCTACGAACTTTTCCGGCCGCGGGCTGTAGGTATTCTACAAAACTAGGTTCGGGGTCCCGACAGCCGCCCGTAGACAATCGCGAGCCAGACCACGAATCCGCCCCGGCCGTCGCCCGGGTTGAACCCGGTCAGCTCAAAGGCCCGCCGCAGCCGGTAGCGGACCGTGTTCGGGTGGACGAACAGCATCCGGGCGGTCGCCTCCAGCGAATTACCATGCTCCAGGTAGGTAATTACGGTATCGAGCAGGGCCGCACCGCCGCGATGCAGGGGCTCGTAAATGCGCTCGATCAGTTCGGCCCTGGCGCTGTCGTCGCCGTCGAGAGCGCGCTCGGGGAGCAGGGCCGCGGCTGGCACCGGCCGCGGCGCGTCCGGCCAGCCGGCCGCCGCCCCCAGCCCGGCCAGGGCGGCCCGGGCCGGGCCGACCGCCGATTCCAGGCTCTCGGCCGCGGCGCCGACCACCACGGGCCCGGCCCCGAACCTGGCCGCGAGCTGCCTGGCCACCGGCATCGGGTCCCCGCTGCCGCCCAGGATGACGATCAATCGGTGCCCGTGCACCCCGGCCAGCAGGTCGAATTTGGCCCGCCTGGCCAGCATCCGCATCTCCTCGATCAGGCCCTCGGGCTCGCGCCCGCCCGCATTCCCGGCGATGACCGTGACCGGCGACGCGGACCAGTTCAGCGCGGACGCCCAGGAGGTCAGGCTCTCGTCGATCTCGCCCCGCACCAGCGAGTCCACGACCAGGGCCTCGAGCCTGGCGTCCCAGGCCCCGCGAGCCTCGGCCGACCTGGCGTAGATCTGGGCCGCGGCGAACGCGACCTCCCTGGTGTACCGGAGCACCGCCTCCCGCAGCTCGGTCTCCCCGCCCGGAGCGGCGAGCTCGTCGACCTGGCTTTCCACCACGTCGACGATGATGCGGACCATCTCGACCGCCTGCTGCAGGCTGACCGCCCTGGCCAGTTCCCTGGGCGCGGTGCCGAACACCTCGCCCGCCACCGCGGGCCGGCTGCGCTCGGGGTGCTTGACCCAGTCCACGAACGCGGCCACGCCGGCCTGGGCGACCAGCCCGAGCCAGGACCGGTTCTCGGCCGACAGCGCGCGGAACCACGGCAGCCGCTGGTCCATCGACGCCATCGACGCCGATCCGAGCGCCGACATGGACTGCTCGAGCCGGGCGATGGTGTCGCCGCGGACGCGACCGCCGTCCGGCGGTGCGGGCGTTGCCTTCGCGCTCACCCCATCAGGGTGTCACGGGCCGACGGCCAGCGCGCGCGAGCCTGCCGGTTGGATCACCGTTAGCCGAGGGCCACGCTGACGTCCAGGTCGAGCCGGTACTTCGCGATCGCCTCGGTCAGCACCTCGGGCTTGAGCTCGCCTTGCCGGACCAGCTGGCCGAGCACCGCGAGCGTGATCGACTCAGCGTCCACGTGGAAGTAGCGGCGGGCGGCCGGCCGGGTGTCGGAGAACCCCCACCCGTCGGTGCCGAGCGAGGTGAACGGGCCAGGCACCCAGCGGGCGATCTGGTCCGGCACCGCCCGCATCCAGTCGCTGACCGCCACCACCGGCCCGGGAGCCTGCGCCAGCCGCTGGGTGACGTAGGGCACCGGGGCAGGCTCGGCGGGGTGGAAGAAGCGCCGCCGGTCGCAGGCCAGGCCGTCACGGCGCAGCTCCGACCAGCTGGTGACGCTCCACACGTCGGCCGCCACGCCCCAGT
>DASWAH010000020.1:0-5155 GCA_036391235.1 Streptosporangiaceae bacterium
CGTTCGTACCGCCGGATAGGTGACAGGTCCGCCGGTGCCTGCTCCGGCTGGGCCGGAGCCGCCGCCGCGGCCGCGCGGCCCGCCGCGCGGGCCGACATCGGCCCGACCACCGCGGTCCCGAGCACGTGCACTCCGAGCGCGGTCAGCCGGCGCGAGCAGGCCAGCACATCGTCGGTGCGGGACCGGCCCGTCTCGACCGCGATGACGGCCGCCTCGCCCAGGGCGGTCAGGCTGAACGTATCGGCCGCGTCGCCGACCGACTGGGCTTCGATGACCACGAACTGGACGGTGCCGAGCAGTTCGGTCACCAGCTTGCGGACCCTGGCCGGGTTCATCACCGAGGCCGTCGAGCCGTTGTAGCTCTGTCCGGCGCCGACCAGCCGCAGCCGGGGCAGGTTGCCGCCCGGGCTGGCCTCGGCGGCGGTCGCCTTGCCGGCGACGTAGTCAGACAGGCCGCGGGCACTGCGCAAGCCGAGCAGGTCGGCTGCGGCCGATTCGCTCGGGCTGGCGGTGACGATGACGGTCTCGCCGACGGTCCTGGCCAGGGCGGCACCCAGGTTCGCGGCCACCACGCTGCCGCTCGGCCCTGGTGAGGTGGCCGCGACGACGATGACGTGGCTGCCTTCGCCGAGGGTGATCGCGATCTGCTGGGCCAGCTCGCTGAATGCCTGGCCGGCCCGCCCGCGGGAGGACTCCAGGCCGGTCACGGCCATGGCCGGCCCGGCCGGCAGGGCGAGGACGTCCGGCAGGCCGGTGACGCGCTCGACATCCCTGGCCGCGTGCACCCGCTTGTCCCTGCGGTCCTTGATGAAGGCGGCCGCGAGGCCGATGAGCAGGCCGGCGATCAGGCCGCTCGGCACGTACAGCAGCTTGCGCGGGCTGGACGGGGCGGCCGGCAGCGCCGCCGCGGTCGCGATGCTGCCGACGATCGGGCTGCCGGGAACGCTCATGCTCTGGTAGAGGGACAGGGCCGAGTTGTAGGTGGCCTCCAGCGAGTCCAGGGCCTTGTGGGCCGCCTCGAGCTGCAGCGAGTCGTCAATCTGGGTGGGCGAGCCCGACGGGTTGGACCGCTTGTGCCGGCCGGAGAAGACCAGCACCTTCAGCCGGATGATGTTCTGCCGCTGCTTGGCCTCCGCGGTCCGCTGGGCCTGCAGGCCGGAACCGACCAGGTGCAGGATGCTCAGCCGGCGGGCGTTCAGGTAAGCCTTGCCGGTCGCGTTCGCACAGTTCCTTGCGCCGACGGCGGAGTGCCAGGCGCACGTGATCGCCAGGTAGGTCGAGTTCGGCGGCACCGACACCTTCAGCGCCTGGGAGATCGCCGCCTCCGACAGCGGACTGTGCAGCTCCGCCTTGACCATGGCCGCGACCGAGGCCGACTGGGCCAGCTGAGCCTCGTTGTCCATGTTCACCGGGCCGCCGGTCCGGCCGCCGAGCTGGTTGGCGCTGTTCGGCAAGGCATTGACCTGGACCAGGACGGTCGAGGTGTACTTGGGCGGGGCGACCACGACGTAGGCGACGGCGAGCGCGGTGCCGATCAGGGTCAGCACCGCGACGGTCAGCCAATGGCGCCGCAGGGCGCTGGTGTAGTCGGACAACTCGAAGTAATCCGGCGCGGCTTGTTGGGTCATCCGCTGCACTCCTCACGCCTTGCATCACTGATGACGCTGCGGCCACGGGCGGCTACTGCACGGTGTACGCAAGGTAGCCGGAACATGAGCTTATGAGACGACTCAGAGTGCGATTGTCGATCAAACGCACGTAGTGAAATAAGCCGCACGATGTCAAGACGCGCCACAGGCGCGCGCGGAGCACATACCCGGCGGTTTACGGCCGGGTATGTGCTCCGTAACCGGGCGTTTACCCTGAATACGGCAGCAGGCACAGGCCGGCCAGGCCGTTCACGCCGCCGCACATCTGAGTGCCCTGCAGGTTGTCGCTGGCGATCCACAGCCCGGCCGAAGTCACCAGCAAATCGTCGGCCCCGAGTCCGCGGCCCCTGGTGTACAGGGCCGTGCCCTGCCCGTTGAGCAGCAGATTGCCGGTCGAGGTGCTCAGGCCCTCAATGCCAGGCGCGGCGTAGGCGCCAGGCCCGAGGGCGTCGCAGTCGTTGGCGTTCATCGAGAATCGCTCGTGACCGGCGAAGTAGGCCGCCCCGGCGTCGGCCGCGGCCGCATAGAGCGAGTCGCAGCCGGTGTAGTTGATCCACTCGGAGAAGACGGTCCCCTGGGTGGACGGGAACGCGGCCGCGGCGTCGCACAGGCCGTTGCGCGGAGTCGCGCCGGTCGGCCAGTTGTTCGGGTGGTAGCCGGTAGTTCCGATGTACACGGTCGAGTCGTCTGGCGACCAGGCCGCGGCCTGGATGTAGAACGGCTCGACGGTCGCGCACTGGTAGGGATATCCGTTGTTCGGATTCTGCGGGGTGGCTTCGCCCTGGCTGCCGTCCCACTGCGGGGATGTCCAGGCCGTGACCGAAGCCGGGCTGGTCGCCAGGTTGAGCATGAAGATCTGCTGCCTGGGCTGCCCGCCGACCGACGTGAAGTCGCCCATCACCAGGTCGAGGGAGCCGCTGTGGCTGATCGACTGGTTGTAGACGTTGGTCGTGTTGGTCGCGACTCCGGGGTACTGGTAGCTGCCCGAGATGCCGAGCTGGATGAAGCCGTCGTCCTTGCCGGTCGTCGGGTTCAGGCTGGCCAGGAAGCCGTCGGCCGAGCTGCCGTTGATCGAGGTGAAGTAGCCGCCCGCGATGATGTGGCCGCCGTAGTTCGACAGGGACTCGACCTGAGCTGACGCGCTGTGGCCGAACGTGGTGACGACGTTGCCCGCGGTGGTGTCGACCTCGGCGATGTTCTTGACCGCGGCGCCGTTGATCGAGGTGAACTTGCCGCCAAGGTAGGCATCCGCGCAGTTGGTGCCGTTGAACGTGATCGAGTTGACCGTGCCGTTCACGACCGGCGCCCACGAGCTCACGGTGTACGGCGAGCTGGCGCTGAAGCTGAAGACGTTGTTCCTGGTGTAGGTCGTGCTCTGGCGCTTGATTGTGGTGAACGTGCCGACCGCGTACATGGTGTCGCCGCACTGAGCGATCTGCCTGATCTGCTCGGTCGTGCTGGTCGTGGCCGGGAAGTGCGGGATCGAGGTGACCGGGGTGGCGGACACCGGGCCGGCGGGCACGGCCGCCTCGGCGCCGGGCACGAGGCCGGCCAGCCCGAGCGCGCTCACCGCGGTCATCCCTCCGGCGGCGGCAATCTTAATGAATTTGTTACGCAAGCCTTCCCCCACCTGAAACGTGTCTAAGTCGTAACAGTCGAAATGACTCCGCGCATGTTAACAGAGAGCCCAGACCATCGCTGCTAATCTGCAAATGCCAGGAGTGTGCCGATGAGGCAGGGTTCGCAGGTAACAGGCTGCTTCGGGGTGATCTGATACGGGCCCTGGCCGCCCTGCGCAGGTCGTCCTTTCTTATCGGGGATGGATCTTGGATTGCGAAGACAGGAGTACCGGTGACGCCGTTTAGTGACCTGACTGAATTTCTCGCGATTCCCGCCGTGACGTCGCTGTCGCTGTCACCTGACGGCCGCTGGCTGGCCGCGACGGTCCAGGCGCCAGGACCTGATCCCAAGAAGTTCGGCACCAGCATCTGGCGCATCTACACCGGCCAGGGCGCGCCGGCCCGGCTGACCAGATCGGCCGAGGGCGAGTCGGGCCCGGTGTTCTTGCCCGACGGCGCGCTGCTGTTCCTGTCGCGAAGGCCCGAGCCAGGCCCGGCCAAGGACGCCGGCGGGGAGCCTGCCAAGCCGGCGCTGTGGCTGCTGCCGGCCGACGGCGGCGAGGCCCGCCGGATCGCCGCGCTGCCGGGCGGGATAGCCGGAGTCACCACCGCCAGGGCGGCCGGCCGCTTCCTGGCGGCCGGCCCGGCTTTCCCCGGCACCAGCGGACCCGGCGAGGACGACGCCAGGCGGAAGGCCAGGACCGACGCCGGGGTCAGCGCCATCTTGCACTCCGGCGAGCCGGTCAGGTTCTGGGACCACGACCTCGGTCCCGACTGCGTGCGCCTGTTCGGCGGGTCCGCCGCGGCCCAGGATCAAGCGCACGATCAGCACCGCGACCAGGAGCCCGGCCAGGCGCTGGCCGACCTCACCCCTGAGGCATCCGGCCGGGAGCTCGACGAGCAGGCATTCTGCCTCTCGCCAGATGGCAGCGTGGCCGTCACCGGCTGGCGCGTGCCCGAGGAGTCGGGCGGCGGGCGGGCCGAGCTGGTGCGCATCGACCTCGACGGCGGCAGCCGGCGAAGGCTGGCCGGGGCCAGCGGCGCGGACTACAGCGCGCCCCGGGTCTCGCCTGACGGCCGCCTGGTGCTCGCGATCAGGTCCGGTCATGACACGTATCAGCGCCCCGGCGACGTCACGCTCGTGGTCACCGAGCTCGACGGCGGTGCCGACGGCGAGCGCGACCTGCTGCCCGGATTCGACCGGCGCCCGCTGGCCGCCGAGTGGGCGCCCGACGGCGAGTCCGTGTTCTTCACCGCCGACGACACCGGGCGGCGTCCGGTCTTCCGGGTGGCCACCGCGACCGGCGAAGTGCGCCAGGTCACGACGGACGACGCGGCCTACGACTGCCTGTGCCCGTCGCCCGACGGCCAGGCGCTGTACGCGCTCCGCGCCGCTATCAGCGAACCTCCCGCACCGGTCAGGATCACCCTGCACGGGCCGGACGGCGAGCCGGACCCGCCGGTGCGGCTGGCCGGCCCCGGCGCCGGGGTGACGGTGCCCGGCCGGGTCGAGGAGGTCACGGCCGAGGCGGCCGACGGCACGCCGATCCGTGGCTGGCTGGTGCTGCCCGAGGGCGCGACCGGGCAAGCGCCCGCGCCGCTCCTGCTGTGGGTGCACGGCGGGCCGGTGATGAGCTGGAACTCGTGGTCGTGGCGCTGGAACCCGTGGCTGATGGCGGCCCGCGGTTACGCCGTGCTGCTGCCCGACCCGGCCCTGTCGACCGGATACGGTCAGGATTTCATTGCCCGCGGGCACGGCACCTGGGGCGAGAACCCGTTCACCGACGTGATGGCGATTACCGATGCCGTGACCGCGCGGCCGGACATCGACGCCGATCGGACCGCCATGATGGGCGGGTCGTTCGGCGGCTACATGGCCAACTGGAT
>DASWAH010000021.1:0-2267 GCA_036391235.1 Streptosporangiaceae bacterium
ATCTCGTCGATGGCCTCCTGGTGCAGCTCGCACCGGTCGAAGGCCGCGTGCAGCTCGGCCTGGGCGATGGAGCCGCTGTCCCTGGCCTTGGTGACGAGTTCGGCGACTTGGTCAGCGGCGGGGGCGAGGACTGAAGTCATGGACAACAGTGTGCGCCAGCCGCGCCGCCTCGCGGGGTTTGAAAATTGTCACCTGACGGCAAGTTTAGAAAGGCCGCTGAACAGGTATAACGCACTTCTGGCCTGTTATTCTTGCCGCCTTCATGCCCCGTGGCAGGTGCCCGCTAACTCGCCGTCGGCGCGCTCCGCGAGCAGCTTACGTCGCTGCTCGAGCGCGACCAGGTCACCGAACAGCCGGTTGTACTCGGCCTGCTCGGTCACCGGGTTCATCCGCTGCAGCCGCGACTTCACCGTCATGATCTGACGGGAGACCGCGAGTTCCTCGATCCGCACCAGCACGCCATCGGCGAACTTCGCGTCCGGCTCGCCGTCGGCCCCCGGCGCCTCCACCGGCTCGACCGCGAGCCTGGTCAGGAACATCCGCGCGTTGTCGTTCGGCGCCGCGGCCAGCAGCCGGTCGACCCAGGCTCTGACCTGGCCCGCCGCCGCGACCCCGCCGCAGGCGCCGATCAGCTCCCGCACGGCCCGGTGGGCCGGGGCAGTGAACACGTCGGGGCCCATGCCGTCGAAGGCAGGGCCGAGCAGCGCGGGCCGCTGCACGGCCAGCTTGAGTGCCTGCCGTTCCAGGTTGATGACCGGGTCGGAAGCGTCGTAGCCGACCGGCCCGGCCCGGGCGGGCTGGCGCCCGGCCCCGGGCGACGAACCGGCCTGGCCGGCTGCCTGACCGCCGCCGCGGCGACCGGACTCCGGTCCCCGAGCCGGTCTCCCGGCCTGGCCGCCGTCCTGCCCCCGGCCAGCCTGGCTCTTGCCCGGCAGGTGCTCACCAACCCGCCGCAGCACCAAATCCTCGTCCATCAGCCCGAGCCAGCGGTCCAGCTTCACGGCGTACACCTTGCGCAGGCCGTGGTCCTTGATCCTGGCCACGATCTTGGCCGCGGCGTCGAGCGCGGCGATCCGGCCCTCGGCCGATTCCAGGTCGTAGTCCGACAGCGCCGCCCGGACGGCGAACTCGTACAGCGGCAGCCGGCTGGCGACCAGGTCCCTGACCGCGGCCTCGCCTTCCTTCTGGCGCAGGTCGCAAGGGTCGAGACCGTCGGCCTGGACCGCGACGAAGGTCTGGGTGACGAACCGCTCCTCCATGCCGAACGCGCGAAGCGCGGCCCGGCGGCCGGCCTGGTCACCGTCGAAGGTGAAGATCACCTCGCCGCGGAGCTGACTGTCGTCCATCAGCAGCCGCCGCAGGATCGCGATGTGCCCCTCGCCGAACGACGTCCCGCTGGTCGCGACCGCCGTGGTGATGCCGGCCAGGTGGCAGGCCATCACGTCGGTGTAACCCTCCACGATCACCGCCTGCCGCTTGTGCGCGATGTCGCGCTTGGCCAGGTCAGCGCCGTACAGCACCGAACTCTTCTTGAAGATCGGGGTCTCTGGGGTGTTCAGGTACTTGGGCCCGTTGTCGTCGGCCGACAGCTTGCGGGCGCCGAACGCGATCACGTCGCCCGACAGGTCCCTGATCGGCCAGATCAGCCGGCCGCGGAACTTGTCGGTCAGCCCGTGCCGGCCACGCCCGGCCAGGCCCGCGGTCAGCAGCTCGTCCTCGGTGAACCCGAGCCGGCGCAGGTGCCGGGTGGTCATCTCCCAGTCGTCGGGCGCGTAGCCGATGCCGAACCGCTCGGCGTCGGCCAGCGAGAACCCCCGCTCGGCCAGGAAGTCCCGGCCGGCCGCGGCCCCCGGCCCGGTCAGCTGCCCGGCGTAGAAGGCGGCGGCCGCCTTGTGGGCCTCGAGCAGCCGGCGGCGCTTGGACTGCTCCTGGCCGGGCACGTGCCCGCCCTGCTCGTACCGCAGCTCGATGCCGGCCCGGGCGGCCAGGCGCTCGACCGCCTCGGTGAACCCCAGGCTGTCGATCTTGCGGACGAACGCGATCACGTCGCCGCCCTCGGTGCACGAGAAGCAGTACCACAGGCCGCGGGCCGGGGTCACGTTGAAGGAGGGCGTCTTCTCCTCGTGAAACGGGCACAGGCCCTTCAGCGACCCGCCGCCCGCGCTGCGCAGCTGCAGGTACTCTCCGACCACCTCGGCGATGGGCGAGCGGGAGCGGACAAGCTCGATATCCTCGTCACGTATCCGCCCCGGCACGCTGGCGAGTCT
>DASWAH010000022.1:0-10554 GCA_036391235.1 Streptosporangiaceae bacterium
GATGTGCTTGCTGTGCGCGACCGCGACCTCGTCGTTGTCGACATAGACGACCCGGGCCCCGGCATCGCCCTGCCTGGCGATCTCGTGCACGTTCTCCTGCGTCGGGATGCCGGAACCGAGATCCAGGAACTGCCGGACCCCCGATGCGAGCATGAACCGGACCGCCCGGCCGAGGAACTTGCGGTTCTCGGTCACGATGTGCCGGGCAAACGGCTCGGCCTCGAGCAACTTGCGGCCGAGTTCCCGGTCGGCGGCGAAGTTATGGAAGCCGCCCAGGAAGAAGTCGTACAGCCTGGCCACGCTCGGCCGGTCGGTGTCAAGCTCCCTGGCGAGCGGCCCGGCGGACGTCACTGCAGTTCCCGCTCCCACCGCGGCCGCGGCCCGCTGGCCGGGTCGCTCGCCTCGCGGGCCCGGCGGAACTCAGCCAGCTTCTCGTCCAGGACGCGGATGGCCGGAATGTCGCCGGCCACCCGCAGCTGACGCCGCAGCAGGTCGACCCGGCGGGCGATCCGGCGCGAGCTGTTCAACGTGGTCAGCCGGGCCGAATCGGCCAGCGTGAGGCACGCCTCCTCGTACTCGCGTTGCTTAATCAGCGCCTCCGCCCTGAACGCCAGCGTGAGCGCGCTGTTGTGCAGGTTCAGCGGGAGGATCAGGCCGAGGGACCGGCGGGCGGCGTCGGAGGCGTCCACCGGCATGTTCAGCCGCAGGGCGCATTCGCTCTCGGTGCCCCAGTAGAAGGAACGGTCGTAGAAGTACCACCACGGCGCCCTGGGCGTGTCATCGGTGATCTGGCTGAGCGCCTCTTCCTCCCGGTCCAGGGCGGCCTGGCAGCGGCCGACTTGGCCGGCCACCGCGTAGGCACGGGCCGTCACGTCGGCCGCGTAGGCCATCGCGTACGGGCTGTGGCTGGCCTTCGCTGCCTGCAGCGCGGCCTGAGCGTGGTCGATCGCGGGCCTGGGTTTCTGCCGTACGGCCGAGAGCTGGCTGGCCGCGGCCAGCGTGTAGGCGACCAGGTCGTTGTTGCCGGCCCGGTAAGCCGCCGACCGCGCGTCGTCGTAGTAGTACCTGGCCGCCTTGACGTCGCCCAGGTTGAACATCATCCAGCCGATCAGCTGGGTCAGGTCGCCGTAGGCGGTCAGCGCCTGGCTGGTCACGATCTCCGGCATGTTCCTGGCCAGCGCGGCCATCGCCGAACGGAGTGCCATCGCGGGCTGCAGGGTGATCCGCGGGCCGACCGCGCCGCCCAGCCGGCGCAGGCCGGCGACAACCTCGCCGGTGTAGTTGACCACGCCGGGGTCGGCGTGCACCCGTCCGGACGCCGACGCGGCCGCCGCCCTCGGCACCTCGAGCACCGGTGCCGCGGCGACCACGGCGAGTGCGCTGCTGGCCTCGAGCAGCAGGGTGCGGCGGCGCAGCCTGCGGCTCGGCTCGTCGGCGCTGCCCGGCTCTTCCTGTTCCCCGGCCTCGGCCTGCCTGATCAGCTCCAGCGCGGCCTCGAGAGTTGGCGTGTTCATCTCGGGCGGCTGGGTGTCCTCGGCGGCCCCGACGACCGCACCGGCGCCGGCCCGGTCGGAATCGGACGCCGACGGGTACCCGATATCGCGTTCCCTGACCGACAGGACAGGCGGCGGCGGCACCCTCGCGCCGTAGTCGCGGCAGTCGGTGAGCAGGTCGGTGACCTTGCACTCGTACAGCCGGGCCATCCGGTCCAGGGTGTCCAGCGACGGCGTGTGACCGGTTTGGCCTGGCCACTGCTCCCAGTACGAGAAGTTCTTGTACGTCTTGGGATCCTCAGGCCAGAGCTGCGTCCAGCGCTGCGCGGCCTGCGGCTGGCTCCAGCCGTGCGCTTGCCGCAGAGCCACCCGCGGGTTCACGCGGTAGACCTGCTGGAATACAGCTCCGATCTCGGCCCAGCTTCGCCCCTGCTGACGCAGTTGCGCGGCCTGCACGGCCTGCGCCTGGCGAACGCTGCGCGGTTTCCCCCTCACACCTGATTACCTCGCGCCCATATCGCAGATTGTGGCGTCGTTTCCGTCCCCAGACAGAAGGTAACCCCGAAGTGGCAGTCGGCGCGCCATTACGCGGTTGTTTCTCCCAGGCGAACAGGGAGAATCTGAGGAGGCCGACCTTCCCGCGCTGAACCGCGCCAACCATTGCCGTAGCAGGTCGCCAGTCCGCGGCAACGGAGCACGGGTAGCTGGTCTGGAGTCCACATGACAGCGAGTGCCGCCAATTCGGGGTGAAACATCCCCGAACTAATACCGCACTGGAAGTGACCGATATGCACGCGTCCTCCGGCAGCGCCCATGTTGCCGACCGGACCTGGCCCAAGTCACGGCGGAGCCGCCTGGAACTCGCTGTCGTGCCCTCGGCGGTGCGCATTGCCAGGCACTGGACCGCGGACCGGCTCACCGCGCCGCCGCCGGCGGGTAAGCCGGCCGACGCCGACCTGATCGACAGCGCGGTGCTGGTGGTCTCTGAGCTGGTGACGAACGCGATCCAGGCGGTCACCCAGCGGGCGCCGGCGGCGGGACAGGTGGCCAGCCCGGTCATGCTGGCCGGCCGGATCCTGTCGTTCGCCGACCTCCCGCTCCCGTCCAGACCCGGCGGGCCCGGCGGGCCCGGCGAGCCCGGCGGGCTTGGCGGTCCCGGCGGGCCGGCCATTCCGGCCGCGCGGCCGCCTGCGCCCGTGACCCCTGACCCTGCGGCGGCCCCCCGGCTGACGCTGCCGTCGGCCGCCGCCCTGGTCCCCGCACCAGCGGCGGCCGAGCCACCGCGGGTCTGGCTGGTCATCGCCAGGTTCCCCGGCTTGATCAGGATCGAGGTGCACGACAGTTCGCGCGTGCCCCTCCCGCCGGTCTCGCCGAGCGAGGACGACGACGAGTGCGGGCGCGGCCTGACCGTCGTCGCCGCCCTGGCGCAGACCTGGGGCTGGCAGCCGGAACGGGCCGGCAAGGTGGTGTGGTGCGAGCTGACCTGTTAGCCGGGACCGAGCACCGGCCAGGACAGGCAGGATCCAGATAAGAAAGGGCCGGCCTAGCCGGCCGCGAGGAGGCGGACGATAAGTATGGCTGTTCAATGGCGGGCAACACGCCAGCCTGACCATGATGAGGCACCGGCCGGGCGGGGGCGGATGTGGCGCCTGGTAGCGAAGTCCCGGCGCGCCAAATGCGGGGAAACCGCGCGCTGAACCGGCGCGGTGCGTCCCGTGCCGTTCACGCGTGCTGGCTGCTGACCGACAGGACCTCGCCGGTGAGGTACGAGGCGTAGTCGCTGGCCAGGAAGACCATCACGTTGGCCACCTCCCAGGGCTCGGCCGACCGGCCGAAGGCCTCCCTGGTGACCATCTCGTCGAGCAGGTCCTGGCTCATGACCTTGGCCAGGAACGGATGCATGGCCAGGCTCGGCGAGACCGCGTTGACCCGTATTCCGTGCTGCGCCACGTCCAGCGCCGCGCACCGCGTCAGCGCCATCACGCCGGCCTTGGCCGCGGCGTAATGAGCCTGCCCGGCCTGGGCCCGCCAGCCCAGCACCGAGGCGTTGTTGACCACCGCGCCGCCGCCGCCCTGGGCGACCATCTGGGTCAGGGCGGCCCTGGTGCAGCGGAACGTCCCGTTCAGAGTCACGTCGAGCACGGCCGACCACTGCTGGTCGGTCATCTCCAGCACCGAGGCGGTACCGCCGAGCCCGGCGTTGTTGATCATCACGTCGATCCGCCCGAAACGGGCGACCGCACCGGTGATCAGCCCCTGCACCTGCTCCTCGCTGGTGACATCGCAGGCCTGGGCCCAGACCCGGTCGGCTCCGTAGGCCGCGGCGAGCTCGTCGTGGCTCGCCCTCAGCCGGCTCGCGTGCGCGTCGCTGACGGCCAGGCTGGCCCCTTCTTCCAGGCACCGGCGGGCGGCCGCGCCGCCGATGCCGGTGCCCGCCCCGGCGGTGAGCACGACGACCTTGCCGGCCAGCAGCTGATGCCCGGCCGGCTGCCCGTACCCCGCGCTCACGAGCCCGCTCCGGCCGGCGCAGGCTCACGGGGCAGCCCGAGCCCGCGGCCGGCGATGATCCCGAGCTGAATCTCGTCCGAGCCGCCGTAGATCGTGTCGGCCCGGCTGAACAGGAAAAGCCGCTGCCAGTCGTCGAGTTCGTACGGCGGGCCGGCCGCGACCAGCGACCGCGCTCCGGCTACATCCATGGCGAGCTCCCCGAGTTCCTTGTGCCAGCGTGACCACAGCAGCTTGAGTACCGACGCTTCCGCGCCGTCCGGTGACACCGCGCCTCCGGTGCCCGGCGATATCGCGCCGTCTGCGAGCGCCGTGAGGGCGTACCACCGCATCACCTGCAGCCCGGTCCAGGCCCTGGCGATCCGGTCCCTGATCGCCGGATCCGAGATCGCGCCGGCTTGCCTGGCCCGGGCGACCAGTTCGTCGAATTCCCGCCGGAACTGGATCTGCTGCCCGAACGTGGCCGCGCCCCGCTCGACCCCGAGCAGGTACCGCGCGACCGCCCAGCCCTGGCCGGCCGGCCCGAGTACCAGGTCGGCGGCGGTGCGGGCATCGTCGAAGAACACCTCGTTGAACTCGCTGGTCCCGGTCAGCTGCCGGATCGGCCGCACCGTAACGCCGGGCTGGCGCACCGGCACCAGCAGCATCGACAGCCCGTCGCCGCGCCGGGACCCGGGTGTCGTCCTGGCCAGGACGAAGATCCAGTCGGCGACGTGGGCCAGCGACGTCCAGACCTTCTGCCCGCTGATCACCCACTCCCCGCCGTCGAGCCGCGCCGAGGTCGCGACCGAGGCCAGGTCGGAGCCGGCCCCGGGCTCGGAGAACCCCTGGCACCACAGCTCGCGCACGGCCGCGATCGGCGGCAGGAACCGCCGCTGCTGCTCCGGCGTCCCGTACGCGATCAGCGTGGGGCCGAGCAGTTGCTCCCCCAGGTGGCTAACCCGCGCAGGCGCGGCCGCCCTGGCGTACTCCTCGTGGAAGATCATCTGCTGGCTCAGCGTCGCTCCGCGGCCGCCGCTGCTCGCCGGCCAGTTCAGCGCCGTCCACCCGGCCGCCGCGAGGTGCCGGTCCCAGGCCAGCCGCTCGTGGAACGCCTCGTGCTCGCGCCCGGGCCCGCCGGCCCCGCGCAGCCCGGCGAACGGCCCGGCCAGGCTCGCCTCCAGCCAGTCCCGCACGCGGCCGCGGAACTCTTCCCCGCCCAGACCGCCGATCTCCGGCCAGGGCGGCCCGTTTCGTTCCACAGTCACGGATTCCAGCAGGCCAGCCCCGCTCCGCACAACCCCGGCGCGCACTAAAGATCTTGGCGACTAAGTGCCGGATGCGGTCATTAAGTCTCCGGCTTCGGTGGAGGCCAGGGTTGGCAGCCGGGTCTGGCCGGAGGGAGGGGCGCGCGGCTACGCTCCCTACCAAGCACTTGCTTGGATGCACGGCGGCCGCCAGGGGCGGTACGCCGGCGAACGGGAGGTCGCGTGGCCAGCACCAGCCCGCCGGCCGATCCGGACACCGCGGCTGGCACCGTCCTGTGCGGCACCGTCCCTTGCGGCACCGTCCCGGCCGCCGTCGCGGCCGCGGCGGAGCGGTTCGGCGGCCACACCGCGATCGTGGAGCCCGGCGGGCCGGCCCTGACCTACGCCGATCTGCGCGACCGGGTCACGGAGGTGAGCCGGGCGCTGATCGGCAGCGGCATCGAGCCGGGCGACCGGGTCGCCATCTGGTCCCCGAACTCCTACCACTGGGTCATCGCGGCACTGGGGATCTTGTCGTCCGGGGCGACGCTGGTCCCGGTCAACACGCGGTTCACCGGGCCCGAGGCGCTGGACGTGATCGCCCGCAGCCAGGCCAGGGGGCTGCTGGTGACCGGCCCGTTCCTCGGGGCCGACCGGCTCGCGCAGCTCGCGGCGGCGGCCAGCCGGGCCGGACGCGACCTGCCAGGACTCATCGTGCGGATACCGGTCGAGCCGGAATCCGCCGGCCACGCCAGCAGCGGAGACACGGCCGGAGTCGTCGGCTGGGACGAGTTCCTCGGCCGGGCCGCGGCCGTGCCCGCGAGCGCCGCCCGGGACCGGGCGGCGGCCGTGTCGCCGGACGACGTCAGCGACATCCTGTTCACCTCGGGCACCACCGGCCGGAGCAAGGGCGCGATGTCGGCCCACCGGCAGGCGCTCGGCGCCGCCGCCGCCTGGGCCGAGTGCGCCGAGCTGACCAGCGCCGACCGGTACCTGATCGTCAACCCGTTCTTCCACAGCTTCGGCTACAAGGCAGGCATCCTGGCCTGCCTGCTGACCGGGACCGCGATGGTGCCGCAACGGGTGTTCAGCCCGGGCGAGGCGATGACGCTGATCGAGTCGGAGCGGATCACCGTGTTCCCCGGCGCGCCGACGATCTACGCGTCGATCCTCGATCATCCCGACCGGTCAACCCGGGACCTGTCCAGCCTGCGGCTCGCGGTCACCGGAGCAGCCGTCGTCCCGGTCGCGCTGGTCGAGCGCATGCGGGCCGAGCTGACCTTCGACACCGTGCTCACCGCCTACGGGCTTACCGAGGCGGTCGTGGTCACGATGTGCCGCCGGGGCGACGACCCGGTGACCGTCGCAACAACGTCGGGCCGGGCGACGGCGGGCTTCGGCATCAGGACCGGCGCGACCGGGGAGATCCTGCTGCGCGGGCCGAACGTGATGCTCGGCTATCTGGACGATCCGGCCGCGACCGCGGAAGCGGTCGACGCCGAGGGCTGGCTGCACACCGGCGACGTCGGCCGCCTGGACGAGCGCGGCTACCTGACCATCACCGACCGGCTCAAGGACATGTACATCTGCGGCGGGTTCAACGTCTACCCGGCCGAGGTCGAGCAGGTACTGACCAGGCACCCGGCGGTCGCCGAGGCGGCCGTGATCGGGGTCCGGGACGGGCGGCTCGGCGAGGTCGGCAAGGCTTTCGTGGTGCTCAGGCCGGACGCGGCGCCGGACGCGGACGAGCTGATCGCGTTCTGCCGGGACAGCCTGGCCAACTACAAGATCCCCCGGCAGGTCGAGTTCCGTGCCGACCTGCCGCGCAATCCGGCCGGCAAGCCGCTGAAGCGGCTGCTCAGACAGGAGCCAGCATGACCCAGGACCCGCCGTCGGACGAGCCGGTGGTGCTGTACGAACGGCGCGGCCCCGCCGCCGTCGTGACGATGAACCGGCCGCAGTTCCGCAACGCCCAGAACTCGGTCATGACCTACGCACTCGACGACGCCTTCGAGCGGGCCGTCGGCGACGACGACGTGCGGGTGATCGTGCTGGCCGGAGCCGGGAAGCACTTCAGCGCCGGGCACGACATCGGCACCCCGGGCCGGGACGCGCACGTCCCCTACGACCGCAAGGCCGTGATCTGGTGGGACCACACCACCAAGGCCGGCGCCGACTCCCGGTACGCCAGGGAGATGGAGGTCTACCTGGGCATGTGCCGCCGCTGGCGGGAGATACCCAAGCCGTCGATCGCGATGATCCAGGGCGCCTGCATCGCCGGCGGCCTGATGCTGGCCTGGGTCTGCGACCTGATCATCGCCTCCGACGACGCCTTCTTCGCCGACCCGGTCGTCCGGATGGGCATCCCCGGCGTGGAGTACTTCGCCCACCCGTGGGTGCTCGGGCCCCGGTTCGCCAAGGAAGCCCTGTTCACAGGGGACAGGTTCGGCGCCCGGCGCGCGTACGAAGTCGGCATGGTCAACCGGGTCGTGCCGCGGGCCGAACTGGAAGAGACCACGTTCGAACTGGCCGCCAAGATCGCCGCGATGCCGCCCTTCGGCCTGGCCCTGGCCAAGCGGGCGGTGAACCAGTGCGAGGACCTGATGGGCCTGCGGACCGGCATGGACTCCACGTTCGGCCTGCACCACGTCGCCCACGCGCACAATGCCGAGACCGGCACCGACGCGCTCGCCGGGCTGGACGCCAGGTCGATGAAGGCGGCAGCCAGCGGTGAACCGGATTCGCCCCGGCCACCGCGGCCGCAGTGAACTCCGGCACCGAGCCGGACGACCGGGAGTTTCGCCTCGAAGTCCGGAACTGGCTGCGAGCGCACGTGCCGGATCCGGCGCTGCCCTCGGTGAACACGGCGGAAGGATTCGCGGCGCACCGCGCCTGGGAGCGTGAACTGGCCGCGGCCGGCCTCGCGGTCGTCTCCTGGCCGGAGCGCTATGGCGGCCGGGACGCGCCGCTGAACCAGTGGCTGGTCTTCGAGGAGGAGTACTACCGGGCCGCCGGGCCGGTCCGGGTCGGCCAGAACGGGCTGTTCCTGCTGGCCCCGACGTTGTTCGGGCACGGCACCGAGGAACAGCGGGACCGGATCCTGCCGCCGATGGCGACCGCCGAGCAGGTCTGGGCCCAGGCCTGGTCGGAGCCCGGCGCGGGCAGCGACCTGGCCGCGATCCGGTCCGCGGCGGTGCGCACGGCCGGGGGCTGGCTCCTGACCGGGCAGAAGACCTGGTCCTCCCGGGCGGCGTTCGCGGACCGGGCGTTCGGGCTGTTCCGGACAGATCCGGCCTCCCCGGCGGGGGGTTCCGGGGGGTCGTCCCCCCGGGCCAGCACAGCACGGCACCGCGGGCTGACGTACCTGATGTTCGATCTGCGGGCGCCCGGCGTCACCGTCCGGCCGATCCCCCAGCTCGACGGCGATCCCGGGTTCGCCGAGATCTTCCTCGACGAGGTTTTCGTGCCGGACGAGGATGTTATCGGCGTTCCCGGCGAGGGCTGGCGGGTCGCGATGTCGACCGCGAGCCACGAACGCGGGCTGACGCTGCGCAGTCCAGGCCGGTTCCTCGCGTCCGCGGCGCGGCTCGCTGACCTCTGGCGCCGCACGCCGGGCCAGGTGCCGGGGACCGCGCTGGCCGACCGGGTCGCCGACGCCTGGATCGGCGCGCGGGCCTATCACCTGCACACGCTGCAGACGGTGGCCGGACTGGCCGGTGGCGGGTCGCCGGGCGCCGAGGCCAGCATGGGCAAGGTGTTCTGGTCCGAACTCGACGCGCGGATCGGCGAGACCGCCCTCGACCTGCTGGGGCCGGACGGTGAGCTGACCGGACGTCCCGGGCCGGACGGCGAGTGGATCGGCAGCTACCTGTTCGCGCTGGCCGGGCCGATCTACGCAGGCACCAACGAGATCCAGCGCTCGGTAATCGCCGAGCGGCTGCTCGGCCTGCCGCGATGAGGGTCGCGCTCACGGCCGAGCAGCGCGCGTTCGGCGCGACCCTGCACGACCAGCTGGCCGCAGGCGGCGTCCCGGCCACGGCCAGGGCCTGGGCGGCCGGCAACTGCGAGCCAGGACTGGCACTCTGGCGGTCGCTGGCCGGTGCCGGAGTGACCGGCCTGATGGTCCCCGAGTCCTGCGGCGGGGCCAGCGCCGGCCCGGCCGACCTGGTCGTCGCCTGCGAGGAACTCGGTCACCACCCTGTACCCGGCCCGCTGGCCGAGTCCCTGGCCGCCGTCCCGGCCCTGCTGCTCGACCTCGCCGCCGGCGACGGCCCGGCCGCGGGCTGGCTCGCCGGCCTGGCCGGCGGTGAGCTGATCGCGACCGTCGCGCTGCCCCCGTCGGTGCCGTACGCGCTGGACGCCGGCCCGTCCGGGCTGGTGCTGAGCGCCGCCCAGGACGAGATCTGGCTGGCGCGTCCCGAGGACTCGCTGGCCTCGGCCGATCTGGCCCGGCGGCTCCATCGGGTCTCGAGGACCGAACTGGTGGCCGGGCGGGCCGGGCCGGCGATCACCCGGGCTGCCGCGTACGGAACTCTGGCCTCGGCCGCGCTGCTGCTCGGGGCCGGCCGGGGGCTGCTCGACGCCGCCGTCGGGCACGCGAAGACCAGGGAGCAGTTCGGCCGCCCGATCGGGTCCTTCCAGGCGGTCAAGCACGCCCTGGCCGACGTGCTCATCGGACTCGAGTTCGCCCGGCCGCTCCTGCACGGCGCGGCCGCCGCCCTGGACGCCGGCGCCGCCACGACCGCCCGCGACATCGCGGCCGCCCGGGTCGCCTGCGCCGACGCGGCCAACCTGGCCGCCCGCACGGCGCTGCAGGTGCACGGCGCCATCGGCTACACGCTGGAATGCGACGTCAGCCTGTGGCTGGCCAAGGTGCGGGCGCTGTCGGCGACCTGGGGCAGCCAGGCCCAGCACCGCGCCACCGTCCTCGCGGCCCTGTCTCACGAGGACAGCGGCCCCTGGGCCTGAGCCGGACTCACATCCAGTCGGCGTGGCGGGGCCAGGCCAGCAGGGTCTCGACCACCTCGGGCGGCCCGCCGGACTCGGCCGACGTGGCATACCGGCCGCGGTAGAACAGCAGCGGCCGCTGGGAGCCGCACTCCCCCAGCTCGCGCACCCGGCCGATCGCGACCTGGTGGTCCCCGCCCGGGTAAACCGCCTCGAGCTCGCACCCGGCCCAGGTCAGCACCCCGTCCAGGACCGGTGAGCCGGCCGAGTCGGGCGCCCAGGACACGCCGTCGAACTTATGCCGGCTGCTGCGACCGAACCGGCTGGCCAGCTCGTACTGGTCCTCGGTCAGCACGTTCACCGCGAACTGCCCGGCCCGGACG
>DASWAH010000023.1:0-22964 GCA_036391235.1 Streptosporangiaceae bacterium
GCCTCGGCCCTGGCCTGCGGACCGCGCGCCTCGCCGAACGAGGCGTAGCAGGCGATTCCCTGGCTGCCCGCGCCGAGCAGCGCCGCGACCGGCAGGCCGCAGGCCTGCCCCGCGATGTCCCAGAGCGCGGCCTCGACCGCCCAGTAACGGCCGGCCTGCACGGCGATCTGCTCGAGGGTTCGCACGTGCTCGCCTATCGCCAGCGGATCCCGGCCTGTGAACAGCCCGGCGTAGTCCTCGAACCCGGCCATGGTGCTGCCCGAGCCGTACCCGGTGATGCCCTCGTCGGTACGCACCCGCACCAGCGTCGTGCCGAACGAGGTGCGCGGCACCGGGTCCCAGGCGGCGAAGAACGGCGGATCGAGCGGCAAGCGCAGCCGCTCGACCTCAATCGCCACAATCTTCACGCCCGCCACCGCCGTCCCGGCGCCCTCAGCGCACCCTGCATCATTAAAGTACGCATACCGGGTAACTACGTTGCAGCCTACAGATGGCAAAACTAGGCTGACTTGATCCTGCAGGCCGGCATGGCCGGTCTCACGGCGCCCGGGGAGGTCGCGTGACGCGGTACCTGCTCAGGCGTCTTGGGCTGGCTGTCATCACGCTGTGGATCCTCAGCGTGATCGTCTTCTTCGCCGGCCAGGTGCTGCCGGGCGACCCGGGCCGCGCCGTTCTCGGACCGTTCGCCTCGCGGAGCGCGGTGCAGGCCCTCGATCATCAGCTGGGCGTAGACCGGCCGCTGGTCGTGCAGTACTTCAGCTGGGTCGGCGGCCTGCTGCACGGCAACTTCGGCACGTCCTACACGTTCCGCAGCCCGGTCGAGCCGTTCATCGCGACCGCCCTGGCCAACTCGGCCAAGCTGGCGATCCTGGCGCTGGTCGTCATCATCCCGCTCGGCATCGCGGGCGGCGTGCTGGCCGCGCTGTACGCCGGGCGGCCGGTGGACCGGGCGATCTCGCTCGGCGGCCTGGCCGCCTCGACCGTGCCCGAGTTCGTGTCCGGGGTCGTGCTGATCATCATCTTCAGCGTCGGGCTCAAGCTGACCCAGCTGAACCACCTGGTCCTGCCGGTGATCCCGCTGGTGCTGATCCTGTTCGGTTACATCGCCAGGATGGCCAGGGCCGGCACGATCGAGGCGCTCGACTCCGACTACGCCAGGACGGCCACGCTGAAGGGCCTGCCCCGGTCGATCGTGATCAGGCGGCACATCCTGCGCAACGCCCTGCTGCCGACCATCACCGTGATCGCCACCCAGACCGGTTACCTCATCGGCGGCCTGGTCGTGGTCGAGCAGCTCTTTAACTACCAGGGCATCGGCCGCCTGATCTGGTCGGCCGCCAACGGCAAGGACTTCCCGATGCTGGAGGCGGGCGTGCTCACGGTCGGGATCGTCTACATGGTCGCCACGCTGATCGCCGACGTGCTGTACACCGTGCTGAACCCGCGGCTGCGGGTCGGGGTCTCGTCGTGACCGCCCCCCCGGCCGAAGCGGCCGCGACCCCCGGTCAGATCGCGGTCGCGCACGGCGTCGCCGCTCCGCCCGCGCCGTGGCGGCTGCTGCTGCGCAAGCCGACCTTCCTGATCGGGGTGGCGATCCTGCTGTTCTGGATCGCCTGCGCGATCTTCGGGCAGGCGATCGCTCCGCACGACCCGCTGGCCCAGAGCCTGCTGGCCAAGAACAGCGCCCCGTCCGGGGCGCACTGGTTCGGCACGGACTCGCTCGGCCGCGACGTGCTGTCCCGCGTGATCGTCGGAGCCAGGGACATCCTGCTGATCGCGCCCCTGGCCACGCTGCTCGGCACCGTCCTGGGCACGGTCGTCGGCCTGATCATGGGCTACATCGGCGGCATCGTCGACACCGTACTCGGCCGGATCGTGGAGGCCGTGCTCGCGCTGCCCGTGGTCGTGGTGGCCTTCCTGTTTATCGTCGCGGTCGGGCCGTCATCGGTCACGCTGATCGTGGTCATCGGGTTCATCTTCACCCCGCTGATCGCGCGCACCGTGCGAACCGCGGTCCTGGTCGAGAGCCAGCAGGACTACCTGGCCTCGGCCCGGTTGCTGGGCGAGCGCCCCGGCTACATCATGCTGGCCGAGATCCTGCCCAACGTGCTGCCGGTCATCGTGGTGGAGTTCACGGTCCGGCTCGGGTACGCCATCTTCGCCGTCGCGACCTTGTCCTTCCTGGGGTTCGGCGTGCAGCAGCCCACCCCCGACTGGGGCGGTGACATCGCGGCCAACTACGGGCTGCTCGGGGCCGGCTACTGGTGGGAGGTGCTGTTCGCCGCGATGGCGATCGCCTCCCTGGTAATGGCGCTGAACCTGGTGACGGACGGCATCGAGCAGGTGATCTCCTCATGAGCGAACCGGGCACCACGACCGACGCCGCGGCGAGCGCCGCGTCCGGACCGGCCGCGGCGCCCACGCTGGACGTGCGCAACCTCGGCGTGACCTACCGGGTCCGCGGTCAGGACAGGGCCGCCATCAGGGACGTGTCCTTCCAGATCGGGCCGCGCGAGTCCTACGGGCTGGTCGGCGAGTCGGGCTCTGGCAAGTCCACGGTCGCGCTCGCGCTGACCAGGTACCTGCCGAGGAACGGTTTCGTCAGCGGCGGCTCGATCTCGATCGCGGGCCAGGACCCGCTCACGTTGTCCGGCGCGGCGCTGCGCTCGCTGCGGGCCAGGACCGTCTCGATGGTCTACCAGGAGCCAGGCCGGGCCCTGAACCCGTCGATCAAGGCCGGGCGCCAGATCGCCGAGGTATTCGAGATCGCCGGGCTGGACCGCACGACATCCGCCGACCGGGCGCAGGACATGCTGCGCAAGGTCCAGATCCCCGATCCCGGGCAGGTCATGGACCGCTACCCGCACCAGCTGTCCGGCGGGATGGCCCAGCGGGTGGTGATCGCGATGGCCCTGGCCGCCGAGCCGTCGCTGCTGATCCTGGACGAGCCGACGACCGCCCTCGACGCGACGGTCGAGGCCGAGGTCCTCGACCTGGTCGCCGGACTGCGCGCCGAGATGGCGACCTCCGTGCTGTTCATCAGCCACAACCTGGCCGTGATCGCCAAGATGTGCGACCGGGTCGGGGTGCTCTACGCGGGCGAGATGGTCGAGGAAGGTCCGGCCGGGGTCGTCTTCGAGCAGCCAGAACACCCGTACACGGTCGGCTTGCTCCGCTGCATCCCGCGGCGCGGGCAGCGCAAGGACCACGGCCGGCTGGACGCGATCCCCGGGTTCCTGCCCGCCCCCGGCCAGCAGGTGGCCGGGTGCATCTTCGCCGAGCGGTGCGCGCTGGTCATCGACGAGTGCCGGACCGCCCAGCCGCCGGCCGAGCCGGTCGGTCCCGGCCATACGGCCAGGTGCATCAGGCACGCCGACGCCGCGGAACTGCCGCGGGCGACTCCGGCTGACGTGACACTGCCGGCGTCGCCCGGGTCCGGCGAGCCGATCGTCACCATCCGCGGCCTGTCCACGACCTACAAGAACGCCGACACCGAACTGAAGGCGCTGACCGGGGTCGACCTGCAGATCATGCGGGGCGAGACGCTCGGGCTGGTGGGCGAGTCCGGCAGTGGCAAGACCACCCTGGCCAGGGCCCTGCTCGGGCTGATCACCCCGGACGACGGGTCGGTGGTCGAGTTCGACGGCCGGCCGCTCCCGGTCGACCTCCGGCGCCGGCCGCGGGAGCTGCTGCGCGCGGTCCAGATCGTGTTCCAGAACCCGGACTCCGCGCTGAACCGCCGGCACACCGTGCGGCGGCTGATCAGCCGGCCGCTGTCCCGGCTGGCCGGGCTGTCCGGCAGCCGCCTGGCCGAGCGTCTGGCCGACCTGGTCCGCTCGGTCCGGATGGAACCGCGGCACCTGCCGCTGCGGCCAGGCCAGCTCTCCGGCGGCCTGAAGCAGCGGGTCGCGATCGCGAGGGCCTTCGGCGGCGGTCCCCGCCTGGTGGTCTGCGACGAGCCGACCTCGGCCCTCGACGTCTCGGTCCAGGCCGCGATCTTGAACCTGCTGGCCGACCTCCAGGCCAAGGAACAGGTGACCTACCTGTTCATCTCGCACGACCTGGGCGTGGTCAGGTATCTGTCGGACCGGATCGCGGTGCTGTACCTGGGCCGCCTGATGGAGGTCGGCCCGGCCGAGACCGTGTTCTCCGGGCCGCACCACCCCTACACCGAGGCGCTGCTGTCGGCGGTGCCAAGCCTGGACGGCCAGCGCCGGGATCGGATCAGGCTGGCGGGCGAGATCCCGTCGGCCGCCACCCCGCCCTCGGGCTGCGTGTTTCACACCCGCTGCCCGCGGAAGCTGGACTCCGGGCTCTGCGAGAGCACCGAACCGCCGCTCGCCGAGGTCGAGCCCGGCCATCTGATGAGCTGCCACATCCCCATCGCTGACCTGCGCCGTATGCAGGAAACGCCACGCTGAGGCGGCCGGGAGATTTGCGCCGGCTTTATAACTCCGATTAGGTAGGAAAACTATTGTCCGGCTGATGACCAGCTGGCGAGACACGGAGGATTTCCCGTGAACGTTGATCATTCTCGGCTCGACGAGGTGCGCGAAGGTCAGGGGGACATCGCCAACCATGTCATTGACGAGTACGTGGCCGGCCACCTCAGCCGCCGCGACCTGATCAGGCGGGGCACGGTCGTCGGCCTTTCGATGCCGGCGATCGGCGCCATTATCGCCGCCTGCGGAGGTTCCAGCCCGTCTAGCGGAGGCGGCGGCACCGGTGGCGGCGGGGCCAACGCCACGATCAAGGCGGGCATCGTTACCCCGTCCGGCGCGATCAACCCCGTCACCGTGGCCGACCAGGGCGGCCTCGACATGCTCGCCCAGACCGGCGAGTACCTCTGCCTGTCCACCCAGACGCTCACCTTGCGTCCGGTGCTGGCCGAAAGCTGGAAGCCGAACTCCAAGGCCGACGTGTGGACGTTCAAGATCCGTCAGGGCGTCAAGTTCAGCAACGGCCAGCCGCTGACGGCCGACGACGTGGTGTACACCTTCCAGTTGCTGACCAAGAACAAGAACCCGACCCTGGCCGGCGTGGTCACCCCGTCCGGGGTGCAGAAGGTGGACGACTTCACCGTCGCCTTCCATCTGGAGGCCCCGAACGGGAACTTCCCCTATCTGGTGTCGTCGGACAACTACAACACGATCATCATCCCGAAGAACTATGACCCGGCGAAGTGGGAGAGCAGCTTCATCGGCACCGGCCCGTTCGTGCTGAAGAGCTACACGGCCAAGCAGGGCGCGTCGTTCACCAGGAACACCAAGTACTGGGGGACCAAGGCGAAGCCGGCCGCTACCGAGTTCACCTTCTACGACACCGAGACCCCGCTGGTGCTGGCGCTGACCAGCGGCACCATCGACGTGGTGGGCCAGTTCTCGGTAGCCGGCGGCCCGCAGCTACTGAACGGCCAGTACAACGTCAGCAAGCTCAAGTCGAGCGCGCACCGCGAGTTGTCGATGCGCAACGACCAGTCGCCGTTCACCGACCCGCGGGTGCGGAAGGCGATCGCGCTCACGCTGGACCGGCCCGCGATCGTCAAGTCGCTGTTCAACGGCTTCGCGGATCTCGGCAACGACAACCCCTTCGCGCCGGTCTTCCCGTCTGCCGACACCAGCGTGGCGCAGCGGGCCAAGAACATCGCCCAGGCCAAGTCGCTGCTGTCGGCGGCCGGGCACCCGCACGGCTTCTCCACCCAGATGCTGGCTAACCAGCAGCAGGAGATCCCGCAGTACGCGCAGATCATCCAGCAGTCGGCGAAGGCCATCGGGGTGCACATCGACGTCAAGGTCGAGCCGTCGTCGGTCTACTACGGCAAGGCCACGTTCGGGAACTCGGACTGGCTCGACGGCACGATGAGCCTGGTCGACTACGGTCACCGGAGCGTGCCGAACGCGTTCCTGACCAACCCGCTGGAGACGATCAACACCAAGACGGGCACCGGCTCGTGGAACGCGGCCAGGTTCAACAATTCGCAGTACGACAAGCTAGTCGCCCAGTACGTCGGCGAGGCCGACCTGTCGGCCCAGCGCAAGATCGCCGGGCAGATCGAGACGCTGCTGCTGAACGAGACGCCGATCGTCTACGGCTACTTCTACAACTACCTGTCGGCCTGGGCCAAGAACGTGTCGGGCCCGTACCCGACCGCCATCGGCCACCTGTTCTTGTATAACGCTACGAAGTCGTAGCGGCGGCGTCCTCGCCGGCACCGCCATCGGCTCCCGCCGCCCCGGCGGCGGGAGCCGATGTGTGCTGCACGAATATCCTGGTAGTACCGATGCCCGCGGCCGGCGAGCCGGCGCCCAGGACCCAGCAACAGGCAGGTGAGAATGACATCGGCCGATAATCCGCAGCAGGCGGTCGCCCAGGACGAACGGGCGTCGCGCCAGGCCGAGCAGCACGGCCACCAGCACCGCGACGTGTCCGGCGGCTGGCTCCGGCCGGCTGTTTTCGGGGCTATGGACGGTCTCGTCACGAATGTCTCGCTGATCTCGGGGGTCGGCGGTGGCGGCGCGCAGCGGAGCACGATCCTGCTGACCGGCCTGGCCGGCCTGGCGGCCGGGGCCCTGTCCATGGCGACCGGTGAGTTCGTCTCGGTGTCCTCACAGAACGAGCTGGTCGGGGCCGAGGTCAAGAAGGAAAGGCACGAGCTCGAGACCAACCCCGAGGTCGAGGCCAAGGAGCTGGCCGCGGTCCTCAGCCGCCGCGGCGTCGACCCCGAGCTGGCCGAGCAGGTAGCCAGGCAGGTCGGCCGCCGGCCAGAGGAAGCGCTGCGCATGCACGTGCGCGAGGAACTCGGAGTCGACCATCACGAGCTGCCCTCGCCCTGGGTCGCGGCCGGGGCCTCGCTGGTGACCTTCGCGGTCGGCGCGCTGATCCCGCTGCTGCCATTCCTGCTGGGATTCGACACGCTCCTGGTCGCGCTGGGGTTGTCCGCGGTCGCGGCCTTCGTCGGCGGCGGCACGGTGGCCAAGATCACCGACCGGCCGTTCTTCCGGGGAGCGGTCCGGCAGCTGCTGCTCGCCACGCTGGCCGCGGCCGTGACCTACGGAATCGGCCGCGCCGTCGGCGGCGCGGTGAGCTGATTCACCAGGGATCGCCGAAGGAGTCCTCGGCGTGGCCGCCAGAGGACAGCAGTTCCAGGTCGGCCTCGACCATCATGCCGACCAGCTCCTCGAACGTGATCTTGGGCTCCCAGCCCAGGTGCTCGCGGGCGGCCGACGCGTCCGCGCACAACTTGTCGACCTCAGCGGGCCTGATGAACGCGGCGTCGGTGACGACGTGGTCGCGCCAGTCCAGGCCGGCCACGCGGAACGCCTCCTCGAGCAGGTCCTCGACCGAGTGCGTGACCCCGGTGCCGATCACGTAGTCGACGGGCTCGTCCTGGCCGAGCATGAGGTGCATGGCCCGCACGTAGTCGCCGGCGAAGCCCCAGTCCCGGCGGGCCGACAGGTTGCCGAGCCGTAGCTGGCGCTCGTAGCCCAGCTTCACCTTGGCCACCCCGAGGGAGATCTTGCGGGTGACGAACTCGGCCCCGCGCCTGGGCGACTCGTGGTTGAACAAGATCCCGGAAACCGCGAACATGCCGTAGGACTCGCGGTAGTTCTGGGTCAGGAAGTGGCCGTAGGACTTGGCCACGCCGTAAGGGCTGCGCGGGTGGAAGGGCGTCTGCTCGGTCTGCGGCGACTCACGGACCATGCCGAACATCTCCGACGAGGACGCCTGGTAGAACCTGATCTGCCCGCGCCCCGGACTGCGCGACGCGCTGATGCCGCTGCAGACCCTGATCGCCTCGAGCACCCTGAGCACGCCTAGGCCCGTGACCTCGCCGGTCAGCTCGGCCTGCTGCCAGGACATCGGCACGTAGCTGATCGCCGCGAGGTTGTAGACCTCGTCCGGCTGAACCCGTTCGACCGCCGAGATCAGGCTGCCCTGGTCGAGCAGGTCGCCGCGCACCAGCCGGACATCGCCAAGGAGCTGGCGCACCTGGCGCACCCTGGGGTTTTGCTGACCCCTGACCAGGCCCCAGACCTCGTAGCCTTGCTCGGCCAGGTACTGAGCCAGGTAGGAGCCGTCCTGACCGGTGATGCCGGTAATCAGCGCGCGTCGTGACAGGGCAGCCTCCCCTGGTTGCCGGCCGGCCGGGGCCCGGCAGTGGGCCGGCCCGTATTCGCGGCAGCATATCGGCCATACTCCTGAGTAACATCCGGCGCCGGCCGCCTTGTACCGCCTGAGGGGGCTGATACAGCCTCGCCCGGGGTACACCGCTCTGGTACGTATGACGCTCAGGTTGCCAGTGATAATGTCGCAGCCAGCGGGGTCAGCGGAGCGGCCTGTGGCCAGCGAGCCGCGGCCGGCGCCTGACAAGGAGGCATGACCCGCGTGACCACTGCGACCGACGACGTCAGCCAGGACCGGCCGCTGCGGGTGGCCCTGCTGTCCTACCGCAGCAAGCCGCACTGCGGCGGCCAGGGCATCTACCTGCGACATCTGTCCCGCGAACTGGCCGCCCTCGGCCACGACGTCGAAGTCTGGTCGGGCCAGCCCTACCCGGAACTGGAGCCCGGGCCCAAGCTGGTGACGCTGCCGAGCCTGGATCTGTACCGGGACGAGGACCCGTTCCGCACGCCCCGGCCGAGCGAGATCAGGGACTGGATCGACCTGCTCGAGGTCGGCATGATGTGGACGGCCGCCTTCCCCGAGCCGCTGACCTACTCGCTGCGGGCGCTGCGGGCGCTGCGGGCCCGCTCCGCCGACTTCGACATCGTGCACGATAACCAGGTGCTGGCCTACGGCCTGCTGCGCATCCCGCAGCTCGGCCTGCCCCTGGTGACCAGCATCCACCACCCGATCAGCGTCGACCGCCGGATCGAACTCGCACAGGCCAGGGGTTTCTCGCGGATCACCAAGCGGCGCTGGTACTCGTTCGTGCGGATGCAGGCCAGGGTGGCCAGGCGAGTCGGGCCGGTGATGACCGGCTCGCAGTCGTCCAGGGACGACATTCTGCGTGACTTCAAGGTGCCGCCGGAGAACGTGCGGGTGGTCCCGCTCGGGGTGGACACCCGGCTGTTCTACCCGCGCACCGCGCCCCGGGTGCCGGGCAGCATCATCGCCGTGGCCAGCGCCGACTCGCCGGTCAAGGGGATCCCGACCCTCCTCAGGGCGTTCGCCAAGCTCGCTACCGAGCGGGAGACCACGCTGACCGTGATCGGCAAGCCCGCACCGGGCGGGCCGACCGAGAAGCTGATCGGCGAGCTGTCGCTGGGTGACCGGGTCAGGTTCGTCACCGGGATCAGCGACCTCGAGCTGGCCGAGCTCGTCGCGGGCACCGAGGTCGCGGTCGTGCCGTCGCTGTACGAGGGGTTCTCGCTGCCCGCGGTCGAGCACATGGCCTCGGGCACCCCGCTGGTGGCCAGCCGGACGGGGGCGCTCCCCGAGGTCGTCGGTGACGCCGCCCGCCTGGTGACCCCGGGCGACCCCGAGGAACTGGCCGCGGCGATCGCCCTTCTGCAGGACTCGCCCGCCGAGCGGGAGCGGCTCAGGGCGGCCGCGCTGGACCGGGTGCGCGAGCGGTTCGCCTGGCCCGCGGTGGCCCGGACCACGGTGCAGGAGTACCGGTCGGCCATCGCCGCCTTCCCGGCCGGCCCGGCGGGGGGATCCGCGGGGTCATCCGCGCGGGCAGCAGCCCATGCTGACCGTTGACTTCGGGCGGCTGCCGGTACGGCCCGGCGACCGCGTACTCGACCTGGGCTGCGGCGGCGGCCGGCACGCGTTCGAGGCGGCCCGCCGGGGCGCCCGGGTGGTCGCGCTGGACACCGACCGGGCCGAACTCGACCGGGTTACGGCGACGTTCGCCGCGATGACCGAGGCCGGCGAGCTCCCCGACGGGGCGGCCGGGCTGGCCGTGGCCGGCGACGCGACCAGGATCCCCTTTCCCGACGCCGCCTTCGACCGGGTGATCGCGGCCGAGGTGCTCGAGCACCTGCCCGCCGACCAGGCCGCGATGAACGAGATCGCGCGAGTGCTGCGACCCGGCGGTATGGCCGCCGTCACGGTGCCGGCCTGGCTCCCCGAGCGGATCTGCTGGCGGCTGTCCGACGACTACCACAACGTCGAGGGCGGTCACATCAGGATCTTCACCCGCCGGGAACTGCAGACCAAGCTGACCAGATCTGGCCTCACCGTGACCGGCCATCACCACGCCCACGGGCTGCACTCGCCGTACTGGTGGGTCAAGTGCGCGGTCGGCGTGCAGAACGACGACCACCCGCTGGCCAGCGCCTACCACAAGGTCCTGGTCTGGGACATCATGCGTAAGCCGGCGCTCACCAGGTACGCCGAGCGGGCGCTGAACCCGGTGATCGGCAAGAGCCTCGTGGTCTATGCGGACAAGCATGCGACCGCCTGAGGACACCAGGCGGTCGCGCGCATCCGCCTGGATTCCCGAGGTGGCTGGCGTTCTCACCGCCGACCAGGTCGTCGCGACCGGCCGGGCGATCGCCGCGGTCCAGCAGGCCGACGGCGCGATCGGCTGGCCGGACGGCCACGTGGATGCCTGGAACCACATCGAGTGCGCAATGGCGCTGAGCGTGTGCGGGCTGCGCGACCCGGCCCGGCGGGCCTACGAATGGCTGCGAGCCAGCCAGCGGCCGGACGGCTCCTGGCACAAGAAGATGCCGGCCGGGCAGGTCGACCTGACCACCGAGAGCAACCATGCCGCCTACTGCGCGGTCGGGGTCTGGCACGAGTTGCTGGTCAGCCGGGACGAAGGGTTCGCCCAGCGGATGTGGCCGGTCGTGAAGGCGGCGGTCGACTTCGTGCTCGGCCTGCAGACCCCGCGCGGCGAGATCATCTGGCGCCGGGCCGCCGACGGCACACCGGACAGTTACGCGCTGCTGGCCGGCAGCGCGAGCATGTACTCGGCCCTGCGCTGCGCGATCGCGCTGGCCGAGTACCTGGGCGAGCCTCAGCCGGACTGGGAACTCGCGGCCGACCAGCTCGCGCACGCCGTGGCCGGGCACCCCGAGGCGTTCGCCGACAAGAGCCGGTACTCGATGGACTGGTACTACCCGGTTCTCGGCGGCCCGGTCAGGGGGGCGGCAGGCCGGGCCCACCTGGACGCGAGCTGGGACCGGTACGTCGTTCCCGGGCTCGGGGTGCGCTGCGTCAGCGACGAGCCCTGGGTGACCGCGGCCGAGACGGCCGAACTGGCCATCGCGCTCGAAGCCATCGGTGACGCCCAGACCGCGCTGGACCTGCTCGATCAGATGCAGCGGCTGCGCGACCCGAGCGGCGCCTACTGGACCGGCTGGCAGTACGTCAACCAACGGCATTACCCGGACGAGCAGAGCAGCTATACGGCCGCCGCGATCGTGCTGGCGGCCGACGCGCTCTGCGGTGCGACCGGCGGCTCACCGCTGTTCCGCGACGTCGGCGCCGACCCGGCCGTCGCGGGCCTGGCGGGCGACCCGGGCTGCGGCTGCGAACCACCGGACGCCGGTGAGCCGCGGGACTCGCGCGGGCCGGTCGTCCCGGCCAGCTGAGCCCGGCGTAATTGCTTTGCCGCCGGCCAGGCCCGCTTGGGACACTGCGCCGGTGGACATAGACCGGCGTTTCGCGGCCCGTTCGCTCGACCAGAGCCAGGTCGCGGCCTGGGCTCAGCTCTACGACGCGCTCGAACAGGCCGATCATTACGACGAGTACCTCGCCGAAGCAGACCTGCGGGCCATGCTCGACGACCCCGACACCAACCAGAGCCGCGGCTCTCTGGCCATCTACGACGGCGAGACCATGGCCGCCTTCGGGCTGCTCAGCCTGCGGCCTGCGGCCGACCCGGTGCACCTGATGTTCCTGGCCGGAGGCGTGCACCCGGCCTACCGTGGCCGCGGCCTCGGCACGCACGTCATGGCTTGGGCCGACCAGGCCGCCCGGCCCCTGCACGAGGAGCGGTTCGCCGGACGGCCGCTCTCGCTGGCCAGCCGGTGCCGGGCCAGCGACGACATCGCCGGCGCCCTGTTCGCTGACAACGGGTACGTGCCGACCAGATGGTTCATGCGCATGACCTGCGACCTCACCGGCGATCCGCCGTCCGCGCCGGTCCCTGATGGCGTGGAGATCCGCGGTTTCACGGCCGAGCGTTCGGCTGACGCGCGACAGGTCCACGACGAGGCGTTCCGTGATCATTGGGGTTCGGTTGATTCATCGCCGGAGAGCTGGGCCCACTTCATCGGCTATCACGCGCTCCGGCCCGAGTACTCCTTCCTGGCCTATGCCGGCGGCGAGCCGGTCGGCATGGTGCTCAGCCACGAGTACGAGGCGTACACGGCGGCGACCGGACGGAAGGATCTCTACATCCCGTCCGTCGCCACCAGGCGGCAGGCCCGCAAACGCGGGGTGGCCAGCGCGCTGCTCGCCCGGGTGCTCGCCAGCGCCAGGGCCGACGGGTTCGTCGCCGCGACCCTGGACGTCGACTCGGATTCGCCGACCGGGGCGGTCGGGCTGTATGAGCGAGCCGGGTTCGTCCACAGCGATACCTGGATCACCCAGGTCAAGGAGCTGATCGCGGGGAGTTAGCCGATGCCGTCGGCGACCCGTTCCAGCACCCGGAGCGATCCGGTATGCCGGACCTCCTTGAACGCTCCCGACGCGAGAGCTCGCAGGTAGACGCGGTACGGCGGCTGACCGCCGTCGGCCGGGTCGGGGAAGACGTCGTGGATGGCCAGCGCGCCGCCGGGGACAATGCGGGGCGCCCAGCCCTCGTAGTCGGCGGTCGCGGCGGCGTCGGTGTGACCGCCGTCGATGAACAGCATCCCGGCCGGCTGGTGCCACAGCCGCGCCACCGCGGCCGAACGGCCGACGATCGCGATCACGTGTTGCTCGAGCCCGGTCGCGGCCAGCGTGGCCCGGAACCACGGCAGCGTGTCCATCAGCCCGGTGGCCTGGTCGACCAGCTCGGCATCGTGGTACTCCCAGCCCGCCTGGTTCTCCTCCGAGCCGCGGTGGTGATCGACGGTCACCACCACCTGCCCGGTCTGGGCGGCCGCGGCGGCCAGGTAGATCGTCGACTTGCCGCAGTAGGTGCCGATCTCGACGATCGGGCCGGCCGCCGCGTACTGGGCCGCGACCTCGAACAGGGCCTGACCCTCCGCCGGCGGCATGAAGCCCCTGGCCGCCTCGGCGGACCGGCGGTGTTCTTCTGGCAGCAGGTAGGTCATGAGCACAGTCTGCCGCCCGGAGACTCGGGCTGTGACGGCACTGCACACGACCGGGCTCGCTCACTAAGGTGAGAAGCGAGGCATGTCATCCCGGTCATCCCGGTCAGCCCGGCTGGAGGGGCGCAGTGAAGGTACAGGTCGATCGCGATGCCTGCGAGGCGAACGCGATCTGTGAGGGACTGGTCCCCGAGATCTTCGAGGTCGACGACGAGGACGTGCTGCACATCAAGGCCGAGGAGGTCCCGGCCGGGCTGGCCGACGCGGTGCGGCATGCGGTGCGTTCCTGCCCGAAGGCGGCGCTCAGCCTGACCGAGTGAACCTGTCCGGTCAGCCGAGCACGCCGAACGCGGCCGCCAGCCCGACCGCGACCACGATCACGCCGCCGACGAGCTGGCCGCGCTCGCCGGCGCGCTTACCGATCCTGGCCCCGAACTCCAGTCCCACCAGCGACAGCACCACGCTCACGACGCCGAAAGTCAGCGCTCCGGCGACCAGGCTGACCCGGTACGTGCCGAGCGCGAACCCGGCTACGAGGTTGTCCGCGCTGAGGGCCAGGGCGCTGAGGCTGAGCCTCAGCGTCTCGGCCAGGCCGCTCGGGGCCGGACGCGGCGGCCGCGGCGCGCCGTCGGCATCGTGGCCCGCCCGCAAGCCGCTCACGATCATGTAGCCGCCGACCGCCACCAGCAGCGCGCCCGCCAGCCAGTCCGCGCGCCGCCCGATCGAGGCGGCCAGTTCGTGGCCGAGCAGCAGGCCGACGATCGGCATCCCCGCCTCGAACAGCCCGAAGATGACACCGACCCGCAGCCGGGTGGCGCGGTCCACCCCTGCCGCGCCGATGCCGACCGCGGCTGCCAGGTTCGACAGCCCGACCGAGAGCGCGACCAGCGTGAGGGCGAGCACTGTCTGACCGTAGCGAAACCGCCTGACTTCCGGTCGGCACCGAATCGGCGACGTGCGCGCAGCACGACCCGCGCGACCTGCGCCGATCGCGGCGTGCCGGACGACCGCAACCGCTAGTGTTGCGGCGGCCGGCCCGCCGTGCGGGACGAGGTCGCGGGACGTCAACGGGGAGAGATACGCATGCGTTCAGGCCAGCCCATCGCTCGCAAGAGAATCCGCGGGCTCGCCGCTCCGGCGGCTAGGAGCAGGGCCCTGCTCGGAGCCGGAGCCCTGCTCGCCACGGCGACGGCGGGCGCGGTCGCAGGAGTCCCGGCGGCCGCCGGGCTCGCTGGCGGCCACCGGCCGGCCGCGGCGCTGGCCGCGGTCAGGGTGACCCCGATGATCAGGGTCCCGTCGGCCAGGCTGTTCGCGCGGCCGACCGGCGGTTACACCCCCGCGCAGATCCGCGGTGCCTACGACCTCGCCCCGCTGACCAAGGCGCACATCAACGGCACCGGCGAGTCGATCGTGATCGTGGACAGCTTCGGCTCGCCTACGATCCGCCACGACCTCGGCGTGTTCGACCGGCAGTTCGGGCTGCCGGCCCCGCGTGCGCTGACGATCATCCACCCGGCCGGGCCGATTCCGCCATTCCAGCCGACCAGCAACCGGATCAGCTGGGCCGAGGAGACCACGCTGGACGTGGAGTGGGCGCACGCGATGGCACCGCGGGCCAGGATCGTGCTGGCCGAGACGCCGGTGTCGGAGAACGAGGGCCGCAGCGGTTTCCCGCAGATCGAGACGGCCGAGAAGTACGTCCTGGCCCACCGCCTCGGCGGAGTGATCAGCCAGAGCTTCGGCGCAACCGAGCAGACGTTCCCTAAGGGCTCGATCCAGCCGTTGCGTGGCATGTATATCGAAGCGGCGAGCCGGTCGCACCGGGTGACCGTGGTCAGCGCGTCGGGTGACGCCGGCGCCACCGACTACCACAACGACCTGACGACGTTCTACACCAAGCCGGTGACGTCCTGGCCGGCCAGCGACCCGCTGGTGACCGCGGTCGGCGGCACCGACGTGGCGCTGAACTCCCGCGGCGGGCGCGTCCGGCCCGACCAGGTCTGGAACGACCCGGGCTTCCCGTCGGCCGGCGGCGGCGGCAAGTCGGTGGTGTTCGCCCGCCCGGCCTACCAGAACAAGGACGCGGCGGTCACGGGCGCCCACCGCGGCGTGCCCGACATCTCGCTGAGCGCGTCGTGCAGCCATCCGGTCGACGTCTACAAGTCGTTCAGCGGCCGGGGCTGGCAGGTCATCTGCGGCACCAGTGAAGCGACCCCGCTGTTCGCCGGCGTGATCGCGCTGGCCGACCAGGCCGCCGGGCACTGGCTCGGTGCGATCAACCCTGACCTGTACAAGCTGGCCGGGGCGGGCAAGGCGGGGATCGTCGACGTGACCAAAGGCGACAACACGGTGAGCTTCAGCCAGGGCGGCAAGTCCTACACGGTGCACGGCTGGAAGGCGGTGCCCGGGTACGACCTCGCGTCCGGCCTCGGCACGGTCAACGCCGGCATCCTCGTGCGCAAGCTGGCCGCCCTGGCCAGGAAGTAGGCAGGCCGGCGGCTCTGGCTGGCCGCTCAGCGGGTCGGTATCGAGCCGACCTCGTGGGTCAGGCGGACCCGGTCCGCCCGGTACACGTACCTGGTCATCCTGATCGGCCGGTCCTTGGCGTAGGCGGTCCTGTTCACCACCACCACGGGCGTGCCCGTGCTCAGCCCGAAGAACGCGAACTCCCGGCTGGTCGGCATCCGCGCGCCGATCTCGTCGACGAAGCCGATCTGGGCGTAGCCGAGGTCGGCCAGCAGTTTGATGCTGCCGCCGGCGATCTCGCCGGCCTGCTCGAGCGGGGTTCCCTCGGCGATTCCGAGCGGGAAGTAGGACGCCATCATCATCCACGGGACGTCGCCGATCGTCCCGCTCCGGCGGCGGACGACGACCAGGTCCCCGGCCGCGATCTCGAGTTTCTCGGCGACGCTGGCCGAGGCGGGCGACTTCTCCACGATCTGGCGTGACGTCTCGGCCTCGGCGTCGGACCGGCTGATCTCGGGCAGCACGGTCGAGGTGCTCTGCACCGGCGGCTGGACGTGGACCTTCGACAGCAGGGCGGTGAACGGCCTGGCCGGCTCGGTCACGAACGTGCCGAGACCCTGCCTGGTCACGACCAGGCCCTGGTTGGTCAGCAAGGCCAGCGCCAGCCGCACCGTGTTACGCGAGGCGTCGAACTGCCGCACTAGGTCAGGCTCGCTGGGCAGCCGTTCCCCGGGTTGCAGCGCCCCGCTGTCGATCTGGTCGCGCAGCCGGTCGGCGATCTGCTGGTACTTGGCGGGTGGCATATCCCGACCTCCTCGCGGTCCCGCGAACTGTCACCTTCCGGATAGCTAACTCCTACCCCTACTGACCGTTTGAAACAGCCAACTGTTTGGTATGAGTTAGATGATTCGGAACGTTGGATCGATGCTAAACGGAGAGGTGATGGTGAGTAAAGCTCCCGGACCAGCCGGCGCGCCGCTCGGAACTGCGCCCCGCAGCCACCCGCACTCCGGCTCCGCGACCCCGGTCCCCGAACCAGTCAGCTCGCGACAGTACGAACAGTACGAAGAGGAGGAGTTATGTCGCATGTCCTGATCGCTGCGGGCGCAGTGATCGCCGTCATCGCCGTCGCCGCCCCGATCGCCGCTATCTTCCTGGTCAGCGTGGCCAGCCGGCGCGAGGAGTCGGAGCACACCCTGGCCGGGCAGGCCCCGGGCGCGGTCACTAGGGCCGCCCGCCGGCTGCTGGCCTACCGGACTCAGACCGAGCGCCCGCCGTGGTGGGCGCAGGAGCAAGCCCTGAGGACCAGCCAGCCGGCCCGCCGGACGGCTACCCGCCCGTCCGCCGTCCGCCGGCCGGCTCGCCCGGCCCGCCCGGCCGTCCAGCCCGTCATAATCCCCTTCACCCCCGACGCCGGCCAGAGCCGGCGCGAGCCGGCCGGCACCCACGCCGCCTAGCCGGCCCGAGCCGAAGTACGCTTCGCACATGCGCGTCGCCCTCTGCCAGATGCCGGCGAGCAGCCAGCCGGCCGTCAATCTCAGCCGCGTCCAGTCGGCCCTGACCACTGCCCGGGAGCAAGGAGCTGACCTGGCCGTCTTCCCTGAGGGGACGCAGGCCAGGTTCTCCGCCGACCTGCGGGCGGTGGCCGAGCCGCTGGACGGCCCGTTCTGCGCCGGGCTCGCCGCCGCGGCCAAGTCCGCCGAGGTCGCACTGGCTGCCGGGGTCTTCGAGACCGCGCCCGGCGGCCGCGTTTACAACACGACCGTCGCCTATAGCCGCTCTGGCGAACTGGTCGCCGCTTACCGCAAGATCCACCTGTTCGACGCGCTCGGCCAGCGCGAGTCAGAGACGGTCGCCCCCGGCTCCGAACTCGTCGTGGCCGACCTCGCCGGCCTCCAGGTCGGCTTCCTGACGTGCTACGACGTCCGGTTCCCGGAACTAGCCAGGGAGCTCGCGGTGCGCGGCGCCGACCTGCTGGTGATCCCGTCGGCCTGGGCCTCCGGCCTGTTCAAGGAAGAGCACTGGGTCACCCTGGTCCGCGCCCGCGCGATCGAGAACACCATCTGGGTAGCCGCCGCCGGCCAGGTCCCCGATCCGCACGAGACCCCCACCAGCGCGCCGACCGGCGTGGGCCGCAGCCTGCTGGTCGACCCGATGGGCGCCGTGCGCCTGGACCTCGGTTCCGCCGCGGCCGTCGCCACCGGTGACGTGGACACCGACACCACGGCCAGGGTCCGCGCCGTGCTCCCTTCGCTGCAGCACCGCCGTCCCGACATCGTCCGGCCCGCCGCCGACCCGGCTTAGCCCAGCCCCTGAGCCGCGCCGCGAACCGCCCGCTTCGGATCCCGCCCCGGCCCGAACCCGGCTCGGCCGCCACGGGCCGACCGGCACTTCCACCCCGCCAGCCACATCCCACCCCCGGGTAACACTGGCCCCCGCTCAATGCGGAGACTAATTCTCCGCGGAGACTAATTGCCGATATGCGCCAATTAGTCTCCAGTTAGATTTCGGCCGCCGCCCAGGGCGGCCGACCGGGCGGGTTAGGTGGGCTTGTCGCTCATGTGGGCGGCCGAAGGGTCAGCGGCCGGGGCGGCCATGCGGCGGTGGCGGCGCCAGGCCCAGACCCCGACCCCAGCTAGGACCAGGACCGCGAGGGCGATCGCCAGGCCCGTTCCGACCGCGCGTTCCACCGCGACGTACGCCGAGCCGGCCACATAGCCGAGCAGGCTGTAGCCGACTCCCCAGATGATGCCGCTTATCGTGTTGTGGATCGCGAACGTCCGGTAGGGAACCCGGGCCGCGCCCGCCGCGGCCGGCATGATCGCCCGAACGACGGCCAGGAACCGCCCGCCGAAGACAGCGACGCCGCCCCGGTCACGCAGCGTCGTCCGGGCCCGGTCGAGCGGACCGGCCACCCGGCGCAATCGCGGCGAGGTGAACAGCCGGTCCCCCATCCGTTTGCCGATCTCGTAGCCGATGAACGGTCCGGCCACCGCCGTGATCACGACCACGCCGATCAGGACCGGCAAGGAGACATGCCCGCGGCTGGCCAGCACGCCGCCAAGTACCACCGCCGCCTCACCGGGCAGGAAGAACCCCAGGAAGATCGCGGTCTCGCCGAACACCAGGGCGGCGATCAGGCCGAGGGCAACCCAGCCGTTCAGGTGACCGAGCGCCGAGGTCAGCCCGCTGGTCAGGCTCGCTATGCCGGTCACCACACGTCCCTTGCCTCGCTGACGGGCCCGTCGGACCCGCGAAATCCCTGACCGGCCGTGCTTAACCGGCCGGTCCCTTCTTGCCCAACGCTCGGGAAAGGCTGGGCGTGCCGCCCCGCGGCGGACACTGACTGTGATCTAGTTGGACATACTGCGCCCTAGCCCCGCCCGCGCGCCCATTGTCCTGGAGGAGACGCCGATGCCGCCGATGTCCCAGCGGCCGTTCTCGCCCGGATGGGAGGAGCCCGGACCAGGCGAACGTTCCGTCTGGGAGCCCTTGCACCGCACGCCGCAACCCCCGTCACCTCAGGGTCAGCTGCCGCCGGCCCCGCAGGCGCCCCGGCCGATGTCACCACCGCCACCGCCCCTTCCTGACGCCCGGCACCCGCTCGCCAGGGCCCCGTATTTCCGTGGCTCGCACGGTCCGGGCACGGCCGCACCTTTCCAGTACGGGCCGGACTCGACGGCACCCATCCCGCAGGCGCGCCCCTCGCAAGCCAACGTCCCGCAGGCCCCGCCGTCCTACCGCCAGCTACCGCCGCCCAGGCCGCCGCTGGCCCCGGCCAGGCCAGGACCCGCCGCCCAGCCGTGGAACCCGGGCGCGCCCGCCCGCCGCTGGCCGCCACGTGCCTTGCCAGCCGGAGAACCCCCGGCGGGCAACTGGCCCCAGAGCAACCGGCCCCCAGGCATCCGCCATCCAGGCGACCGCCCGGCCCCCTCCTCGGCGCTGGCCAGGATGCCGCACGGCGGCACTTCCGGCGGCGGAACACTCAGCCACTCCCCCAGCGAATCGGCACCGAGCACGGGCAGCCTACCGGCGATCACCGGCGGCCTGACCAGGCGTCAGGGGACGTTCATGGGCCGGATCACCAGGGACGGCTCGAGCGAGTTCCCGGTCGCGCCGGCCAGGTACCAGCTCTACGCGTCCCTGGGCTGCCCGTGGTCGCAACGGGCGCTGATCGTCTGCCGGCTGCTCGGCCTGGACCGGGTCATCGGCCTGACCCTGACCGACCCGGTCGCCGACGAGCGGGGGTGGCGGTTCGGCGACGAGGGCGACGCGCTCACCGGCGCGCGGTTCGTCGCCGACCTGTACCGGGCCACCGACCCGGCCTACCGCGGGCCGTGCTCGATCCCGCTGATCTGGGACCTGCGGACTCGCCAGATCGTCAGCAATGACGTCGCCCAGATCACCGTGATGCTGGAGACCGAGTTCCGGCCGTTCCACCGCCAGGGCGCGCCGGACCTGTATCCGGCCGCCCGCCGGCGCGAGATCGAGTCGCTGGCCACGCTGATCTTCCACACCGTGAACACCGGCGTGTACAAGGCCGGCCTGGCGACTAGCCAGGCCGGCTACACCCAGGCCGCCGAGGGATTGTTCACCACGCTGGACGCGCTCGAGGAGCGGCTGGCCCGGCGGCGGTTCCTGCTCGGCAGCCAGCTCACCGAGGCCGACATCCGGCTGTACCCGACCCTGGCCAGGTTCGATGCGGTCTACTACCAGCTCTTCCGCTGCAACCTGCGGCGGCTGTCGGACTACCGGCACCTGTGGGGTTACACCAGGGACTTGTTCGCCCACCCGGGCTTCGGGGAGACGACGGACCTGGGCCAGATCAAGCGGCACTACTTCCAATCTTCTGAATGGGGCCCTTTCGCCGGCCAATACGGCATAGTTCCTATAGGCCCACAAATCAACTGGAACGAACCGCACGGCCGGTCCAGGATGCCCGGCTAGGCTTGAGCGCAGCCAGGTGTTCGCGCAGAGGTAGCCTTGCCAGCAGGGGTCCTACCGATCAGTCAAGCTCCGGAAGAGGCGATGTCGGCCGTGTCTGCCGAGTTCTCGCATGCGTCCGCGAATGTCGCTGCACCATCAGACCGTAGTTCAGGCACCGGCGAGCCGGACGGCGAGGCCAAGGAGCAGCCCGAGGCGCCCGCCAGCCGGGCCAGGAACGCCGATTTCGGCCCGAACGAGTGGCTCGTCGACGAGCTGTACCAGCGCTACCAGGCCGATCCGGCTTCGGTAGACCGGGCCTGGTGGAACTTCTTCGCCGACTACCGGCCTGATCCTTCCGACTCGCGCCGGGCCGCGCGACCCTCGCCCTCGCCGGCCGCCTTGTCATCCGGGACTCCAGGCCAGACGACTGTCGCGGGTCAGCCCGGGGTCAGCCGTCCGGCCAGCACAGCCCCGGCCGCGCCGGCGACGGCCGGCCAGGCCGCACCACCCCAGGCCCCGCCGCCCGTTACTGCGCCGAGCCGGCCAGCTCAGCCTGGCGCGCCAGGTCAGGCGGGCCCCGGCGCACCAGGAGCAGCCGCCCCGGCGGTCAATGGCCAGGCCCAGCCAGCGACCCAGGCTCAGGCCGCGCCGCCGGTCCAGGCCGCTCAGGAACCCGGCCACACCGAGGTCAGGCTCCGCGGGGCCGCGTCCCGCACGGTCGCCAACATGGCGGCCAGCCTGACCGTGCCGACCGCCACCTCGGTGCGGGCGGTCCCGGCCAAGCTGCTCGTCGACAACCGGATCGTGATCAATAACCACCTGGCCCGCGGCCGGGGCGGCAAGGTGTCGTTCACCCACCTGATCGGCTACGCCGTGGTCAGGGCGCTGGCCTCGGCGCCTGAGCTGAACGACTCCTACTCCGAGACCGACGGCAAGCCGGTGCTGGTCAAGCCCGAGCACGTCAACCTGGGCCTGGCCATCGACGTGCAGAAGGAAGATGGCAGCCGCCAGCTGCTGGTGCCGAACATCAAGGCCGCCGAGGAGATGGACTTCCGGCACTTCTGGCTGGCCTACGAGGAGGCGGTGCGCAAGACCAGGAGCGGCAAGCTGGCCGTGGCCGACTTCGCCGGCACCACGATCAGCCTGACCAACCCGGGCACGATCGGCACCGTGCAGTCCGTCCCGCGGCTGATGCCCGGCCAGGGCTGCATCGTCGGCGTGGGCTCGATGGAGTACCCGGCCGCTTACCAGGGCGCCTCGGCCGAGACGCTGGCCAGGCTCGCGGTCAGCCAGACCGTCACCTTGACCTCGACCTACGATCACCGGATCATCCAGGGTGCCCAGAGCGGGGTGTTCCTGCGCATCATCAGCAAGCTGCTGCTCGGGGAGAACGATTTCTACGACGAGATCTTCGCTTCGCTGCGGATCCCGTACGAGCCGGTGCGGTGGGTCCGCGACATCCCGGCCGGCCACGAGGACGACATCAGCAAGGCGGCCAGGGTCCACGAGCTGATCCACGCCTACCGGGTCCGTGGTCACCTGCTCGCCGACACCGACCCGCTGCAGTACAAGCAGCGCAAGCATCCGGACCTGGACATCCTGCAGCACGACCTGACCCTGTGGGATCTGGAGCGGGAGTTCGCGACCGGCGGGTTCGGCGGCAAACCGCGGATGCTGCTGCGCGAGATCCTCGGCGTGCTGCGGGATGCCTACTGCCGGACCATCGGCCTGGAGTACATGCACATCCAGAACCCGGCCGAGCGGTCCTGGCTGCAGGACCGGGTGGAACGCCCGCACCGTAACCCCGACCACGACGAGCAGATGCGGATCCTGTCCCGGCTCAACGTGGCCGAGGCGTTCGAGATGTTCTTGCAGACCAAGTTCGTGGGCCAGCGCCGGTTCTCCCTGGAGGGCGCAGAGTCGCTGATCCCCCTGCTGGACGCGGTGCTGAACGAGGCGGCCAAGGTCGGGCTGCACGAGTCCGTCATCGGCATGGCCCACCGGGGCCGCCTCAACGTGCTCGCCAACATCGTCGGCAAGTCGTACGGCCAGATCTTCAACGAGTTCGAGGGCTACGTCGACCCGGGCAGCACGCACGGGTCGGGTGACGTCAAGTACCACCTGGGCGCCGACGGCCGGTACACGTCAGCCGAAGGATCGTCGATCCCGGTCAGCCTGGTCGCCAACCCCAGCCACCTGGAGGCCGTCGACCCGGTGCTCGAGGGCGTGGTCCGGGCCAAGCAGGACTTGCTCGACATGGGCACGCCCGGCTACACCGTGCTGCCGGTACTGATCCACGGCGACGCCGCGTTCGCCGGCCAGGGCGTGGTCGCCGAGACGCTGGAGCTGTCCCAGCTC
>DASWAH010000024.1:0-12588 GCA_036391235.1 Streptosporangiaceae bacterium
TACAGGATCGAGGCGGCAAACGAGCCGCTGAACATGCGCGAGCGGAGCAGGCCGAGCTCGATCACGGGGGAGTGGTGCACGCGTGACCTGAGCACCATCGCGGTGCCTGCCGCGATCGCGGCGGCCAGCGTGCCGAGGAACCGGGCCGAACCCCAGCCCCAGCCGGGCGCCTTGACCAGGGCCAGGGCGACCAGCCCGACCGCGGCGGCAAGCAGGATCGCGCCGGCCACGTCGGGGCGCCGGTTCGCGTGCTCGTCCCGGCTCTCCGGCACTACCCGCAGGGCCAGCAGGATGGCGGCCAGCCCGACCGGCAGGTTGATCCAGAACACCCAGCGCCAGTCGGCCTGGACCAGCAGCCCGCCGATGACCGGCCCGAGTGCGGCCCCGAGCGCGCCGAACGCCGACCAGGTGCCGATCGCGGCGGCCCGGCGGGCGGCCGGCACGGAGGCGAGCAACAGCGACAGGGATGCCGGGACCATCAGCCCGGCCCCGGCGGCTTGTACGACCCTGGCCGCGATCAGCGCCGGAACGCCGGGCGCGAGCCCGCAGAGCAGCGACCCGGCGACGAAACCGGCCAGGCCGAGCAGGAACACCCGGCGGCGGCCGATCCGGTCGGCCCAGCGCCCGGCCGGCACCAGCACGGCCGCGAACACGATCGTGTAGGCGTTCAGTACCCAGGACAGGGAGCCGAGTGTGGTGCCCGGGTACTGCCGGCCGATATAGGGGAACGCCAGGTTCACGATGAACAGGTCCAGGCTCGACATGAACACCGCGAGCGCCAGCACCGCGACGATCGCGCCGGTGCGGCTCGCGGCCGGGTGTGGCCGGGTGGCAGTGCTGGCGGTCGCTGGTGCGACCGGAACCGGCGAAGCCGGTGCTGGCGAAGCTGGGGCTGGCGACACTGGCACGGTTGACCGCCTTCGCGATGGGCCTGGCCGGCGGGCCCGGTGGGCCCTGTAGGCCCGGTAGGCCCGGTAGGTGGGTCTGAAATCTGGACCCACCATAACCCTAGATGGCTGGTCCGTCCAATTTTCGTACTCACCTGCTATGCTGACCGTCATGGTCTCGGCAACGGCGCAGCCCAGGGAGTGCTCGATCGCGCGCACGCTGGAAGTCGTGGGCGAGAAGTGGGCGCTGCTGGCCGTGCGGGAAGTCTTCCTCGGCAACCGCAGGTTCGATGAGATGGTGCGCAAGACGGGCGCGCCCAGGGACACGATGGCGACCAGGCTCCGGGCGCTGGTCGGGTCCGGCATCCTCGAGCGGCGGCCCTACTCCGAGCATCCGGCCAGGTTCGAGTACTACCTGACCGACGCCGGCCGCGACCTGTACCCGGTCGTGCTCACGCTGATGAGCTGGGGGGACCGGTACCTGGCGGGCCAGGACGGGCCGCCGCTGCGGATCGAGCACCGGTGCGGGCACCGGCTCGGCGCTCAGCTCGTCTGCGAAGCCTGCGGCGAGCCCGTGCGGGCGGGCGAGACCCGGCCGGTCAGAACCCGGTAGCTCAGAACCCGGTGGCTCAGAACCGGGTAGCTCAGAACCCGATGACGACGCCGCCCTGGTTCACGTAGCCGCCGTCCTGCGAGAGCGCGGCGACGTGGTCGTTCCGCATCATCAGCAGCGTCCCCTCGCCCGCCTGCCAGTCATAGCTGACCACCGCGCCGTGGGCGACGTTGCCGATCAGGATGGTGTTCGCGACCGGGCCGTCGGCGGGACACGACACCTCCGGCCCCGGCTTGACGGCCGCCTGACGGCGCCTGCCGATGGTGGCAATTCGTGGCATCCGCCCGATTCGCGGAGGAGCCCTCCGCCGCTCCGATACCTCAGGACTATGTCAGCTACCGGTTCGGCGAACGGCGGGTAATCCTTTCGGCGGCGCCCAGGCGAGTGGTTACTGGAGAGTCACCTTCCGGTGCAATCGTTCGTTTAAGTTCTGAGTAGCCATACTTCACGGGAAGAATAGATTTTCCCCCTGGCATCGATTAACTTTCTGCTCGGCGCCGACGATCCGGCCAGGATCGATGCAAGTTGCGGCGTGCATTTGCTTTAGAAACTGGGGTCGTGGACGGGGGACGATAATGACGGTCGTGAGCGAAGAACGCCGATTCCTGGCGGCCGAATCCGAAATAGCGGTAGGAATTCCCGGAATTCAGCTCTCTGTCCGGGCGGTGCGGGGACGTCCGGCGGGCCGGCCCTTCGGCGGCTTTCACGACCAGGTGGAGCTGAGCGGCGGCCGGTGGGGGCTGGCCGTCGGCGACGTGCTCTCCCTGGGGCCGCCGGCCAGCGGCGGGTCGCTTGCCCGCGGCGTGGGGGTGGCCAGGGCGGTGCTGCGAGCGATGGCGATGACCGACATGCCGCCGAGCATGGTCCTGGCCGGGATGAACCGGGCCCTGCTGGCCTGGTCGCGGACCGAACGCAGCTGCCTGGCGATGGCCTACGCCGACGTCGAGCCCGCCTGGCGCGGCGTCCGCGTCCGGGTCAGCGTGGCCGGGCCGCCGACCGCGTTCGCGCGGCGGGCCAGGGGAGTGGTCAGGGCGGTCGGAGCGGCCGGGCTTTGCCTGGGCTCGCGGGCCGATGCCGGGCTCGGCGACGCGCGGCTGACCTTGCGGGCCGGGGACAGCCTGCTCCTGGTCACGGCCGGGGTGTCCGACGCGGTCGGCGGACCTGAGCAGGTGCAGGAGATCCTGGCCCACTCGGGCGGCGGATCGGCCGCGCGCAGCACCGAGGCGGTGCTGGCGGCGGTCAGGGCGGCCGGTGGCGGGAGGGTCGCGCACGAAGCGGTCGTGCTAGCGCTGAAGGTGCCGTTGCGCAAGCGCAACGCGGGCACGCATGCGGCCGGCTGGCCGGGGCGGGCCCGGTACTCGGGCGGCTGAGTCCTGGTAGTGTCTCGCAGCTATGGCTCAGCACGAGCAGGACGAGCGCGACCTGCACCGCCGCATCGCCGCCGAACTCGGGGTCAGGGAGGGTCAGGTCAGTGCGGCGGCCGGGCTGCTGGACGGCGGCGCGACCGTGCCGTTCATCGCCAGGTACCGCAAGGAGGCGACCGGCACCCTGGACGACGTCCAGCTCAGGGCGCTCCAGGAACGGCTCGGTTACCTGCGCGAGCTGGAAGAACGCCGGGCCGCGGTGATCGAGTCGATCAGGTCGCAAGGCAAGCTGGACGACACGCTGCGGGCCCAGATCCTGGCGGCCGAGACTAAGGCCAGGCTCGAGGACATCTACCTGCCGTACAAGCCGAAGCGGCGGACCAGGGCGCAGCTGGCCAGGGAGGCCGGGCTGGAACCTTTGGCCGATCAGCTGCTGGCCGAGCGGCCGGCCGACCCGCTGGCCGCGGCCGTGCGGTTCGCCGATCTGGCCCGGGGCGTCGCCGACGCCGCGGCCGCGCTGGACGGCGCACAGGCCATCCTGACCGAGCGGTTCGCCGAGAACGCCGACCTGCTCGGCGCGCTGCGGGAACGGATGTGGCAGCGCGGCCGGCTGACGGCTGCGGTCAGGAAGGGCCGGCAGGAGGCCGGGGTCAAGTACGCGGACTACTTCGAGTTCGCCGAGAGGTTCGCCACCCTGCCCTCGCACCGGATCCTGGCCCTGTTCAGGGGCGAGAAGGAAGACGTTCTCGAGCTCACCATGGACCCCGGCGACACCGAGAGTGCCGACGGCGCGTTCACCGAGTGCGAGGCCGCAGTGGCCAGGCACGCCGGGGTGCCCGCGGCTGACAACGTGACGTCGGGCGGCGCCCGCTGGCTGGCCGACACCGTCCGGCTCGCCTGGCGGGCCAGGATCAGCGTGCACCTCGGAGTGGACGTGCGGATGCGGCTGTGGCAGCAAGCCGAGGACGAGGCCGTCCGTGTCTTCGCGGCCAACCTGCGCGACCTGCTGCTGGCCGCTCCGGCCGGCGCCCGGACGACGATGGGCCTTGACCCCGGCCTGCGCACCGGGGTGAAGGTCACCGTGGTCGACGCGACCGGCAAGCCGGTGGCGACGCAGACCATCTACCCGCACGAGCCCCGGCGGCAGTGGGATGCCGCGCTGGAGGTCCTGTCCAGGCTGGCCCGGCAGCACGCGGTCGACCTGGTCGCGATCGGCAACGGCACCGCGTCGCGGGAGACCGACCGGCTCGCGGCCGACCTGATCAAGCGGCACCCGGAACTCGGCCTGACCAAAGTGATGGTCTCCGAGGCGGGCGCCTCGGTCTACTCGGCCTCGGCCTACGCGTCGAAGGAACTACCAGGCATGGACGTGTCGCTGCGCGGCGCCGTCTCGATCGCCAGGCGGCCGCAGGACCCGCTGGCCGAGCTGGTCAAGATCGACCCGAAGTCGATCGGGGTGGGCCAGTACCAGCACGACGTGTCCCAGGCCAAGCTGTCCAGGTCCCTGGACGCGGTGGTCGAAGACTGCGTGAACGCCGTCGGCGTGGACCTGAACACGGCGTCGGCGCCGCTGCTGGCCAGGGTGTCGGGGATTGGCGAGGGCCTGGCTGCCGCCATCGTCGCGCACCGGGACGCCAGCGGGCCGTTCCGCAGCCGCCGGGCCCTGACCCAGGTGCCCAGGCTCGGACCTAAGGCGTTCGAGCAGTGCGCAGGCTTCCTGCGGATACCCGGCGGCGACGACCCGCTGGACGCCTCGGGCGTGCATCCCGAGTCGTATCCGGTCGTGCGCAAGATGCTGACCGCGACCGGTCTGAGCGTTCGCGACCTGGTCGGGAACGGCCAGGTGCTGCGGTCGCTGAAGCCGGCCGAGTTCACCGACGACCGGTTCGGCCTGCCCACCGTCACCGACATCGTGCGCGAGCTGGTAAAGCCGGGCCGGGACCCCCGCCCGGCGTTCACCACGGCCGCTTTCCGCGAAGGGGTCGAGACCCTGGCCGACCTGACCCCCGGCATGGTGCTGGAGGGCGTGGTCACCAACGTGGCCGCGTTCGGCGCGTTCGTGGACGTTGGCGTGCACCAGGACGGCCTCGTGCACGTCTCGGCCATGGCCGACCGTTTCATCAGCGATCCCCGCGAGGTGGCCAAGCCGGGCGATGTTGTGTCGGTCACCGTGCTGACCGTGGACGTCGCCCGCAAGCGCATCTCGTTGTCCATGCGCAAGGACGGCCAGTCGGGCGGCCAGCCGCGCGAGAGCCGGGCCGGGACCGGCGGCCGGCGTTCTGGCGGCAACGGCGGAGCGATGGCCGAGGCGCTGCGCCGGGCCGGCCTGGTCGACCAGGTCAGGGCGGACCGGTCCTGAGCTTCTCGTCGCCGTCCCGGTCGCCGGACCAGGCCTGGTAGACCGAGGCCAGCGCGGCCCGGCGGGAGGGGCTGGCCAGCACGTCCACACTGTCGATCCACTGGGCGGCCGAGCCGGCACCCCCGGGCAGCCGGCGGACCGCCGGGTCGGTGATGCCGGCCAGCAGGCTCTCCGCGACCGCGAGGTCCACCGTGCGGTAAGGGCGGTCCCAGAACATCGTGATCGCCTGGGCCGGCCCAGGAAGCCCGCGCTCTCGCTGTCCGGCCAGCAGCACCTCGCAGGCCACGGCCAGGCCCTCCTCGCGTTCGCGCCAGGACGCTCCGGTCAGCGCGGCGTCGAGCGGGCCGCGCAGGCGGCCGGCGACCGGCAGCGCCGCGAGCGCCGTGCCGCGCCACTTGGCGTACGGCGCCCATTGCCGGCTGACCAGGAACGCCAGCGCGACCACGTCGCCGGCCAGTTGTGCGCTCAGCAGCCGCGAGCCCAGCTCGTCGCCGCGGCCGGCGGTCCGGCCGACAAACGGCAGCTGCTGCTCGATCCGCCGCCAGCCCGCGGCCAGTACGTAGCGCTCGACGTCGGCCGGATACCAGCGCAGCGCCGCCCGGGCCGGGCGCAGTGCAGTAGTCCGGTCGGCGAAGACCGGTCCTGCGGTGATCTCGAGCACGGCCTGGCTGTCCAGGATCAGCCAGTCGGTGACGCTCAGCGGCCTGGTCGGGTCGACGCCCAGCCGGCTGACCGCGAAGTCCGCGACAGTGGCGATGCAGACCTGGTGCCGGATGTCGTCTTGCCACGTCGCACGGAACCGCACGGGCAAGCCCGCGAAGGTCTCGGGCAGATGATCTTCGAGCAGGGCGGTGACGCCCGGCACGGCGGCCCGGTCAGCCTCGTCGACCAGCAGGGTGAGGCGGCAGCCCCAGTCGTGGTCGCGGCTCATCTCGTCGTCGTAGCCGAGCACGTCGGAACCGGAGCCGAGCCGGCCGGCCGCATAACGCAGTCCGGGCCGGTCGCGGGCTAGCAGCGGGCCGACGACCTCGGCGTGGAACTGGCGGGCGAGTTCGGCGCCGCCCGGCATGGTCATGGCGCGGGCCGCGCGGCCCGGCGGCGGCGCGGTGCGGGCTCGGTCACGGGCCGGCCGGCCGCCAGCGGCAGCCGGGACGGCGGCTTCACCTCCTCGAGCTTGAGGTGCGTGACCAGCCGCTGGCCGCCCCGGGCAGCCAGGCTGGACAGCACTTCCTGGAGGTCGGTCACATCCCTGGCCACCACCGTGAGCAGGTAGTCCATCTCGCCGGCCACGTTGTCGGCCGCGATCACCTGCGGCAGGGCCCTGACCTGGTCTTCGAAGACCCGGGTGGACCGCGGGTCGTGGCGGCCGAGGCTGGCGGTCACGTACACCTGCAGCGGGAAGCCGGCCTCGGCCGGATCGAGCGTGGCGCTGATCAGCCGGATCACGCCGGATTGCTTCAGCCAGCGGACCCGGTGCAGGGTCGCGGCCGGTGACAGCCCGGCCAGCCCGGCCAGCTCGACGTTCGTGCGGTCGGCGTTCGACTGCAGCGCGTCGAGCAGGAGAATGTCAACATCATCAAGCAAAACAGCCATAGCACAGAATTTTATCTCGTTCTCAGTGCCTGGTCACGAATTCTGTGTGGTAATCGCCGAGCCTGGAGGCATGCGTACCGACCGTCGCGCCCTCCTTGCGCTCACCGCGGCCGGAGTTCTCTGGGGAACTACCGTGCCGTTGTCCAAGCTCGCCCTGGAGTGGCTGCCGCCCGCCTGGCTGGCCGCGATCCGGTTCGCGATCGCCGCCGCGGCGCTCATCGCGATCGCCGGGCCGGGCCGGGTCCGCCGCGCCTGCCGCCCTGGCCTGCTCGCGGCCGGGGCGGCCGGCTACGGCGGCTCGGTGCTGCTGCAGAACGTGGGGATCACCCGGACCAGCGTGAGCGACGCGGCGCTCCTGGTCGGCGCGGCCCCGGTGCTGGTCGCGGTGATCGCGGCGGCCTGGCACCGCAGCGTGGCCAGGCCGCTCGCCTGGGGCGGGTTCGCGTTGTCACTGGCCGGCGTCGGCCTGGTGACCGGGCTGCACGGGACCGGCTCATCGGCCAGCGGCAACGCTCTCGTGCTGATCTCCGTGCTGATCTCGTCCGTGTTCACGGTCGGCCAGTCCCGGATGCTGGAAGGCCGCGATCCGATCGTCGTGACCGCGGTCCAGTTCCTCGGAGCCGCGCTGGCCACGCTTCCGGTGGCCGCCCTGACCGAGGGGGCGCCGCCGGCACCGGGCCGCATAACCCCGGTGCTGATCGTGGCCGCGCTGGCCGCGTGCGGCACGCTGGCCCCGTTCACCTTGTTCGCTTACGGTCAGACCCGAGTGGCCGCGGAGGTCGCGGGCGCGTTCGTGAACATCGAGCCCGTCGTCGGCGCGGTGGCCGGCGTCACCCTGTTCGGCAACCCGGCCACGACTGGGCTAGCCGTAGGCGGGGCCGCCATCCTGGCCGGGATCGGGATGAGCAGCCGGACCGGCCGGGCCCGCCGGACCCGGCGGGGCGGCGGGGCCAGCCCGCCCGCGGGCGCGCGGGAGCCAGCCGTCCCGTAGCCCGCGGTCGCGGATACGCTGCCCGCAGGCTGGCTCACTCGCGGCTGGGCCTGATAACCCGGTGAGGAGATGAGCCAGTGCCGGACGAATCCGGTAACTACGCGGCCTACTCGTACCTGACGGCCGGAACGGACTTTCCCGTCTTCGAGCTGGCCCCCGAGTTCGGCCGGGTCCCGCCCTATCAGGCCGGCCTGACCGCCGGTCAGCAGCGCCGGGCCGGCGAGCTGCTGGCCGGCAGCCTGGTCATCAGCCTGCACGACCATCCGGTCCGGTTTCCGGCCCGGATGGAGCAGACCCCCGACTACAACAGGACCGGCCGCCAGCACGCGGCCTACGCCGGGCTGGCCGCGTCCGGCATGACCGTGGTGTTCGACAACATGATGGACGGCACCGCCTGCGTGACCGGGCACGCGCCCTGGCGGTGGGATGACGTGATCACCGACCTGGGCATGCGCCAGGCCGACCTGGCCCACCAGCACCTCGTGATCGGCGTGCGCGGGATCGCCGACATCGACCTGGCTTACCGCTCAGGGCGGGTGGGCCTGGTGTTCGGCCTGGAAGCGGCAACGCCGATCGAGAACGAACTGGATCGCCTCGACGTGCTGTACGGGCTCGGCCTGCGCCAGATCGGCATCGCCTACTCGGACGCGAACGCGCTGGGCAGCGGGCTGGCCGAGTCCGCCGACGGCGGCCTGACCCAGTTCGGCCGGCGTGCGGTCAGGCGGATGAACCAGGTCGGGCTGGCGATCGACGTGTCACATTCCTCCGACCGGACCGCGCTCGACGTGTGCTCGGTGAGCGATCGGCCGGTGCTGATCACGCACGCGGGCGCGCGGGCCGTCTGGGATACGGCCCGGATGAAGCCGGACGAGGTACTGCGGGCCGTGGCCGGCACCGGCGGGGTGATCGGCATATCGGCGGCTCCGCACACCACGCTGTCGGCCGCGCATCCCCGGCACAGCATCGAATCGGTGATGGATCACTTCACCTACTGCGCGGACCTGGTCGGCATCGACCACGTCGCGTTCGGGCCGGACACGCTGTACGGCGACCACGTCGCCCTGCACCGGGTCTTCGCTCCGCTGCTCAGCCTGGGCGCGATGCGGGGGCCGGCGTTCGAGCCGGTCGAGTACGTGGCCGGGCTGGAGAACCCGACCGAGAATTTCGCGAACATCACCGGCTGGCTGGTCGCGCACGGGTTCAGCGACGAGGACATCCGGGCAGTGCTGGGCGGCAACGTCTACCGCGCCCTACAGCGCATCTGGGTCAGCTGACGCTCACGGCCGCAGGCCCTGTGAGGCCGGGCCGAGCAAGGTCAGCACGGCCACCACGACCGCGAGCGCGGTGACGCTCAGCGTGACCAGCAGCAGGCGGCGGCTGTGGGCGCCGTCCCAGTCGCGCCGCGGCGGACGGCGGTTGATCAGCCAGCCGACCGCGCTGAACAGCAGCAGCGGGAGCCCGATCAGCGGCCGGAACTTCACCACGGCCACCCCGAGCGCGAAGAACGCGATCGAGCTCCTGGTCCAGGCCAGGTCGGTGCGCTCGCGGGCCAGCAGCCGGTCGGACGGCGGCTCGCCGCCGGGTCCCGCGCTCATCCTGAGTGAATCCTGGAGTACAGGTCGACCCCGCCGGCCAGCAGCGCGATCACGGTGATGGTGACAGCCAGGATCATCGGCAGCCGGGAACTCGGCAGCGGCGCGCCGTGCCGCAGGGCACGCTGGTTGGCCTTCCATTCGGTGTAGCTCAGCACCGACATGACCGCGCCCAGCAGGATCAGCGGGGTCGCGATCGCGGACCGGCCCCAGGGCACGCCGGCGAACGGCGGCAGCAGCTGGGCGACCGCCAGGCCGCCGACGACCAGGGCGAGCGCCGTCCGGCTCCAGGCCAGGAACGTACGCTCGTTGGCCATCGTGAACCGGGCATCCGGCTCGGTGCCGTCGGGCTCGCTTGTACTTGCGTTCTCGCTCACATCCGTGATCGGCTCCTACCGGTGTTTGCTGTCCAGCGGCTGCGTGTGACGCAGGTGACGAGATCATTTTCTCGCATCGGGACCGCAGTGAGCGGGCGGCACGTCGAGAGGAGTCCGCTATGGGGCGGTACGCGCAGGAGTTCAGCCGCAGCATGTCCGATCCGCGGGGATTCTGGGGCGATGCGGCCGGGCTGATCGACTGGTACGAGCGGCCGCCGGTGGTGCTGGACGACTCCCGCCCGCCGTTCTACCGCTGGTTCAGCGGCGGCACCATGAACACCTGCTTCAACGCCCTGGACCGGCACGTGGCGGCCGGCCGGGGCGACCAGCCCGCGCTGATGTACGACAGCCCGGTCACCGGCACCCAGCGGACGTACAGCTACGCCGAGCTGCTCGGGGAGGTCGCGAGGTTCGCCGGGGTGCTCCGCGAGGCCGGGGTAGGAACCGGGGACCGGGTGGTGATCTACCTCCCGATGATCCCCGAGGCCGTCATCGCGATGCTGGGGTGCGCCAGGATCGGCGCCGTCCACTCGGTCGTGTTCGGCGGCTTCGCCGCCCACGAACTGGCGTTGCGAATAGACGATGCGGCGCCCAAGGTGATCGTCTCGGCCTCGTGCGGGATCGAGGTGTCCCGGGTGATCGAGTACAAGCCGATGCTGGACCGGGCGATCGAGCTGGCCACCCGCAAGCCGGAGCGGTGCGTGATCGTGCAGCGGCCGCAGGCCAGGGCGGCGATGACGCCGGGCCTGGACGTGGACTGGGCCGACGCGATGGCCGCGGCCCAGCCGGCCGGCTGCGTGCCGGTCGCGGCCACCGACCCGCTCTACATCCTGTACACCTCGGGCACCACGGCTAAGCCCAAGGGCGTCGTCCGTGACAACGGCGGCCACGCGGTCGCGCTGGCATGGAGCATGCGCAACGTCTACGACACCGGGGCCGGCGAGGTCATGTGGGCCGCCTCCGACGTCGGCTGGGTGGTCGGGCACTCCTACATCGTCTACGCGCCGCTGCTGGCGGGCTGCACCACCGTGCTCTACGAGGGCAAGCCGGTCGGCACCCCGGATGCCGGGGCGTTCTGGCGGGTCGCGGCCGAGCACAAGGTCAAGACCCTGTTCACCGCCCCGACCGCGATCCGGGCGATCAAGAAGGAGGACCCGGGCGGCGATCTGGCCGCCCGTTACGACCTGAGCGGGCTGCGGTACCTGTTCCTGGCCGGGGAACGGCTGGATCCCGAGACCTACCGGTGGGCGGGCAGCCTGCTCGGCATCCCGGTGATCGACCACTGGTGGCAGACCGAGACCGGCTGGCCGGTGGCGGCCGACCCGATGGGGCTGGAGGCGCTGCCGACCAAGGCCGGCTCGCCGACCATGCCGATGCCCGGCTACGACGTGCGGGTGGTGGACACCGAGGGCGCCGACGCCGCCCCCGGCGAGACCGGCGACATCGTGATCCGGCTGCCGCTGCCGCCCGGCTGCCTGCCGACCTTGTGGCGGGACGACGACCGGTTCGTCAGCTCCTACCTGGCCCGGCATCCGGGCAGTTACGCGACCGGGGACGGCGGATTCAGGGACGCCGACGGCTACCTGTACGTGATGGGCCGGACCGACGACGTGATCAACGTGGCCGGGCACCGGCTGTCCACCGGGGAGATGGAGGAGGTCCTGGCTAGCCACCCGGCGGTCGCCGAGTGCGCCGTGATCGGCGTCCACGACGAGCTGAAGGGCCAGGTCCCGCGCGGGTTCGTGGTGCTCAAGGCGGGCGTCGACGGCGACCAGGCCGCGATCGCGGCCGAGCTGGTCCAGCTCGTGCGGGACCAGATCGGGGCGGTGGCTGCGCTGCGCCGGGTCGACGTCGTGGCCGCCCTGCCGAAGACCAGGTCGGGCAAGATCTTGCGCAAGACCATGCGCGGGATCGCCGACGGGGTCGAGGAACCTGTCCCGTCCACCATCGACGACCCGAGCGTGCTGGATACCTTGCGGCCGTTCCTGACCGGCTGATGTCGAGAACGGCCGGCTGGCTCCGACCGGGAGATGACATCGCGCCAGCGGGGCGCGCCGACCGCGGAGGAGAGCGGCGATGAAGTACCTGATGCTGATCTACGGGAACCAGGAGAAGTGGGACTCGATCCTGGGCGAGGACTGGCCGGCCGAGATCGCGAAGCAGGACGCGTTCAACAAGAAGTACGCCCAGACGGGGGAGCTGATCGGTGCCTACGGGCTGGCCGACGCGGTGCAGTCGCGGCTGGTGCGGCGCGGGCCGGACGGAACCGCGGCGGTGACCGACGGCCCGTACCTGGAGACCAAGGAGTACATCGCCAGCTTCTACCTGGTCGACTGCGAGAACGAGGAGCGGGCCAGGCAGATCGCGGCCGAGATGCCGTGGGCTGACCAGGAGCCGGTCGAGCTGTGGCCGATCCTGCACGAGGCCGCGGAGGACTGATGCCGGCCGGGCCGCCCGCTGATGCGGTGGGGGACCTGCTGCGCGAGCTCGCGCCGCAGGTCCTGTCGGCTCTGATGCGCCGGTACCGGCAGTTCGACCTGTGCGAGGACGCTGCCCAGGAGGCGCTGCTGGCCGCCGCGGTGGCCTGGCCGGAGGAGGGAATTCCGGCCAGCCCCCGCGGCTGGCTGGTCACCGTCGCCTCGCGGCGGCTGATCGACCAGGTGCGCAGCGAGAGCGCCCGGCGGCAGCGGGAGGACGTGGCGTTCCTGGCGACACCGCAGTCTGAGCTGGTCGGGGCCCCGGCCGACGCGGCCAGGGCGGCGGACCGGGACGACTCGCTGGCCCTGATCGCCGCCTTGGCCCGGCTGATCCG
>DASWAH010000025.1:0-14455 GCA_036391235.1 Streptosporangiaceae bacterium
AGAACCAGTAAACGGCCGGGCTGTGCTCGTTGTCCGGCTCCGCGAAGTGCCCTGCCATGGACCGTCTCCCGTCTGCCTGATCTGCGCTACCCGCCGGCCGGGCAAACTCGCAGCCCGGCCGCCAGCCGCTCGGCCTCGTCCCGGCTGGGCAGGCGGCCGCGGGCTCCCCGGCCGGCGACCGAGATCGCCGCGGCCGCCACCGCCACCTGGGCCGCGGCGGCTACCGTGGTCGCCCCCTCGGCCAGCAAGACAGCCAGGCACCCGCAGAAGCAGTCGCCCGCACCCGTGCCGTCGACGGCCTCGGTGACCGGCGCGGCAATGTGCACAGGCTGACCGCGGTCGCCCGGCACCACCAGGGCGCCGTCCGCGCCCAGAGTCACCACGACATCGGCCCGCCCGGCGACCCGTCGGGCGAGTTCCGCGATCCCGGCCAGCGTGCCGGGGACTTCGGTGCCGGCCAGCAGGCCGAGCTCGGACCGGTTCGGCACCAGGATGTCTACCCGGCCGAGCACAGCCCGGCCGACCGGAACAGCCGGCGCCGGGTTCAGCACGACGAGGGTCTGCGGGCTCGCCCCGCTGACCGCCGCCTGCACCGTCGGTACCGGGATCTCCAGCTGCACGAGCAGCACGGCCGGGGTTCCCAGCGCCGCCGGGGTCACGTCGGCCGGGGTGAGCCGGCGGTTCGCCCCCGGGTCGACCAGGATCAGGTTCTCGCCGCCCGGGTCCACAGCGATCGTGGCCGTCCCGGTGCGCTCGCCGTCCGCAACGAGCACGCGGCGGGCGTCGACCCGCTGCCGGCTCAGGTCGGCCAGGATCGCCCGGCCGTTCTCGTCGTCGCCGACCCGGCCGATCAGGGCGACCTGGCCGCCGAAGGCCGCCGCGGCCACGGCCTGGTTCGCGCCCTTCCCGCCGAAGGCGAGGTGGGCCTGGCCGGCCGCCAGCACGGTCTCGCCCGGGCGCGGCAGGTGCGGCACCGGCAAGGTGAGATCGGCGTTCAGGCTGCCGACTACCGTGACCGTGCCGCTCATGAGGTCGACCTGCGGACCACGAGCGACGGCGCGATCTCGCTGCGCCGGGCGGCGCCTGACTCGCCGGCCAGCCTGGACTGCAGCAGCCGGACGGACTCGGCCGCGATCGCCTGGATCGGCTGGCGGACCGTCGTCAGCGGCGGATCGCAGAGCTCGGAGAACAAGATCCCGTCGAACCCGGTGACCTTGACCTGCTCGGGAATCGCGATGCCGCGCTGGCTGAACTCCCTGACCACGCCCAGCGCGATCAGGTCCGACCCGCAGACGATCGCGTCCGGCAGGCCCCGGGCTGCGGCCATCGCGCGCGCGGCGGCCCGGCCGAAATCGATCGAGAACGAGCCGAGCTGCACCGGGCCCTCGGTCAGGCCCGGCACCCTGGGCAGGGTGAGCCGGAAGGCGTCGAGGCGGCTGCGGCCGGTCGAGCTGGAGGGCTCCGCCGACGCGAAGCCGACGCTCCGGCAGCCCTGCCCGGCCAGGTGTTCCAGGGCCAGCCGGATGCCGAGCGCGTTGTCCACCCCGACATAGTCCGCCGGAAAGCCGTCCACCTGCCGGTCGATCTGCACGATCGGGACCGACAGCCCGGCCCGGCGCAGCGCCGGCGCGCTCGCCTCGTGCTCGGCCGGGATCAGGATCAGGCCCTCGACCTGGCGGTCGACCAGCGTCTGGAGCCGCCTGGCCTCATCGCCGACCAGGCCGCGGGAGTCAGCCAGGATCATGTCCAGGTTGACGTCCCGCAGCGCGCTCTCCAGCGCCTCGACCAGTTCGGCGAAGAACGGGTTGCCGATCTCGGGGATCACGATGCCGGCCAGGCCGGTGGCGCGGCCGCGCAGTCCGCGGGCGAGCAGGTTCGGCCGGTAGTCCAGCCGCTTGGCCGCCGCGAGCACCGAGGCGGCCGCGCGCGGCGACGCGCCGTCGGCACCGGACAGCACCCGCGAGGCCGTAGACAGCGAGACGCCCGCGGCGGCCGCGACGTCGCGCAGCCGAACGGGCGCTGGAATCGATCCCAGATCCGGGCTGTCCATAGGCGTGCATCTTCTCACAGCCTGCGTCCTTGATTCCAGTAACAGCCGTTACCGAAGGATCAGTTCTGCATGCACTGCTTGACATCGGTTTGAGAACGGAGTGGAATCGTTCCCACCATGCGCCCAGTCTCGCCGTTATCTCCCCATCACCGACGGCCGATTCTGGCTCATGGCATCAGCACCGGCGAGGTGAGGAGCCACCATGCACGCCGTCAAGCGCACCGCCGCCGTGGCCATGACCGCCGCCGCTGCGCTGGTCGCCGCCGCCTGCTCGAACGGGACCATCTCTTCAGGCAACTCGGGGTCGGCCGGGAAGGCCGGCTCCGGCTGCAAGCTGCATATGCTCGGCGAGGCCCGCAGCTCGCAGGCCGAGGCGAATGCCTGGCAGCAGGTGTTCGCCGACTTCAAGGCCAGGTACCACTGCACTGTCGTCGCGACCTGGCAGGGCCAGTTCACCGGCGTGCCGCAGCTGCTCAACGAGGCCCACCTGGCCGGGCAGACGGTCGACATCGTCACCAACGGGACCGAGATCTGGGACTTCGTCAAGTCAGGCAGCCTGATGGACCTGACCAAGATGGTCAGTCCGTACCTGAACCGGTTCAGCCCGGGCACAGTCGCCCGGTTCACCCTCGGCGGCCACGTCTGGGGCGTGCCGCTGTCGGTCGAGAGCTCGTCGGTGTTCTTCTACGACGCCACGCTGTTCCGCAAGCTCGGCCTGACCCCGCCGGTCACATATGCGCAGATGGTGCACGTCGCCAGCGTGATCAAGGCCAAGACCAGCGTCTCGCCCGTGGTCGAGGGCGGCAAGGACACCTGGGAATGGCCGATGTGGTACATGAACACGTACGCCCAGACGTCCGGCAACAAGTCGATCCCGGACACGATCTCGGTGCTCGACGGCAAGCAGAAGTTCACCGACCCGGCCTCCGTCCAGGCGTTCGCCGACGTCGCCAAGTTCGCCCAGAGCGGCCTGCTCACCTCGTCCTCGCTGGCTACCGACGAGAACGGCGCGATCGCCGCCTTCGTCCAGCAGAAGGCGGCGATGATGTTCGACGGGACCTGGGCCCTGCCGCTGCTGCGCCAGGCCAAGCCGAAGTTCCAGATCGGCGTGTTCACCTTCCCGATGGTCGTCAATACCGCGGGTGTCGTCTCCCAGCCGAGCGGGGCTCCGGAGGGCGCGCTGTCGATCCCGTCCTTCATCCCGAAGGCCGACCTGCCGATGGCCAGCCAGTTCATCGAGTTCGCGACCAGCCCGCCGGAGGCCGGCAAGATCCTGGCCACCCTGGACCCGACAGTGCCGTCGGTCGCGGCCGTCCCCTCCTCCTCCGACCCGCTCGCCAGCACCCTGCGGCATGACTTCCTGCCCAGGACCATCGGCTGGCTGGACTGGATGTGGCCGAGCCCGGTGACCACGTCGGTGGAGAACGCGATCGAGGGCGTGCTGTTCAATCACGAGAGCCCGCAGCAGGCGGCCCAGGCGGTCCAGACCGAACTGGACACGCTGCGCCAGCAGCAGCACTACACCTACGACTTCCTCAGCGGCTGGTCGAAGAGCCAGTGGGCCAAGGTCGAGCCGGCCAAGGTGCCGAAGATCCAGATAGGCCAGTGAGCGTCGCGACCGGGGGCTCGCTCGCCCCGGCGGCCAGCCAGGCCGCCGGGGTGCCGCGGCGGCGGCGCCAGCCGTGGGGCGGGCAGTCGGGACGCAAGCTGTTCGGGCTGATCATGGTCGCCCCGGCGCTGCTGCTGTACGTCGTCTTCGTGATCTACCCACTGTTCAGGGGCGCGTTCGTCAGCCTGTACCAGTGGGACGGGCTGTCGCCGGCGATGACATGGTTCGGGCTCAAGAACTACAAGTACGCGCTGGCCGATCCGGTGTTCCTGCTGTCGCTGCGGAACACGTTCGAGTACGCGATCGTGGTCACGGTCGTGAAGAACGCCCTCGGCCTCGGCCTGGCCGTCCTGCTGAACCGCAAGCTCCGCGGCCGGTCATTCTTCCGCACGGCCGGCTTCCTGCCGGTCATCTTCTCCTTCGTCGTGGTCGGCGTGCTGTGGTCCTGGATCTTCAACCCGACGTTCGGCCTGGCCGACAAGCTGCTGCAGAGCATCGGCCTGGGTAGCCTGCAGCCCGGCTGGCTGAGCGACCCGCATCTGGCCCTGTGGTCGGTGATGTGGGTCGACGTCTGGAAGTGGACCGGATTCCACATGGTGCTCTACCTGGCCGCCCTGCAGAGCGTGCCGAAGGAGCTGTACGAGGCGGCCGCGATCGACGGAGCCGGGCGGTGGACCACTTTCCGCCGGGTGACGGTGCCGTCGATCAGGCCGGTCATCGCGTTCAGCACGCTGCTCGCGCTGACCGGCGCGTTCGTTGCGAACTATGACGTCGTCTACGTGATGACCGGCGGCGGCCCGCTCAACTCCACCCAGGTCGCGCTCACCTACATCGTGTCGACCACCTTCAACGCGCAGGAGGTCGGGCTGGCCAATGCGATGAGCATGATCTTGTTCGTGGGGGTGGCGGTCATCGGCGCGGTGCAGCTGGCAGTCATGACGCGGGGCCGGGAACAACCGCGGTGACCGCGGGAACGCAGGCTCAGGTCCCGGCCCCGGCCGCGGCGGCGACGGACCAGGTGCCGTCGTCGCCGCGGCGCAGCTGGCAGCGCCGGCTGGCCGCGTTCAGCCCCGGCACGTACCTGATCATGGCCGTGCTCGTCGTGCTCACGATCTACCCGATGATCTGGATGCTGCTCGGGTCGCTGAAGTCGCTCGGCGAGTTCTACACCAACATCTGGGGGCTGCCGCAGGTATGGCGCTGGTCCAACTTCTCGCTGGCCTGGAGCCAGGTCCAGCTCGGCCAGAAGTTCATCAACAGCATCATCGCGACGCTCGGAACGCTCATCCTCACGCTGCCGCTGTGCTCGATGGCCGGATACGCGTTCGCCAAGGTCGACTTCCCGCTGCGCCGCTACATCTACTACTTCATGCTCGCCGGGATCATGATCCCGTTCGGGGTGACCGCGGTGCCGGTGCTGACCACCGAGGTCAGCCTGGGCCTCTTCGATACCCGGATCGGCCTGGTCCTGGTCTACGCCGCGCAGAACCTGCCGTTCGGCATCTTCCTGATGTACTCATTCTTCCAGTCGATCCCGGCCGAATTGGAGGAGGCGGCCCTGATCGACGGCTGCAACCGGTTCAAGGCGTTCATCAGGATCGTGCTGCCGCTGGCCAAGCCAGGCCTGGCGACCCTGCTGATCTTCACCGGGACCAGCGTCTGGAACGAGTACCTCATGGCCAGCGTGCTGATCCATCAGCAGAACCTGGAAACCCTGCCGCTCGGGCTCGTCAACTTCACCACCGCGCACAGTACGAACTACCCGGAGTTGTTCGCCGCGCTCAGCATCGTCACCGCGCCCGTGGTACTGCTCTATCTGGTCGCTCAGCGGCAGTTCATCAGCGGACTGACCGCCGGGGCGCTCAAGGGCTGACGGAGGTGACATGCTCAAGGGCATCCCGGCGCTGCTGAATGCCGACGTGCTGTACATCCTGGCCGCGATGGGCCACGGCGACGAGCTGGCCCTGGTCGACCGCAACTTCCCGGCCAGCTCGACCGCGAAGCGGCTGGCCCGGCTGGACGGCGCCGACATCGCGGCCGCCGGGCAGGCCATCCTGGCCGTGTTCCCGCTGGACACCTTCGTGCCGGGGCCGGTCACCAGGATGGAGGTCGTCGGGGCCCCTGACGAGATCCCGGCCGTGCAGCGCGAGTTTACGGAGCTAGCCACCCGGGCCGAGGGCCGCCCGGTCGAGGTTGCGTCGCTGGAGCGGTTCGCCTTCTACGACCGGGCCCGCGACGCTTTCGCGGTGATCTCGACCTCGGAGTCTCGCCCGTACGGCTGCTTCCTGCTCACCAAGGGCGTCATCGCCTGACCGGCCCGTCTGGCCGGCCGAACTGCCCGGGCCGCATCACAGCGTGACGAGCAGCAGCATCGCCGACGTCGGGCGGCCGGAACCGCCCGACGGCTCCACGGTCAGGCCCAGCCGGTCGCCCGGGCGCAGGCCGGCCGCGACCACCGGGGCGGTCATACCGTGCCGCGGCCGCGGCAGCATGCCCGCGGGCCGGTCCCGTCCCGGCCCGACCAGCCACAGCTCGTAGCCCCTGGCCCGCGGCAAGGCGGCGAGCCCGGACGCGGTGAAGATCAGCGCGGCCGCGCGGGCTGACATGATCACCGTGGCCCGGCCCCTCGTCCGCAGGCGCACGTCGAGCATCCGGGCATCGGGCGCGGTCAGCACGGCGGCGATCGCCAGTCCGGCCCGGCGCCCGGCCGCCGGGCCGCCAGGAGCGGGCCCGGCCGGCCGGATCGCGACCACGACCAGCACCGCGATGACCGCGACCGCCGCCACCAGCGCCGCCGCCACTGTGATGGACCGGCCGCCGCCGCGGGCCGGCGAAGGCCATCGGGACTCCGCTCGCCGCTGAGCCGTGTGCCCGCTGGCGGCCAGCACCCGCCCGCGCAGCCTGGCCGGCGGCGGGACGGCCGCGGCCGCGCTCAGCCGGGCCGTGGTCTCGCGCAGCCCGGCCAGTTCGCTGGCGCACTCACCGCAGCGCGCCAGATGCCGCTCGAACCGCCCGGCGGCTGCCCGGTCCAGCGCGTCCATCGCGTACGCGCCGATCAGCGCGTGCGGCTCCGGCGCCCGCCCGGTCATCGCGCCGCCCCCAGGCAGTCGCGCAGCCGGATCAGCCCGTCCCGCATCCGGGTGCTGACCGTCCCGGCCGGAATGCCGAGGAGGGCGGCCACCTCCCGGTAGGTACGGCCGCGGTAGTAGGCCAGCGTCACCGCCTCGCGCTGCAGCTCGGTCAGCCACTTCAGGCACCGCCTGACCCGCTCGCGCTCCAGGTTGTGCTCGGCGCTCTCGGCAACCTCGTCGTAGGCGACCGCGTGGGTCGCGGCCCGCCGGTCCCGGTCGGCCGCCCGCTGCTCGGACCGGACCCGGTCCACCGCCCGCCGGTGCGCGATCGTGGCCATCCAGGCCAGCGCGCTGCCCCGGTCCTGGTCGTACCTGGCCGCCGTCCGCCAGATCTCCAGGAACACCTCCTGGGTGACCTCCTCGGCCAGGAACGGATCCCTGATCACGGCGAGAACGGTCCCGTACAGCGCCGGGGCGGCCTGGTCGTAAGCCGCCGCGAACGCGTCCTGGTCACCGCGGGCGGTGCGCGCCAGCAGGCCGGCCAGGCTGGCACCACCGGCGACCCGGTGCCGGGGCGGTGAGCGGCGTCCTGACACGGTCTCCATGACCACCATTCGTCGCCGGGCACCGTGTTGTCTTGCCGCGTTGTCTTGCCGCGCTGTCCTGGCCGGGCACCATCTCCCGCGGCCACCAATGTGCGGCTCCGCTCGCATCGAATACCGGGACGGAACACCAGGCCGCGGAACTCACCGCCGCCGCGCACCGTCACCAGGAGAATGCAATGCGAGCGAACACACTCCCCAGGTCCCGCACGGCCACCTTGCTCACGTCGGCCGCGCTGGCCAGCGCGATCGCCCTGACCGCGGCCGCCTGCGGCTCAGGATCGGGGCCGGCGCAGGCCGGGTCGCACTCCCCCATGCACCACGACTCGCCGATGCCGTCGCACGCGCCGATGCACGAGACGGCCGTCATCGGCTCCGACTGCGCGATGATGCCGAGCTCGGGGATGGGCAGCCTGCACGGCATGAGCATGGACCCGGTCGTGACCGCGGCCGGCCACGACCCGCTGCTGACCACCTTCGCGGCCGACGTGCGGATGGCCGGCCTGACCAGCGACCTGAACGGCATGCACGCGCTGACCGTGTTCGCCCCGGACAACAAGGCCTTCGCGGCGTTGTCCCACCACGACATGATGATGCTGCACAGCCGGGCCGAGCTGGCCAAGATCCTGAAGTATCACGTGGTCAGCGGGCACGTAACCCCGGCCCAGCTCGCCCACGGCATGACCTTGACCACGCTGGAGGGCGACTCGCTGAAGACGTCCAGGATGGGCAGGGTCTACGAGGTCAACAACGCGAGCATCAGCTGCGGCAACATCACGACCGCGAACGCCACCGTCTACATCATCAGCAAGGTGCTGCAGCCCATGCACTGACCGGCACCGCGGCGGCCTGGCGGCCGATCCTGATGACCTGCCTGGCCAGCTTGGCGTGCTGCTCGGAGTGGGTTACGAGCAGCATGGTCCGGCCGCGCCCGCTGTCCAGCAGGCCGCCGATCACGGCCGCCTCGGTCGCGGCGTCGAGGCCGGCCACCGGCTCGTCCAGCAACAGCACCGGGGCGTCCCGCAGCAGCGCCCTGGCGATCGCGACCCGGCGGCGCTGCCCGACCGACAGCAAGCCGCCGCCCTCGCCCACCTCGGTGTCCAGGCCCCGCTCGGTGCTGGCCGCGAACGCGGCGACCCCGGCTCGTTCGGCGGCCTGCGCCACCAGGGACCTGGCCGCCCGCGGCCGGCCGTATGCGATGTTTGCCGCGATGGTGCCGCTGTGCAGCCAGGGGTCCTGCGGCACCAGGGTGACCAGGGCCCGCAACTCAGCCAGCGGCAGGCTCGCGATGTCACGGCCGCCGATCAGGATCCGGCCGGACTGCGGATCGGCCAGCCGCAGCAGCAACGCCAGCAGCGTCGACTTGCCCGCCCCGGACGGCCCCATCAGGCAGCTGAGCTGGCCGCCGGGCAGCAAGGCGGTGAACCGGTCAAGCACCGGCTCGCCCTGACGGTGAGCGTAGCTCACGTTCTCGATCAGCACCGGCGGCGCGATCGGGCCGGGCCGGATGGCGCGCGGCCCGGGTCGCCGCGCCGCCGGCTGCAGCGGCGGCAGGCTGAGCAGCTCCGCGATCCGCTGCCGGCTCGCCGCCCCGCGGGCGATCACCGCCGCCAGCCCGGACAGCGAGCGCACCGGGCCCATCAGGCTGGACAGGTAGGCCACGAAGACCAGCAACTGGCCGACGCTCAGCCGGCCGGAGGTCACCTCGACGGTGCCGAGCATCAGTGCCGTCGCCAAGCCGAGGCCGGGCACGATGTCGTTCACCGGACGGAACCTGGCGCTCGCATCCAGCGCGGCCACGGCAGCCTCGGCGGCCGCGCCGGCTGCGGCGGCCTGACCGGCCGCTTCCGCCGCGGCCTGGTCGAACACCTGGACCAGCGGCAGCCGGGCCAGCTGCTCGGTGGTCAGGGCCGCGAGCTGCCCTGACCGTTCGCGCGCGAGCCGCTGGGCCGGCCGCAGCAACCGGTTCCGCCGCCGCGCCGTCACCGCGTAGATCGGCAGCAGGCAGGCGACGGCCAGGGTCAGCCGCCAGTCGATCAGCGCCGTGATGATCGCCATCCCAGTCAGCAAGGCCGCGTCGGGGACCAGTGACTCAAATACGGTTCCGACGGCGTCGGCGACCCGGCTGGCGTCCGCGCTGACCCGGCTGGCCAGCTCGCCTTGCGGGTAACGGGCCACCTCGGCCGGGCGAACGTGCAGCAGGTGCGTGAACACGCCCACCCGCAGCCGCAGGCCGGCCCGTTCGGTGAGCACGCCGGTCAGGTACGTGACCTGATAGCCGGCCAGCGCCGCGCCGCCGAGCATGACGAGCCCGAGCGCCGATGCGAGGGCAGCCAGCAGCACCGGCTGGCCGGCCGGCAGCCAGCTCAGCCAGGCCGGCCTGCGGTGCGCGCCGAGCCCGTAGTCGACGACCAATTGCAGCGGCCACGGTGCGGCTAGGGCGAGCGCGGTGTCCACCACCATCAGCCAGGCCGCCAGCGCGGCCGTCCCCTGATCCGGCCTGAGCATGGCCGCGACCAGCGGGTGCCACCCGGCCCCGGCCAGGCCGGCCTCGCCTGGCCGCCCCTCCGGCGAGAGACGCCAGGCACGTCACGGTCATCGCGACGACGATCACGATCATGGCCGGTTCACCCCTTGCTGCACGGACCGACGATCGCGTCGTGAGGTGAGGCCCCGATGAGACGCCGATGAGAGATCTCTCATCACCCCAGTTCGGGCCGGCCCGGCCCCAGATTGGCCCGCGCCGGCCCGAGACGGCCTGGCCCGGCCGCGCATATGCTCACGGTCGTGACAGCCGATGGCGCGGCCCGGCCGCGGTCACTGTCCGGACCGATCCGCGGCGACCGGCGCAGCGACCCGGCCTGGCGGCCGTTCGTCTCGGCCAGGAGCCGGATCCTGGGCTGGTCCGTGGCCCTGCTGGCGGCCGCGGCCACGGCCACCACGATCGCGACGCACGCATTCCTGGTCGCCAGCATGAACAGCCGCGTGCACAGCGAGCTGACCCATGAGATCGCGGAGTTCCGCGCGCTCGCCGCCCGGTACGGCGCTACCCGGCCCGCCGAGCCCCACGAGGACAACAGCCGGAGTCACGCGGCCAGGGCGATCACCGTGACCGGGCTCATGCGGGCCAGGACAAGTTCGGCCGTGCTGGAGAACGACACCGTCTTGATCGGCGTGATTGCCGGCCGGATCGTCACCACCAGCAAGAACTTCAATCCTGCGGACGGGCCAGGCCCAACGGTGCTCGCCCGGTGGTCGGCCCTGACCGGGCCGGCGGCCGGAACCGTGGTGATGGCCCGTGGCCCCGGCCGGTTCCAGGCCATCCCGGTCCGTTTGCCGGGCCAGCGCCCGGCCACCTTCGTGGCGGTCTCGCTTATCGCGTCCCAGCAGACGGGCATCGACAGCATCACCAGGCTGCAGATCCTCGTCGGCGCGATCGCGCTGCTGGCCGGGTCGGCCCTGGCCTGGCTCATCGCGGGCCGGGTGCTGCGCCCGGTGCGCGACACGACCGAGCTGGCCCGCCGGATCACCGAGTCCGACCTGTCCGAGCGGATACCGGCCAGGGGCAGCGACGAGATCAGCGCGCTGGCGGTCACCTTCAACCGGATGCTCGACCGCCTCGAGTCCGCGATGACCGCCCAGCGGAGCTTCCTGGCCGACGCCGGCCATGAGCTGCGCACGCCTATCACGATCATCCAGGGCAACCTGGATACCTTGTCGGTGACGTCGGCCGACGACGCGGAAACCCTCGGCATCGTCGCCGACGAGATCGGCCGGATGAGCAGGATGGTGGACGATCTGCTGCTGCTGGCCAGCAGCGAGCGGCCCGACTTCCTGCACCCGGTCCCGACCGACCTGGGCCGGCTGACCAGGTCGCTGGTCGCCAAGGCCCGCGCCCTCGACAACCGGCCGTGGTCCATGGCCGGCGCCGCCGAGCAGGTCGTGCTGCTCGACCGGCAGCGGGTGACCCAGGCCGTGATGCAGCTCGCGGCTAACGCCGTGGCCCACACTCCGCCCGGCACGCCGGTCGAGATCGGCTCGCGGTTCACCGGGCAGGCTGTTGTCTTCTCGGTAGCCGACCGCGGGCCCGGTATCCCGGCGACCGACCGGCACCGGGTTCTCGAGCGGTTCACCCGGCTGGAACCAGGCCGGACCGGCGGCTCCGGCCTCGGCCTGGCCATCGTCGCGGCGATCGCGGCCGCGCACGACGGGCACGTGGACATCGGCGAGCGGGACGGCGGCGGCACCCTCGTCAGCTTGACCCTGCGCTGCGCGCTGGCGCCGGCTCCAGCGGGCCAGGACCGGCCGTGAGCCAGATCCTGATCGCCGAGGACGAGCCCAGGATCGTCCGCTTCCTGGCCAAGGGGCTGCAAGCCCAGGGTTATGCGACCGCCTGCGCGGCCACCGGGCCCGAGGCTCTCGACCTGGCCCTGGCCGGTAGTTTCGACCTGATCTTGCTGGACCTCGGCCTGCCCGGCCTGGACGGCCTCGAGGTGCTGGCCAGGCTGCGCCGGGCGGGCCGCAAGACCCCGGTGATCGTGCTGACCGCGCGCAACTCCACCGAGGACGTGGTGACCGGGCTGGACAGCGGCGCCAGCGATTACGTGCGCAAGCCGTTCCGGCTCGCCGAGCTGCTGGCCAGGATCCGGCTGCAGCTACGGCACGAACCCGGCGCCGAGGAGTTCGTGCTGCGCAACGGCAGCCTGAGCCTGGACGTGCGGACCAGGCAGATGACGGCCGACGGCCGCACCATCGACCTGTCGGCCAGGGAGTTCACGATGGCCGAGTTTTTCATGCGCCATCCGGGCCAGGTGCTGAGCCGCGAGCAGTTGCTCAGCCACGTCTGGGGTTACGACTACGACCCCATGTCCAACGTCGTCGAGGTCTACGTCAGGTACCTGCGCAACAAGATCGGACCCGACCGCATCGTCACCGTGCGGGGAGCCGGCTACCGGCTCGTCAGGGAAGCCGCCCCCGCGGCCGGCTGAACCCGGAACGGCAGCCGGCCCGCGGATCGTGATCCGCGGGCCGGCTCTGCGTCTGTGTCAGCGGTCCTTGCCGCCGTCCTCCCGCCCGTCCTCGTGACGGTCGTTGCGGCTGTCCTCGTGCCCGTGGTCCTTGCTGGAGTCCCGGTAGCGCTCGAATCCCTTGCTGGCGTGCTCCACACGTGCCATCTGAAGGTCACCTCCTGTGTCGTCTGCCCTTCGACACTCAATCTGCCAGCGGCAGATGACGTGACCATGAGGCCGGGATGAGACGGCTCTCATCCCCGGCCGTCCCCTTTCGCTACCAGGTCGGGCGGGGGTCCTTCGTCCGCGCGGTCCAGCGCTGCGTGCACGTAGCGGTGTCCTCGCAGTACCAGCGGACGTCCGCGCAGGCGTTGCCGCCGTCCGGCACCATCTGGTCGGCCGGTGACCGGACACCGCACATCCAGCACGTCTCGACGGCCATATTCGGGGCCCAGGCCACCGTGGACGTCTGCCCCCTGCTCATGTTCACGCTCTCCTCCGGGACTCAGCGACCGCGCCCTGACCGCGACAGCATCGCACGCCGGGTCAACGACCCGTTCTGCGCAGTCTGGCACGCCGGCACCAGATAGTCTCCCGGCTGCCCTTTTTTCCCGGCGCACCGGGGGCGGATTGGGACCAGCCCGGCAACTGTCACCGGCAAAGTAATAGTGCTATTTCCCTTAAATAAGTATTGTCAGCGGAACCTGAAGACGGGTGCGTGGCAACTGCCGTAGGGCCGTTCACCAGGGTGTGACGGCCAGGAAGCGAGGAATAGTGAGCTGGACCTACCGCTGCGTGGCGGCCGGGGCGATACTGACGGCCGGTCTCCTCGGGCCGGCCGTGACCGCAACCGCCGCGACCCCCCAGGCCGTCAGCACCATGACGACGTTGTCGGCGTCCAGCACCTCGGTCATCCAGAATTCCCCGGTCACCTTCACCGCGACGGTGAGCGCGGCGTCGGGCACCCCGGCCGGCTCGGTGATCTTCACCGACAAGAGCAACGGCAGCATCCTGGACAAGGTGACGCTGAGCCACGGCTCGGCGACCTTCGTCACCGCAGCGCTCGCCCCGGGCAGCCGGGCCATCGCGGCTCGCTACACCGGCAACGCCAGCTTCGCGCCGAGCACCTCAGCCAAGCGGGGTGTCTCGGTCACCACGTCCGGATCCGAGGCCACTGCCTACCAGGTCGACTCCCGCCACGACGGCGACCAGCCCGCAAGCCTGAGCGTCAGCACCCTGGCCAGGAAGTGGCACGTGAGCCCAGGGGGTTCAGCTAGCGGGGCGGTGTCCTATCCGGTTGCGGCGGCCGGCCAGGTCTTCGTGACGGTGGCCAATCAGGGCAGTTACGGCACCCGCCTGTTCGCGCTCAGCGCTCGAACCGGGGCAACCGAGTGGTCGGCCGGTCTGGGCGGTCTCTACTACTTCTCGGCCCTGACCTACGACGGCCGGACCGTCTTCGCACTGAACTACGACGGGGTTCTCACCGCGTTCGCGGCCGCCACCGGGCACGAGCTGTGGTCGGCGCAGATGCCGGGCCAATCTGCCTTCACCGCCCCGCCGACCGCTTATGACGGTGTCGTCTACGTGTCCGGGGCGGGCATCGGCGGCACCGTGTACGCCGTCAGCGAGGCCGACGGCGCCGTGCGCTGGCAGCGCCCGGTAATGAACGGCGACGAGAGTTCACCGGCCGTGGACGACTCGGGCGCGTACGTGTCCTACGTCTGCAACCAGGACTACCGGTTCCGGCTGGGCGGCGCGCTGGCCTGGCACCACCAGACCGGCTGCGAGGGCGGCGGCGGGAGCACCCCCCTCCTGCGCGGCGGCTCGCTGTACGCGCGGGGCAGTTACCCCGACACCGCCGTGATCTTGTCGGCGGCGTCCGGCGCGTCGACCGGCAGCTTTGCGTCGCTCACGGCTCCCGCAGACAACGGAACCGACTTGTTCACCATGCAAAATGGCGACCTTGTCGCGGTCGACAAGTCCGGGAGCCCGGACCGCTGGCAGTTCGGCACCGGCTCGCTCGTCACCGCGCCCGTGGTGAGCGGCGGCATCGTCTTCGCGGGAAGCAGCAGCGGGACGGTCTACGGCGTATCGGCGTCCACCGGCAAGAAGGT
>DASWAH010000026.1:0-8708 GCA_036391235.1 Streptosporangiaceae bacterium
CAGGGCCGTTCCCTCCACCCCTCTGGATGAGCAATATGAAGTTGTTACCGGCATACTAACCCGGCTCGCGGCCGATGTCCGCACTGGTCCGCCCGGGTCCGCCCGGCCTGGCCGGTAGCTGGGCCGCTCCCGCCGATCCGGCTCTGGCGGCGCTACATTCAGCCCGTGACTGATCTGACCGCGCCGGGCCGGGTCCTGGTGGCATCCAACCGCGGACCGGTTTCGCACCGCTGGGCCGACGACGGCACGCTGTCAGTCAGCCGAGGCGGCGGAGGCGTGGTCTCCGGGTTGTCGTCGGTGGCCGGCCAGCAGGACCTGCTCTGGGTCTGCGCCGCGCTCAGCGAAGCCGACCGGGCGGCCGCCCGGTCCGCGCCGGGCGGCCTGCTCGGGCTGGACGGGGCACCCGGCGGCTCGGAGGTGCGGATGCTGGACATCCCGGCGGCCACGTTCAACCGGGCCTACAACACCATCGCGAACTCGGTGCTGTGGTTCGTGCACCACATGCTGTACGACACTCCGAACCAGCCTCAGTTCGGCCTGGCGTTCCGCCGCGACTGGGCGGCGTACCGCGAGTACAACAAGGCCTTCGCTCAGGCCCTGGCCCAGGCCGCCGATGTCCAGGAACCGGGCGGGGCCGGCCAGGCGGGGGTCAGGGCCGTGGTGCAGGACTACCACCTGACGCTCGCGCCGCGGATGCTCGCCGAGCTCAGGCCGGGCGTGCGGATCGCGCACTTCTCGCACACGCCGTGGGCGCCGCCCGAATACTTCAGGCTGCTGCCGGACGCTGTCGCGGCCGAGGTGCTCGAGGGGATCCTCGGCGCCGACCACGCCGGCTTCCTCAGCCGGCGCTGGGCCGACGCCTTCACCCGGTGCTGCGAGCAGGTGCTCGGCGCGACCGTGGACGCCGGGCGGAGCACGGTCAGCTACGGCGGGCACGTCACCGGCATCGGGGTGCACCCGCTCGGGGTCGATGGTCCCGAGCTGGTCGCGCGGGGGGCCGGCCAGGACGTGCGGGCCAGGATGCAGACGCTGGCCGCGCAGGTCGGGAGCCGCAAGCTGATCGTCCGGGTCGACCGGTCCGAGCTGTCCAAGAACATCGTGCGCGGGCTGATCGCCTACCGGGAGATGCTGCTCACTCACGCCGAGCTGCACGGCAAGGTGGTGATGCTCGCGCTCGCCTATCCGTCCCGGCACGACCTGCCCGAGTACCGCGAGTACGCGGCCAGCGTGCAGCGCGTGGCCGGCGCGATCGCGGACGAGTTCGGCACCCCGGAATGGAACCCGATCATCCTCAGCTCGCACGACGACTACCCGCGCTCGCTGGCCGGCTACCGCCTCGCCGACGTGCTGCTGGTCAACCCGATCAGGGACGGCATGAACCTCGTCGCCAAGGAAGGCCCGATCCTGTCCGACCGGCACTGCGCGCTGGTGTTGTCCAGGGAGGCCGGGGCGGCCGACGAGCTCGGCGAGCACGCCCTGATGGTGAACCCGTTCGACGTCAGCGGCACGGCGGCGGCGCTGCACGAGGCCCTGATGATGCCGATGGCCGAACGGGCCCGCCGGTGCCAGGCCCTGGCCGCCGCGGGGGCGGCCGAGCCGCCGTCGAAGTGGCTGGCCGGGCAGCTGAGCGCACTCGACGACCGGCCGGGAACCGGCCCGGAGAGCTAGCCCCGTGGCTAACCCTGAGCTAGCTCTGGCCGCCGATCTCGGCGGCCAGCGCGGCCAGCAACCCGGCCACGCCCTCCGGGCCGTCCACGATCAGGTCGGCCTGCCCGGCCAGTTCGGTCACTTCGGCCGAACCGCTGCACACACCCAGGGCGGGCAGGCCGTCGGCCCGCAGCCGCTGCAGCGCCGCGAACGCGGGCAGGTCACCCAGGTCGTCACCGCAGAACAGCACCGCGGACGGCCGGCGGCGGGACGCCAGCCGGGTTAGCGCGGCCCCCTTGTCGGCGCCGTCTGGCCGCAGTTCGATGACCAGGCGACCGGGCTCGGCCCGCAGGCCGGTCTCCTCCGCCAGCCGCAGCAGCGGCTCGCGGACCCGCTCCAGAGCGGCGGCCGGGTCGGCCGCCCGGCGGGTATGCACCGCCAGCGCGTCGGTCTTGTCCTCAGTCCAGGCGTCGCCATCCGCGCCGGCGGCGGCGAGGACCGCGGGCAGGCGTTCCCTGGCGACCGCGAGTCCGGCCGGCGGTGGCGGCGACTCCAGCTCACCGTCGTGCCACCGCTGCCGGCCGTAATGCCCGAGCACGACGATCCCGGGAACCTGGTCGAGCGAGCCGTACTCGACCGCGGTCGAGGCCGGGCGGCCGGTGATCACGGCCACCGTTCCGACCAGGGGAGCGAGCGCGCGCAGCGCGGCCAGCGCGGCCGGCAGCACCCTGGCCTCGGCCGGGTCGGGCACGATCGGCGCCAGCGTCCCGTCGAAATCGAACGCGGCCAGCGCGCGGCCCGGCTCCCCGAGCAGCGCGGCCAAGCCCGCCTGGCCCGCCGCGGTTACCGGAACCGGGAGTTCCAGATCCTCTTTCACGATGTCCTTCCCGGCTCAGCCACCGTCACGGCCGGAACGGAGCCGGTTGCGGTCGGCCCGGCGCCGGCGCAGCCTGGCCACCAGCGCCGGATCGAAGGCGGCCGCCTCCGGGCGGTCGATGAGCTCGTTCAGTAGCTGGTAATACCTGGTCGCGGACATCCCGAGCGCGCCCAGGATTTCCCGCTCCTTGGCCCCCGGCGACCGCCACCAGCTCCGTTCAAAGGCCAGGATGCGCATCTCAAGCTCGGTCAGCGAGTCCACGGCAGCCCGGCCCTTCTCCCCCGTGACATCGTAGGTGACCAGACTGCGCGATAGGGGGCGGGTCGATCTAGCGGGCCGACTATCCGGACACGTACGCTCACAATTTGTGACCTCGTTCAGCTGCCTCACGTTCCTGACCGATTTCGGGCTCGAAGACGGTTTCGTCGCTGCCTGTCATGGCATGGCCGCGCGGATCGCCCCCGCGACCCGGGTCATCGACATCACCCACCTGGTGCCGCCCGGCGACGTCCGGCGCGGGGCCGCGGTGCTGGCCCAGACCGTCCCGGCGATGCCGCCGGCGGTACACGTCGCGGTCGTCGATCCCGGCGTCGGGACCGCCCGGCGCGCGATCGCGATCGAGGCCAAGCGAGGCATCCTGGTCGGGCCGGACAACGGGCTGCTGTCCTGGGCCGCGACCGCGCTCGGCGGCCCGGCCCGGGCGGTACTGCTCACCAACGATGCGTACTGGAACAACCCGGTTTCGCACACGTTCCATGGCCGCGACATCTTCATGCCGGTCGCCTCGCACCTGGCCACCGGCACGTCACTGACCGATACCGGCACCGAGATCGACATCGGCGAGCTGGTCACGCTGGCCGCCCCGACCAGCCGGATGCTCGAAGGCGAGGCCGAAGGCGAGGTGCTCTCGGTCGACCGGTTCGGCAACGTGCAGCTCTCCATCCCGTCGGCGGCCGCCGACGACCTGGGCATCTCGCTCGGCTCCTCGGTGCTCATCCGGTGCAACCGGCGGGAGGTGACAGCGCCGTTCCTCGAGACATTCGGATCCGCCTCGCCGGGCGAGCTGATCGCGTTCACCGACAGCGCGGGCCTGATCTCGCTGGCCGTCAGCAGCGGCAACGCGGCCGAGCGGCTGTCGCTGCCACCAGGCGCCCGGGTCAGGATCGCCGCCGACATCCCGTCCTGAGCGGCTCTCATCCGGATCGGTACTAGGGCCGGCTAATGCGACCAGACGTGGCAGAATACGTGTTACTACACGGAAGGCCACGACACTGTGCCGCTGCGACTCCCCCGACGGCATCTGAACAGTTCTACCCGTCGATTCTGCTGGCTCGCGCGCGCCCTGGCCGTCACCGGCCTGGCCTGCGCGCCGCTCGCCGGGTTTGGCCTGCCCGCACTCGCGGCGGTGACGGCGAGCCCGCCACCAGGTTCCGGCCCAGCCGGCCACGGGGCGCAGCCGAGGACCCCGCCCGTGGCGCCGCCGGTGCGCTCCCTGGCGTCGGTGATCGTCGCCGACCTCCTGCAGGACGGCGCGATCGCGGGCGGCGTGCTGATCGCGCTCCTGGTTCCGATCACCTGGTACGGCAGCGTGACCAGACGGCGCGAGCGGGATGCGGCGGCCAGGGGATACGAGTTCGCCGACTCCCGCGACGGGCAGGCCGCTGACCCGCTGCTCGAGTACTTCGGGCCGCAGGCGGCCAGGCCCGTGCAGGCGGCGCCGCGGAGCCCGGAACCGCGGTTCCAGCCCAGGCCAGCGCTGGCCGGCCGGTCGACGTTGTCCCCGGCCTTCGCGGCCCGGCCGATGCTGTCGGCGCCGACCGGACCGCCGAGGGTCGCGGCCCCGCGGGCCGCGTCCGCGCACGCGGACGGTCTGGCCGCTGGCGCCGCACCCGACGCCTGGACCAGCGCGGACAGCGGTTACGAGGCGGACAGCGGCTACGGGATCGTTCCGGCGGAGATTCCGGCCAGGCCTGAGCCGGCCTCCGCCGGACGGGGCGGGCCAGGCCGCGGTCAGCCGGGCTCGACCCTGCGGCACGCGCCGGTCTCCGGTGCTCCGCCCTGGGGGCCTGCGCCGCGGCCGACCTCCGAGCTGCCCTGGGCCGTGGTTCCCGGCCCGCAAGGGGGCGGCCGCCCGGCCCACCGAGGCCCCGGCGGCCCCGGCGGTTCCGGCGGTCAGGGCGCGCCCGGGCCAGGTCGGCCGGCCGTCGCTCCGGCCCGGCCGGGCCACTCGCGGTCATCGGCGCCGCCGCGGTCGATCTTTGATCCCAAGTCGCAGCTGCCGGGCGGACTCGACGGCGACGGATGGCAGCGCACGGACACCGGTTCCCGGCCGATCTACACCTGGAATCCCGAAGGCGAATCCGCCTAGCTCAACGGGTCGCGGTCCACCGAACCGCCGGCCGCGCCGCCAGCTGCGGCGGCGAGCTGCTCCTTGCGCACTGACGCGTACATCGGCACGTACTCCTGACCGGACAGGCCGCCGATCGCCGTCATCACGCGGTCGGTGACCGCGCGCCGCTGCCTGGCTCCGGCCGGCTGGTCGAAGAACTCGTCGAAGTGCAGGGGCTCACCGATCCGGATCTGGATGTGCCCTGGCCGCGGCAGCCGCCGGCCGGGCGGGAGCATCCGGTCCGTGCCCAGCATCGCGACCGGTATGACCGGCACCTTCGCGTGCAGCGCCAGCCAGCCGATCCCGGTCCGGCCCCGGTAGAGCCGCCCGTCGGGCGAGCGGGTGCCCTCGGGATAGATGCCGAACAGCGCGCCCTGGTTGAGCAGGCCGAGCGCGGCCTCGAGCATGTCCTGGGCCGCACGGGCACCGGCCCGGTCGACCGACAGTTGCTTGGTCGCCTTGAGATAGGCGCCGATGATCCGGTCGGTCGGCCGGGTGCCGGTGAAGTACTCGGACTTGGCCGCGAACGTCACGGGACGGTCAAGCATGAGCGGCAGGTAGAAGGAGTCGAGGATCGACAGGTGATTGGAGGCCAGGATGGCGCCGCCTGAGACGGGAACGTGCTCGGCCCCGATGACGTCAGTCCGAGCCAGGGCATGCAGGGCCGGGCCGATGAGGAACCTCGAGAGCTGGTATTTCACCGGGTCATCCCCAATCGTGGTCGCCCCCTGTCGGTGTTGCGCGGCGGCGTTGAACCGCTGTCGTCCGAGCTGCGGCTTGGTCCCGTTGTACCGGTTAAAGGTAGCGACCGCGGCCTCGGGGCCGGCTCAGGCGTAGCACTCCACCCAGACAACGACGGAGCGGCCGGGAGCGTTACCGGTGCCGGCGACGTTGACAACTCCGAGCGTGGCCGCCATCGGGGAGGTGTTCCCGGCGACAACGCACGGCGGATTTCCCTTGGTGTGCCATTTATCGCCGGCGGCTTTCTGCCAGGGCGTGGCCGGCTGCAGGCGGAAGGTCTCCTTGGCTCCTTTGACCGGCTGGAACACGATCTGCAGACCAGCGTCCTTGGTCGTGTTGCCGACCGAGACGACCGAACCCTTCACCGAATTCGGCGATGCGTTGCTGTGCGGCAGGGCGAAACCGATCACGCCGCCCAGCCCGAGCATGACGACACCCACGACCAGCCGGCGGCCGCGCTGCATGAACTCCAGGTCAGAGATCCCTGCCATGCCCTTTTCCTGCCATTGCCGGAGCGCCACTGTCGGTCATTGGCCTATGAACCAGAGATATCCCGCCTACCAGGCGCAGTCTAGGCCGACCCGCCCGCGTCCGGGCTCTGGCCGACCCAGCCGAACTACCGCCGCGACACTCCAACCGATGAGCGCACACCGGCGTCTCAGTTACCGGCGAAGCGGTACCACCGCGCACAGACCTGACAAGGAGTCACAATGAACCTCTCCACTCGGCTCGGCCGGCGGATCGCCGCCGGAATCGGCCTGGCGGGCGCTGCCATCCTGCTGCCCACCGCCGCCCTCGCCGCATCCGGGCACTCGGCGGCGGCCGGCCACCAGGCCGCCCCGGCCGTGGCCCCGGCTGCCTGCACGTCCAATCACACGCGGGTCTGGTACGGCGAGCCGGGCGACGGCGCCACCGGCCACATCTACTACCAGCTGGAGTTCAGCAATATCGGTCATACGACCTGCTCGCTCTTCGGCTACCCGGGGGTCTCGGCGATTGACATCCACGGTCACCAGGTCGGCAAGCCCGCCACCCACAGCGGCGGCCGGCTGCTCGTCACCCTGCTGCCCGGCGCGACCGCGCACGTGGTGCTGGCGGTGACCCAGGCCGGGTTCGTCTGCTCGAACCCGGTGAACGCGTCCGAGCTGCGGGTCTTCGCCCCCGGCCAGACGCACGCCCAGCTCGTCCCGCTGGCGACTCAGGGCTGTGCCGGCAAGTCGCTGCTGCACGTGGACGCGGTGCACCCGCGGGCCGGTATCCCCGGGTTCTCGGCCAGCTAGACCGTCCCGCCAGACCGTTCGTTCGCCGCCCAGGGGCTGGCCGTCCCGCTCGTCGGGGGCCGGTCACGGCCAGTCCTTGGCGGCGAGTCAGGTGCCGGGCCCCGGCCTAGTCCCCCAGAGAGCCGGGGCTCGACGGCACGTCGATCGCATGCTCACGCAAGGCCTCGAGCGGCACGATGTCGAGCGCGCGCTCATGGGTCGAGGCCAGGACCACATACGCCGCCGCGCCGTCCCGGTACGCACGGAGCCAGTTCGCCGCGGTCACGCACCAGCGATCGCCCGGCGTCAGCCCGGGGAACTGGAACCGCGGCATCGGCGTGATCAGGTCATTGCCGATCCGGCGCTGGTGCTCGAGGAACTCGGCCGTAACGACCGCGCAGATCGTATGGCTGCCAAGATCTTCGGGACCGGTATTGCAGCAGCCGTCGCGGTAGAACCCGGTCACCGGGTCGTCGCCGCAAGGTTCCAGCTCCTCGCCGAGCACGTTCCGCTCGCTCATGCTTGCAGTATCACTCACCGGGACCCGGCTGCGGAGTCTCTTGATCCGGGCAGCCAGGCTCCCCGGTTCCCCGGTCTTAGTAGATGAATCCGATCTTCCCGGACTCACGGTGAGCCTCGTGACGATTTCGTCATGCGCGCCTGTCAGTGATTAGAAAGCGCAAAACTGGCAAGGTAGGATCGTCGGCCCACCCGCCACGCGGCACCGCCGCGGCGAACTACCCCGGGGCAGCAACCATGGACGATGCAGACGGCACGGCCGCCGTGCGGCCGGCTGCCACCGTGGTCACGTTCCCCGACGAAGCCGTGTTCTCCAACGCCGGCGTCGTTCGCCAGCACGTCACGTCCGCCCTGCTGCCCGGCGTTCGCGCAGTGATCCTCGACCTGACCCACACGGGGTTCTGCGACACGTCGGGGTTGCGCGAACTGGTTGTCGCCCACCGCCTGGGGCACGAGAAGGGCGTCGAGATGCGCGTGGTCGTGCCAGGCCGGCTGATGCGGATGATCACGCTGACCGGCCTGCAGAGCGTGCTGGCGATCTACCCCACTCTCGCCGCCGCGCTGGCCGCATCATCCTTAACCCGGTAACCCGCGCTGTCGCCCGGGCCGCCCGAGTTATCGCAGGTGCGGCGAGGCCGAAGTCATGCTCCGCGGACGGTCGTGGTCGGCCGGTACCGGCACATCCTCGCGGTCGGGGGCGGGAAGCATGATGGCGACCTGGGTTCCGTGACCCGGTTCGCTGACGATTTGCAGGGCACCGCGCTGTGCGCGGACCAGTTCGTCGACGACGGCCAGTCCGATTCCGCTGCCGCCGGTGCTCTGAGCACGGCGGCCGCGGTAGAACCGTTCCGTCACCCGGGGAAGCTCGTCGGCCGGGATGCCGATGCCCGTGTCAACCACTCGCACCAGCGCGTGGTTGCCGGCCGCGCTGGTTTCGAGGATGACCGTGCCGCCCGCCGGGGTGTACTTAGCCGCATTGGTGAGCAGGTTCCTGATCACGTCCTGCATCCGTAGCTCGTCGCAGCGAGCGGGAGCGGGGGCCAGCCGGAGCTCCAGGCTGACCCCGGCGCTGCGGAACACGCTGCTCAGCCCGGACGCGGCCGCCTCGGCCTCGTCGGCCAGGTCACAGCGCACGAGCGTGAGCTGCAGGGCGGCAGCTTCGGCGGCGGCCAGCTTCTGCAGGTCATCGATCATCCGGCCGAGCCTGAGCATCTCCTCGTGCAGGGACCGGATGTCGGCTGGGCCAGCGGAAGTGACGCCGTCCAGCATCGCCTCG
>DASWAH010000027.1:0-5193 GCA_036391235.1 Streptosporangiaceae bacterium
CGGCCGTCACGCCGCCGGACCTGGCCTGCCGGTCTCGGCCGCCGTCGCGAGCGCCGTCCTGACGTTGCCGCCGGAGGCGGCCAGCAAGCTGGCCGCCTCCGGCGGCCCCACCCCGGCCAGCAAGCACACCAGGGCCAGCCGGAGGTCGCCGCCGCAGCGTTCCAGCTCGGACCGGCAGGCCGCCTCGCCGGCTCCGGACGCTTCGGCCAGGATGAGCACCTGACGCCGCCGCAGTTTCTCGTTGGTCCCGGCCAGGCCGATCATCAGGTTGGAGTAGGTACGGCCGAGCCCGATCATGACCGCGGTCGACAGCGAGTTCAGCACCATCTTCTGCGCCGTCGCGGCCTTGAGCCTGGTCGACCCGGCGATCGCCTCGGGCCCGGTGTCGGGCAGCACGCAGAACCGGGCGTACTGCGCCAGCGGTGCCGCCGGGTTGCTGCTGACCAGCACGGTCAGCGCGCCGGCGGCCGCGGCCGCCCGGAGGGCGCCGCCGACGTAGGGCGTGCTTCCGCTGGCCGACAGCCCGACGGCCACGTCGGCCGCGGTCAGCCCGGCGGCCGCCTGCGCCCCGAGCGGTTCGGCGTCCTCGGCCCCTTCGGCCGCCTTCGTCACCGCGGCGTCGCCGCCAGCCTGATGGGCGACGAAGACGCCGGGCGGAACGCCGAACGTCGGCACTACCTCGGCCGCGTCCAGCACGCCGATCCGCCCCGACGACCCGGCCCCGAAATAGTGCACCCGCCCGCCGGCCCGCACCCGCGCCGTCGCCTCCGCGACGACCTGAGCCAGCACCGGCAGCACGGCCGCGACCGCGCTCGCGACGGTCGCGTCCTCGGCGTTGAGCAGCTGCAGCCGCTCGAGCGGGCTGGCCAGGTCGATGTCGCGGGTCCGTTCGTTCCGCCGCTCGGTGCTGGCCAGCGGCCCTCCTGCATACGGCACTGCGCTCTCCCGAGGTAGCGTCGTGGGTCGTGACTTCCACGCTAGACGGCGGGGTCGGCCGGCGGCGGGCGCGGGTGCTCGGCTGCATGTCGGGGACGTCGGTCGACGGCATCGACATCGCCTGCGCCGACCTCGAACTCGACGGCGACGAACTGCGCTGCGGTTACGGCGGCTTGGTCAGCACTCCGTTCGAGGACGCGCTGCGCGCGCGGATCGAGGCCGCGCTGCCGCCCGGCCGGCCAGGGACGGGCGAGCTCTGCGCGCTGCACGCCGAGCTGGGCGAGGCCTACGCGGCCGCCTTCGCGACCGCCGCGGCGGAACTGGCCGGCGGCCGGGCCGACCTCGCGGTGCTGCACGGGCAGACGTTCTTTCACTGGGTCGGCGACGACGGCCGGGCCCTCGGAACGCTGCAGCTCGGCAGCGCGGCCGCCGTGGCCGAACGCACCGGCCTGCCGGTGATCTCCGACCTGCGCAGCCGCGACCTGGCCGCGGGCGGTCAGGGTGCGCCCCTGGTCCCGATGTTCGATCAGCTCCTGCTGGCCGGCCAGCCAGCGGGACCGGCCGCCGCAGTCAATCTCGGCGGCATCGCTAACCTGACCGTGGTCCGGGACGGCCAGGTCGTGACGGCGTTCGACCTCGGTCCGGCGGGCGCGCTGATGGACCCGGCCGCCGCGTGGGCCTCCGGCGGCGCGCAGCGCTTCGACCCCGGCGGCGCGATCGCGGCGGCCGGCAAGGTCAGCGAGCCGCTGCTGACCCGGCTCACGGCTGAGCCGTACTACCGGCTTCCTCCTCCGCGCAGCACCGGCCGCGAGCTGTTCAACGAGTCGTACCTGAGGGCCGCGGTGACCGGCCTCGACCCGGCGCCGTCCGGGCCGGACGTCTGCGCGACCGTGACCCGCCTGCTGGTCGACCTGCTCGCCGCCGCGACCCGGGACTACGGCCTGACCCAGCTCGTGCTGTCCGGCGGCGGCAGCGCCAACTCGACGATGCTGCGCTGGCTGCGGGCGGCCGTTCCCGGCGTCGCGGTCTCGGTCAGCGACGACCTCGGCGTCCCGGCCCAGGCCAAGGAAGCGCTCGCCTTCGCCGTGCTCGGCTTCCTGAGCTGGAACGGCCTGCCCGGTTCGGTACCCGCCGCGACCGGGGCCCGGCACCCGGCCATCCTCGGGTCGATCCAGCCCGGCGCGAGTCCGCTGGTGCTGCCCGAGCCGGCCGCGGCCCCGCCGCGGTTCCTGACGATCGGGCATCGGCCATGATGAGGGCATGGCAGCCGGCGAGTTCGCCCACGCGCATCCGGCGCTGGCCGGGTTCTGGCATCCGGTCGCCTGGTCCGATGAGGTCGGGAACGAACCGGTCGCGGCCGGCCTGCTCGGCCAGGGCTGGGTGCTGGCCAGGTTTGGCGACGACCTGTCGGCGTTCGCGGACGCCTGCCCGCACCGGCGGGCCCGCCTGTCCGCCGGGGTGCTGACCGACGGCACCCTGCAGTGTCCCTACCACGGCTGGCGGTTCGGCAACGACGGCCGGTGCGTGCAGATCCCGGCGCTGGAAGCGTCCGCGCCGATACCGCCCAGGGCCGCCCTGCGGCCGGCCGCCGGGATCGCCGAGCGCGACGGTCTGGTCTGGCTGGCTCCGTCGGCCCCGCGCGCCGGACCCCCCGACCTGAGCGTCCCGGCCGGGCTGTCCGGCGACCGGGTCGCGACCGCCCGCCTGCCGGTCGTCCACGTCGCCGCGAACGCGGCGGTCATGGTGGACAACTTCCTGGACGAGGCCCACCTGCCGTTCGTGCACGCGGCGACGATCGGGGGCGCGGGCCCCGAGCCGATCCCTCGAGCCGAGGTCGTCAGGGACGGCCTGGGTTTTACCGCCGTCCGCGAGCACACGTTCACCAACCGCACCGACCCGGCCGTTCTCGACGGCACCCGCCCGGCCGTGCAGCGCCGCCGGATGACCTACCGGTACCAGGCGCCGCTGACGGCGACGCTGCTGCTCGAGTACCTGGACGCCGGGAGCTGGCAGTTCCTGACCTTCACGGCGGCACCGGACCACGAGCCGGCCGCACCGGCCGCGCCGGCCGATCCGGCCGGGCCGGCCCGGGCGTCGGGGTCGTCCTGCCGGGTGTACCGGACCATCACCGGCCCCGGCCTGGCCGATCCCGAGCTGGCCGAGAGCACCGTGAAATACGAGATGACAGTCTTCGAAGAGGATCTGGACCTGCAGCGGCGGGCTCTGTCTGGCCTGGAGTTCCCCCTTGATATTTCGGCCGAACTGCACACCAGGGCGGATCGCGTCTCGGTGGAGTTCCGGCGCGTGCTGGCCGAGGCGATCGGCTCGCCGCGGCCGGCGAAAACCGATTGACGGAGCGCCCCGGCGATGCCGACGATGGTGATCCAGTCAGCGCAGCAAGATCAGCGCAGCAAGATCAGCGCAGCGAGAGAGGAGGCGAGATGTCCGCCCGGATCGTGAACCCAGCCGTGAAAGGTCGTCAGACTTGTCGTTTCCTCGTTCTTTTCAGTGCGCCCACTGCGGCGTAGATGTCTCGCTCGACGCGCCCGGCACGTCGCATCGCAACCACTGTCCCCGCTGCCTGTGGTCCCGGCACCTTGATCGCAATGTTCCTGGCGACCGGAAGGCCGGCTGCCCGGGCGGCATGGAGCCGATCGCGGTCACGGTCAGGGGCGAGCACCGGTGGATGCTGATCCACCGGTGCACCCGCTGCGGCCGGCTCCGGATGAACCGGACGGCCGGTGACGACAACGTGCTGCTGCTCATCCAGCTGGCCGCGCTGCCGCTGGCGACGCCGCCGGCCGCGTACATCGGTCAGCCGGCCGCCGGCGGCTAGGCTCTGGATTGCTCCGGCCTGCGGGAGGTGAGGCGTGCCCACGCCCGAGTACGTGCTGAAACTCCGCGAGAAGGTCGGTCACGAGATGCTCTGGCTGACCACCGCCGCGGGGGTCGTGCTCGACCAGGGCGGCCGGGTGCTGCTCGGCCGCCGGGCCGACAATGGTGCGTGGGCGCTGCCGGGCGGGATCATCGATCCGGCCGAGCACCCGGCCGACGCGGCGGTCAGGGAGATCTTCGAGGAGACCGGGGTCATCGCCGAGCCCGAGCTGCTGACCGAGATCTCGGTCTGCGAGCCGATCCGCTACCGCAACGGCGACCTGGTGCAGTATCTGGAGTTCGCGTTCCGCTGCCGGGCCGCCGGGGGCGAAGCCCGGGTCGCCGACTCCGAGTCCGTTGAGGTCGGCTGGTTCGCACCGGCTGAGCTGCCGCCGGTCAGCGCGGCCGTGCACGCTCGCATTACGCGGGCGCTGTCCAGTAGCGAGAAAGCCAGCTTCACCTTCTCCGGAATTGCCGCGGTGCTGGGTCCTGGGGCGGCTGCGGAGCTGCGTCGCTAGCGGGCTGGTTCTTCTGGCTGTTCGCGGGCCTCGGGATCTGGTTCTCATGGGACTGTCAGTGGGTCGCTGTAGCGTGATCGATAACAAGTTCGATTCGTGCTCTTGCCTCTGCTGGAGGTGACCCTGGATGGCTGCCGGTGCTGTGCCGTTGTTTCCTGAGCCGGAGCTGCCGTGGGAGCCCGAGCCGTGGGACGAAGACGCGGTGGAGCCGTCCGAGGACGACGGGCTAGAGGATGACCTGCGACGGGTGCCGGCGGGGTTGCCGCTCGGGGTGTCGGTGTTCTCGGCGCAGGAGGCCGGGGACCGGATGGGCCCTGGGCGGATCCTGGCGGAGCTGTCGGAGCAGGCGTTCGAGCACGGCCTGGATGCTCTGTCCGATGACGCGCTGATCGGCTTGGTGCGGGCGTCGCGGCGGCTGGCGGCGTGGCAGGACGGGGTGGAACTCGCCGCGATCGCCCGGCTGGACGCGCGCCGGATCGCGGCGGCGGAGCGGCCGGGGTGGTCGCGGACGTCGGAGCACGTGTCCGAGGAACTGGCCATGGCACTGGTTCTCACCGGCCGGTCCGCGGACAGCCTGCTAGGCCTGGCCCGGCACCTAACGCGCCTGCCGATGGTGGTCACTGCCTTGCTGGACGGCGAGATCGACCGGCCGCGGGCGGAGATTTTCGCGGAGGAGCTGTCGGCGCTGGACGACGACGCGGCCCGCGCCATCGCCGGTGCGGTGATCGGGCGGGCCGGGTCGATGACGACAGCGCAGCTGGCCAGGACGCTGCGCAAGATGGTGCTGCTGACCGACCCGGACGCCGTCCGGCGCCGCGCGAAGAAGGCCCGCGAGGAGACCCGGGTCGAGGCCTGGCAGGAGAAG
>DASWAH010000028.1:0-7867 GCA_036391235.1 Streptosporangiaceae bacterium
ACGCCCCGGTGGCCGCTGCCGGCTCGCGGGCCGGCAGATCGGCCGGGTACTCGGCCCCGCGCACCCGGCGCGGCAACCCCAGCAGGTCATCGGCATCGCCCGGGGCCGGCTGGCCGGCCTGCTCAGCCTGGACAACCTGGCCGGCCGGCATCGGCTCGGCCGGACCCGCCGGGGCTAGCTCAGCCTCGCCCGCCACCCCGGCGACGCCCTCGCCGCCGGCCGCCGGCTCGTCGGCCGCCGGCTCGTCGGCAACCGGGGCCAGCACCGGCCCGCCGGTCAGCGACAGCACGTCCGTGGCCGTCAGCGAGGCATCCAGGTCGCCGATGGCTGACAGCCCTGACCCGGCGGTCGCGAATCCGCCCGCCGCCAGGCCCAGGTCCGCGGGCTCCCAGATCACGTCCTCCTGGGTGGCCGGCTCGTTCAGCCAGCCGGCCGGCGGGAGCTCGAGCCGGTCAGCGAATGAGCTCTGCAGCGCTACGCCGGATTCGTCGGAGACCGTGATCTCGGCCGGCAGCAGCACGATGGCGGCCAGCCCGCCATAGGGCGATGGCCGCAGCGTGATCTTGATCTTGTGCCGGGCCGCCAGCCTGGCGATGACGAAGAATCCGAGCTTGTCACTGTCGGCCAGGTCGAATTCCGGAGGGTCGGCCAGCCCTTCGTTGGCCGTCGCCATGTCCGCGTCGCTCATGCCGAGCCCGCGGTCTTCGACCTCGATCACGATCCCGTGGGCGACCCGCTCGGCCCGCACGGTGACCTCGGTGCTAGCCGGGGAGTTCGCGGTCGCGTTCTCGATCAGTTCTGCCAGCAGGTGGATCGCGTCGGCGACGGCCGAGCCGATCAGCGAATCGGTCGACCGGGTCAGCACGCTGACCCTGGTGTAGTCCTCGACTTCGGCGACGGCGGCCCGGAGCACGTCCACGATCGGCACAGGGTTGCGCCAGCCGCGACCCGGTGCCTCGCCGGACAAGATGATCAGGCCCTCGGCGTGGCGGCGCATGCGGGTAGTCAGGTGGTCGAGCTGGAACAGCTCCTCGAGCGTGCTCGGATCGGTGGTGCGGCGTTCCATCCGGTCCAGCAGGGCAAGCTGACGGTGCAGCAGCGACTGGCTGCGCCAGGCCAGGTTGCGGAATACCTGACTGACACCGCGCCGCAGCCTGGCCTGGCCGGCCGCTGCCTCGACCGCGGTCTGCTGAACCGAGGCGAACGCCTCGCCCACCAGCGCGATCTCGGCGATGCTGCCGGGCACGACCGGAACGGCCAGTGCGGCCTGGTCCACGTCCTCCCCGCGGCTGAGCCGGTCGACGACCTGGGGCAGCCGCTCGGACGCCAGCTCACGGGCGGAGCCCTGCAAGCTGGTTAGCTCGCGGCTGATCCGCCGGCCGAACCTGGCCATCAGGAACACCGACAGCGCGACCGCGACCAGCCCGAGGCCGCCGGCCAGCAGCACCTCGAGCAGCAGCCGGCCGCCCACTTTGGTCCCCGCCCTGGCTACCAGCATCCGGTCCTTCTGCTCGGCCTGATCGAAGGCGGCGAGCAGCGAGAAGCTCGTCGTCGTCCACTGCACCGACGTAACCGGGATCCGGCCGCCGTTGCCGACGCTGGCCATGATCCGGTCCTCCATGGCCGAGAACTGCTTGTAGGCCGGGGAGGTATACACGTTCTGGTAGGCGGCGGCCAGGTCGGGCCAGAACTGCTGGAGCGCGTCAGCGATCAGCAGCCGCTGGTTGCCAACCTCCTGGGTGAACAGCAGGCGCTCGCTCTTGCTCATCTGACCGCCCGCGGCCAGCGCGCCTTTCACCAGGGTCACTTCGCTGTCGACCATCTCCAGCGCCCGCCCGGCCTGCAGGCTGGCTATGCCCTGCCTGTACAGCGCGGCGTCGTTGACCGCGACGAGCTGGCTGTAGAGCTGGAACTGCCGGTCGATGATCCTGCCGTAGGCCTGGAACGCCTTCAGGGCCGAGATCTGCCGCGCGTCGACCCGGGACCTGACGGTGTTCAGCGTGGCCAGCGCGGAGATGAAGCGGGCCAGGGCCGGCCGGGCGGATCCGGGCACCATGCCGGGCTGAGCGCGCACCCCGTGCTCGAAGGACGCGACCGCCGCGTCAGTCGCCTTGCGCTGGACGGCCAGCTGGCCGTGCGGCAGGGCGCGCCCGGAGCTGAGCCAGACGAAGACCTGCGAGCGCTCCTGCGAAAGCTGCAGGCCGAGAGCCTGCGCGGCCCCGCCGTAGTGCTGGTTCTCGCTGGTGTAGTTGTGCTCGCGGACCGCGTTGATCAGGGTGACGCTGGCGGCGAAGGCCCACAGCGCGAGCAGCGAGATGAGCGGCACGATGAAGAGCAGCGCCAGCAGGGTCTTGATCGAACGCCGGCGCGGCGTGCGGGGGCGGGCGGCCATAGCTGACTCACTCCGTTTCTGTCTCACGTACCGCGGGCGAGGGCGGATCGTGCCGAAGAGGTCCGAACTCCAGCCACAGGTGGTCGTAGCCGACTAGTGCGGCCGGCCAGCCGGCCGTGGCGTCCGTGGCCGGCGCAAGGCGGTATTCCGGGATCCTGGCGTGCCATTCCTCCAGGGCAACGCGCATCTCCAGCCGGGCCAGGTGCGCGCCCAGGCACAGGTGCGGGCCGCCGCCGAACGCCAGGTGCCGGCCGCCCCGGCCGAGGTTCACGGCGGCCGGGTCGGCGAACTGGGCCGGATCGTGGTTGGCCGCCCCGATCGCCACCGCCACGTACGAGCCGGCCGGGATCAGCGTCCCGGCCACTTCCACGTCCCTGGTCGCCACTCTCGGCACGGTGACGACCGGACCGTCTGAGCGCAGCAGTTCCTCGACGGCGGCCGGGATCACGCCGGGATCGGCGGTGATGGCCCGGCGCAGCTCGCCGTCGGCCGCCAGCGCCGCGAAAGCTGTGCTCAGCGCCGAGGTGACGGTGTCCAGCCCGGCCAGTACGAACACGAACGACAGGCCGAGGATCTCCTCGTCACTCATCTGCGGGTCGCCGGCGCCGGCCAGCAGCGACGTGAGCACGTCGTCACCGGGCTGGCCCCGCCGGCCCGCGATGTGCCCGGTCAGGTATTCGTAGAGTTCCGCCGCGAGCACGATCACCTCGTCCGGCGGCGGCTCGGCGCCGCTGATCCCGACCGCCGAGAGGAGCGCCTCTTTCCAGGCGATGAGCCGGTCGCGGTCCTGCAGCGGCAAGCCGAACAGGGTCAGGAACACCTGGGCCGGCAGCGGCTCGGCGAACTCGGCGACGACGTCGCAGCTGCCACGGGCGATGAACCGGTCGATGAGCTGGCCGGCTAGCGCCCGCACCTCGGGCAGCCAGCGCGCGGTGCCGCGGGCGCCGAAGAACGGGGCGAGGATCTTGCGGTACCTGGTGTGCTCGGGCGGGTCGGAGGCCAGCGGCACGATCGGGAACGGGCTGCCCAGGGTCTCGAAGGCCCTGGCCGAGGAGAACAGCTCGGGGTGACGGAGCACGTGCCCGGCCGCGGTCGCGTCGGTAATCACGTACGCGCCGTGCGCGTCCCTGGCCACCGGTCCCGCGGCCAGGAAGAGCCGGTACGCACCGGGCCGGTCGCGGCTCATGGGGAGTTCCTCGGCATGCAGGACTCCGCCGCGGAGCGGATCGGCAGCGGCGCGCAGCGGCCCGCCGTCGCGTTCGGGCGTCCCCAATTAGCCCACCTAGCCTGCCTGTCCTCACGTGGTACACGCTCAGCGACCGAGGCTGCGTTGCCCGCCATTCCGCCCCCGGCTAAAGCCGGATAGACGGGCCCCCTGCGGGCACAGTCGCCAGGTGGGGCGAATAATGCGCAATCAACTGCTTCTATGGCAGAACCGCGCAAGCAGATTAACACCACATCGATCGTTTCGTAGCACTTCTCGAACGAATGTCGGAGGCGATAATGCCTCCGGTCCCGGTCCGGGAATCACGCTTGTCAGTACCTCCTGATATGCCGGACTAGTAAGCGACTAGTCCACGCAACATCCCGTCAGAAAGGAGCGGCAGCACGTGCGGTGGGCCGAGATGGAAGACCGGCAGCCTGCCCTGGCTGGGCTCGGCCGGCAGAAGCTGACCGCCCCGGGCGTGGTGCTCGTCGGGACTACCCGCCGGGACGGCACGGCCAGGATCAGCCCGGTGGAGCCTTTCCTGCTGGGCGGCGAGTTGTGGCTGTCCATGATGCGCGGCTCGGCCAAGGCGGCGGATCTGCGGCGGGACCCGCGAATCTTGGTGCACAGCGTCGTCACCAGCCGGGACGGCGGCGAGGGCGAGTTCAAGCTCCGCGGCACTGCTCGCGAGGAAACCAGCCGGGACGTGCAGGGACGTTACGCCGAGGCGGTCGCGGCCAGTCTCGGCTGGGAGCCGGTGCCGGGGGAGTTTCACCTCTTCTCCGTGGACATCGGTCACGTGACCTACCTCCGGTACGACGACGCGACCGGTGATCAGTTCGGCACCGAGTGGCCGCCAGGCCGTGAGTACGTCAGGCGGGGCACGTCGGCGACCACCCTCGGCCCGGCGGAACCGCGCATCGAGTACCTCGCCCCCGGCTAGTCGCCGGCCGGGAACCGGGCGGCTTGGTAGGTTTTGCCCACCGCGGCCGGCCGCGGCGAGGAGGTCGACGTGAAGGCGCTGGTATTCCGGCACAGCCTGGCCCGCGAGGCGGCATCGACGATCGGCGGCCGGGTCGACCGGCGCGCATTCGTCTCCCGCGTCGCCCCGGTCAGGATCGAGGAGGTCGACGACCTGCCGCTGCCCGGGAAGGACTGGGTCAGGGTCGCCACGACCTTCTCCGGGCTGTGCGGGTCCGACGTCAAGCAGATCCTGCTCAACGGCGCCCGTGACAACCCGCTCACCGCGCTGGTGTCGTTCCCGCACGTGCTCGGGCACGAGGCGGTCGGGCGGCGGGCCGATACGGGCGAGCGGGTGGTGCTGAACCCCTGGCTGTCGTGCGGTCCGCGGGGCATCGACCCGGCCTGCCCGGCCTGCGCAGAAGGCCGCTACCCGTGGTGCCGGAACTTCCGATCGGGCAACCTGCCGGTCTCCATCCACATCGGGAACTGCGCGGGCGCAGCCGGCGCCCATGCCGAGCGGTTCGCCGCGCACGTCTCGCAGCTGTTCCCGATCCCGGACAGCGTGTCCGACGAGGCCGCCGTGCTGGCCGATCCGGTCAGCGTGTCGCTGCGCACGATCCTGCTGGCGCCGCCCGCCGACGGCGAGGCCGTGCTGGTGTACGGGTCGGGGACGCTGGCCTTCGCGGCGATCGCACTGCTGCGCCATCTGTACCCGGCGGCGAAGGTCTGGGCCGCGACCAGGCCGGGGGCCAGGGCCGAGCTCGCCACCAGGCTCGGCGCGCACGCCACCCTGCCGTCCGTCCCCGGTGAGCTGGTCGCGGAGGTCGCGCGGCGGACCGGGACGACGCCGCTGCGGCCGTGGAGCAAGCAGGACTGGCTGCAAGACGGGCCAGCCGTCGTGTACGACACGATCGGTTCGGTCGAGACCGTCGAGACCTCACTGCGCCTGCTGGCCACCGGCGGAACGCTCGTCGTCTCCGGCGTCGAGCCGCCGAAGCGGTTCGAGTGGACTCCGCTGTATTTCAAGGAACTGCGGGTGATCGGCTCGAACGGCTTCGGTATCGAGGAGGTGAACGGCGTGGCCAAGCACGCGATGGAGCACTACTTCGACTTCATCGCGGCGGGAATGGACCTCACCCCGGTCATCACCCATCGTTACCCGCTCGAGCACTGGAATGAGGCAGTTCTCGCGGTGAAGAATTCGCGGCGTACCGGCGCGGTGAAGGTGCTGCTCCAGCCTTCGGCCTGAGCCAGGCCGTTCCCAGCCTTCGTACACCCGCCGTTCACCTGGTGATTACCGCGGCAGAACGTGCTCGCTATTCCGCGCCGTTAGCGTCGGCCCCGCGGCGGTGGTCGCCGCAGCAGATGAAGGGTGGAACAGGCCTCATGCGGTTCAAGCTGACGACCGCCAGCGCAGCAGCGCTCGGCGGGCTGGCTTTCATGCTGGCGCCGGCCGCCAGTTCGGCAGCCAGCCTTGATCATCACCAGCAGCACATCCCCCGGTACCAGCACATCGTCGAGATCATGATGGAGAACACCAGTTTCTCGACGATCATCGGCAACCAGAACGCTCCCCAGATCAACGCGCTGGCCAGCAAGTACGGGCTGGCGACCGACTATTTCGGCGTCACCCACCCGAGCGAGCCGAACTACGTGGCCAATGTCTCAGGCAGCTTCTGGGGCATCCAGGATGACAATCAGTTCTACTGCACCCCGGCGCTGGCCAGCACCGACCCGAACTGCGCGGGCACCACGGTCAACCACACGATCTCGGCCCCGAACATCGCCGACCAGCTGACCTCGGCCGGGCTGACCTGGAAGGGCTACTTCCAGAGCCTCCCGCCGATCCCGTCCGCCGGAGTCGTCATGACCGGACTGAACGCCAACGGTCCTTACACGTTCAAGTGGCCGAGCAATACGGACGCGCTGTACGCCTCCAAGCACAACCCGTTCGTGAACTTCACCGGCACCCAGAACGACCTGGCCAACATGGTGCCCGACACCCAGCTCGGGGCCGACCTGGCCACCGGCAACCTGCCGAACTTCAGCTACGTCGTGCCCGACCAGTGCCACGACATGCATGGCATCGGGGCCTGCAGCGACGAGAACGGGCTGATCTCGGCCGGCGACACCTACGTCGGCACCGTCGTCAGCGAGATCATGCACTCGCCGGTATGGGCCCGCGGCCGGAACGCCATCGTCATCACGTGGGACGAGGACGACTTCTCCGACCAGGGTCAGCCGGGCACCGGCTGCTGCGGCTCTGACCCGGGCGGCGGCCACGTCGTGACCATCGTGATCACCAACCACCAGCGTCATCCCGTGACGTACAGCACGCCGTCCAACCACTACTCGCTGCTGCTCTCGCTCGAGCAGGCCTTCGGCCTGTCCTGTCTCCAGGGTGCCTGCGACACCGCCCACGGCGTCGTGCCCATGACACCGCTGTTCGCTGACAACGGCTCCGACCAGCACGCCGGGCGCCGGTAACGCGTTCGAGACGGGGCCGGCCGCGCGGGCAACCGCGTGGCCGGCCTCGGTCGGGGGGAGGGTTTACCCTGAATAGCTGGGAACAAGCCCGCAACGACGCGGTTCAAGGTAGTGACATGGCACCGGACAAGCGACGATGCGATCAGTGCGGCGAGGTGTTCACGCCCCGCCGCGAGCACGCGCGGTTCTGCACGGCCCGCTGCCGGGTGCTCTGGAACCGGCGGAACGTCGGCGAGATGCCCGCCGAGACCGACGCGCTCGACTGGTCGATCGCTGCGATGTGGCAGGCGATCGACCGGCTCGGCCGGGTCTCCGGCTGCGACCGGGACGACGGCTTCGCCCTGATCAGCGAGGCCGTCTGGTGGGTCACGATGGTCGACGCCACCGTGGTGCGCTATCACGGTGACGCCTACTCCGACCTGCTGGCCGATCTGAGCGAGTCTGAGCGCACGGTCACCGAGGACACGTTCGGCGGCCTGCGGTTCGTCCGCAACCGGCTGGCCTACGACGACGTGGCTCACTTCGTCCGGCCGGTCGAGCCGGCCACGGCCCTGGCGGCCGTCGCTGGCAACGGACGCGGGCGGCGAGCGGACCGGGCGACGGCGGGTGCGGTCGGCAGCTGGCTCTGGGTTCCCGTACCCGAGCCGGTGGCCCCGGTGCTGACCTCACGAGCCCGGCAGTGGGAGATGGACCGTTACCGCTCCTACCAGGCCCAGCTGGCTGGCCATCCAGCCGGCGAGACCTTCGACCGCGCGGCCGCCTTCCTGCGCCAGGCCTGCCGCCCGGCCCAGCTGTCCCAGCCGTAATGTGGACTCCTG
>DASWAH010000029.1:0-11257 GCA_036391235.1 Streptosporangiaceae bacterium
GTCACCAGGTGACTCAGGTCGGGGGGCAGGGCACTCCAGGACGGATCGGAGCGGGGCAGGACAGCAGCGGGAGGCCGGCCAGGGGCCCGCTTCCGCCGCGCGGGCCAGCTCAGAACGGCCAGGCGGGTCCGCGGCGCCAGCCGGTTCGGTCCGGCCAGGATCGCCGTCCCGGTCAGCCCGGCCGCCCCGGTCAGCCCGCTCGCACCGGCCAGTCGGGTCGTCCAGGCCAGCGCGGCCGCCCTGGCCCGTCGAGTCGTCCAGGCCAGCCCGGCCGTCCCGGTCCGCCCGGTCCGCCTGGTCAAGCCGGCCGCCCTAGCCAGCCCGGCCGCCCTGGTCAGGCCAGGCGCCCCGGCGGTCCGCCGGCCGGCCGCCGCCTGCCGCCGCTGGCCGCGGCTCAGATGCGGTCGGCCAGGTCCGCGGTGGCCGCGCGGGCGCGCAGGCCGTTGCGCCGGTCGAGTTCGGTCCGGCGGCTGCACGTCGCCATGGTCGCGATCGCGGTCGTGATCACGCTCGTCCTCGGCCGGCTGGTCCAGCTGCAGGGGGCGGACGCGGCCCGGTACCGGTCCCTGGGCATGCACCTGCGAGCCTGGACCGTGACAACGCCGGCCGTCCGGGGCGAGATCGTCGCCAGCAACGGCACGGTGCTGGCCATGACCATGCAGACGGACACGGTCTACGCCGATCCGCCGGTGCTGAGCCAGTCGGTCAGCCTGGCCGGGGCCGCGGCCAAGCTGGCGGGCCCGCTCGGGATGAGCCAGGCCCGCATCCTGTACCTGCTGCAGCACCCGACCTCGCGGGACTACATCATCCTCAAGCAGTCGGTGAGCTCGACCGCCGCAGCCACGATCAGCAAGCTCGGGCTCGACCCTGGCGTGTCGATGACGCCGACCTACCAGCGGGCCTACCCGGGCGGCGACCTGGCCGCCCCGCTGCTCGGCTTCGTGGACAAGAACGCGACCGGGCTGATGACCGGCGAGGCCGGCCTGGAGCAAACCTTTAACTCCCTGCTGGCCGGCAAGAGCGGCCGGGCCGTCTACGAGCTAGGCGGGAACCAGCAGCCGATCCCGGGCACCGAGACCACCGTGAAAGAGGCCGTGCCGGCCGGCAACCTGCGGCTGACCATCAACTCTGACATCCAGTGGGAGGCCGAGCACGAGTGCGCCCTGCAGGTCGCCAAGACCAAGGCGAAGAACTGCACGGTCGTCGTCATCCAGCCGTCCACCGGCAAGATCCTGGCCATGGCCCAGTACCCGACGTTCAGCCCCGACGCCCCGGCGAGTCTCGGCGCGACCAGGGATATCGCGGTGTCCAACATCTTCGCCCCGGGCAGCACGGCCAAGGTGATCACGGCGGCGGCGGCGTTCCAGGATGCCGGGCTGACCCCGCGCAGCAGCTTCGTCGTGCCGGACGCGATCAACTGGCACGGCGCCTGGTACCACGACGCGGAGACGCACCCGACCCAGCGGTACACGATCGCCGGCATCCTCGCGCACTCCCTCAACGACGGCATGGTCCAGGTCGCCGACCACGTGCGCCCGCAGCAGCAGTACGCCATGTTCCGGGCGCTCGGCATCGGCTCGCCGTCCGGGCTCGGCCTGCCAGACGAGAGCGCCGGCATCCTGGCCCCGCCTTCGCAGTGGACCGGCGGGCAGGCCAACACCCGCTACCAGATCTCGTTCGGCCAGAGCGTCAGCGTGACCGCGATCCAGATGGCCGACGTCTACGCCACGATCGCGAACGGGGGCGTCCGGGTCAGCCCGTCCCTGGTGGCCGGGCACACCACCGCCGACGGCCGCTACGTGCCCGCGGCCAGGCCGGCTGCCCGCCGGGTGATGAGCGCGCACACCGCGGCCGAGCTGATGCGGTCCCTGGAGCAGGTTCCGGTGGTCTACAACCAGGCCGGCGAGCCGTGGGGGATCATCCCCGGCTACACCGTGGCCGCCAAGACCGGGACGGCCCAGGAGTACAAGAGCACCGGCGGCTTCTACTACGGGTCGAGCTTTATCGGCGTCGCCCCGGCGAGCAGCCACGGCCTGGTCGTCGCGGTCAACCTGCAGCGGCCGGAAAACGGGTACTTCGGCATCGACGTCGCCGGACCTGTCTTCAACGCGGTGATGAAGTTCGCGCTGGCGACGATGAAGATACCGCCTGGTGGTGGTCATGTCCCAAACGTCCCGCTCACCGTACCGTGAAGCAAGGTAACCTCAGCCCGTGCCAGCGGCTCTTCGTCCCAGACACGTCCCGGTTCGCCCGCTCGACGGGCTAGCCGCGCTGCTCGGGCTGCGGCAGCCGGACCGTGACTCTTCCTTCCTGCACCAGCGGCTCCGCGGAATCAGCGGGGTCACTCACGACTCGGCCGCGGTGCGCCCTGGCGACCTGTACGCCGCCCTGCCGGGCAGCCGCCACCACGGGGCGGAGTTCTGCCGGGAGGCGGCCGCGGCCGGCGCGGTGGCGGTGCTCACCGACCCGGCCGGCCGGGACCGGGCCATCGCCTGCGGCCTGCCCGTCTTCGTGGTCGCCGACCCGCGGGCCAGGCTCGGCGACATCGCGTCCTGGGTGTACGGCGATCCGTCGGCCAGGATCTCGCTGATCGGCGTCACCGGGACCAGCGGCAAGACCAGCACGACCTACCTGATCGAATCCGGGCTGCGGATGTCGGGTCAGCTCACCGGCCTGGTCGGCGGGGTCGAGACCAGGGTCGGGGCGGCGGTCGAGCCGAGCCGGCTGACTACTCCCGAGGCGACCGACCTGCAGGCGCTGTTCGCGCTGATGGCCGAGCAGAAAGTGACCTCGGCCGCGATGGAGGTCTCCAGCCACGCGCTCGCCCTGGGCCGGGTCGCGGGCACGACCTTCGAGGTCGCCGTGTTCACCAACCTGTCCCAGGACCACCTGGACTTCCACCGGGACATGGACGACTACTTCGCGGCCAAGGCCGAGCTGTTCACTCCCCGGTACGCCCGGTCGGGCGTGGTGAACATCGACGACCCACGCGGCCGCCGGCTGGCCGCCGACGCCCCGATCCCGGTCACGACCTTCTCCGCGGCCGGCCTGGCCAGCGCCGACTGGCGGGCGGCCGACGTGCGGTGCGGCGCCGACGGCTCGACCTTCAGCGTCATCGGCCCGGGTGGCGTGCAGGCCGACGCCTCGGTCACGCTGCCAGGACCTTTCAATGTGGCCAACGCCCTCGCGGCCATCGTCGCGCTGGTCGAGACCGGGGTGAGCCTGGCCACCGCGGTGGCCGGCGTCGCCGCCTGCCCGGGCGTGCCTGGCCGGCTGGAACGAGTGCCGTCCGACGCCGACCTGACCGTGCTGGTCGACTACTCGCACAAGCCGGGCGCGGTCGAGGCGGTGCTGTCGGCCCTGCGCCCGGTCACCCAGGGCAGCCTGCGGATCGTGCTCGGCTGCGGGGGCGACCGGGACGCTGCCAAGCGGCCGTTGATGGGTGCGGCCGCGGCCGAGCTGGCCGACACCGCGATCTTCACCAGCGACAACCCAAGGTCGGAGGATCCGCTGGAGATCCTCCGTGAGATGCTGGCCGGCGCGGTGGCGGTGCCGCCGCGGGACCGGGCGCACGTGATCGTGGAGCCCGACCGGGCCGCGGCCATCGCGATGGCGATCGGCGGGGCCGGCAAGGGCGACGTCGTGCTCATCGCCGGCAAGGGCCACGAACGCGGCCAGTACATCAAGGACCAGGTCATCCCGTTCGACGACCGCGAAGTCGCGGCGCGGGCGCTGGCCGGCCGCAGCCGGACCGAGCAGGCCGAGGCGGCGCTGGCCAGGGCCGCGCTCGGCCGGGCCGGCCTGGACCCGGCGATCGACACCGACGACGAACTGGGGGATCAGTGACCTCGGCCGTGACCGACCAGGGCCAGCGCCGCCGGGCCAGCCGGGCGGAGCGCGCATGATCCCGTTCACCGTCGGGCAGGTCGCCGAGCTCACCGGGGCGGTGCTGGACGCTGTGCCCGACCCGGGCGCGATCGTGCGCGGCCCGGTGATCATCGATTCCCGCCAGGCCGGACCGGGAGCGCTGTTCGCCGCGCTGCCCGGCGAGCGAGCCGACGGGCACGACTTCGCGGCCGCCGCCGTCCTGGCCGGCGCCGTCGCGGTGCTGGCGACCCGCCCGGTCGGCGCGCCCGCGCTGATCGTGCCGGACGTGCCGGCCGCGCTCGGCCGGCTGGCCAGGGCGGTGGTCAACCGGCTGCCCGGGCTGACCATCGCCGGGATCACCGGATCGGCCGGCAAGACCACCACCAAGGACCTGGCGGCCCAGCTGCTCGGCTCGCTCGGCCCGACGGTGGCGCCGCGTAACTCGTTCAACAACGAGATCGGGCATCCGCTGACCGTGCTGCGGGCCGACGAGTCGACCAGGTACCTGGTCGCCGAGCTGTCTGCCCGCGGGCCCGGCCATATCGCCGCCCTGTGCGCGATCGCCCCGCCGTCCCTCGGCGTAGTGCTGTGCATCGGCAGCGCGCACGCCGGCGAGTTCGGCAGCCGGGAGCAGACCGCCGCAGCCAAGAGCGAGCTGCCTAGGGCGCTGCCGCCGGACGGCGTCGCCATCCTGAACGCTGACGACCGGCTGGTCGCGGCCATGGCCGCGGTCACCCGGGCCCGGGTGGTGACCTTCGGCCGGTCGCCCGGTGCCGATGTCCGGGCCGAGGAGGTGGGCCTTGACGAGCTCAGCCGGCCGCGGTTCCGCCTGGTCATGCCGGACGGGGCGGCACCGGTCGCGCTGCGCCTGCACGGCGAGCATCACGTCACCAACGCGCTCGGGGCGGCCGCGCTGGCGGGGCAGCTCGGCCTGCCGGCCGGCGACATCGCGGCCGGGCTGTCCGCGGCGACCGCGCTGAGCCGCGGGCGGATGGAGGTCACCGAGCGGCCGGACGGCGTGATCGTCATCAACGACGCCTACAACGCGAGCCCCGAGGCGGTCACCGCGGCGCTGGCCGCGCAGCGGGAGATGGCCCGCGGCCGGCGAGCTTATGCTGTGCTCGGCCGGATGGCCGAGCTCGGCGACCGGTCCAGGGAATTCCACGAGCAGGCAGGCATGGATGCGGCCCGGGCGGGCGTCGCCGGCCTCATCGCGGTCGGCGACGAGGCGGCTCCGATGCTGACCGGCGCTAAGGCGGTCCCCGGCTTCACCGGCGAGCTGCTGGCCGTCGCGGACGGCGAAGCGGCGCTGGCGGCACTGGCCGACCGGCTCAAGCCGGGCGACGTGGTGCTGGTCAAGGCGTCCAAGGTGGCAGGCTTGCAGCCGGTCGCGCTGGCCCTGGCCGGGCAGGAGGACGCCCGATGAGGACGATCATCGTGTCGTCCGGCGTGGCCGCGATCCTGGCCCTGTTCGGCACCCCGCTCGCGATCCGGCTGTTCACCCGGCGCGGCTACGGCCAGCTGATCAGGGAGGAAGGCCCGGCCGCGCATGCGACCAAGCGGGGCACGCCGACCATGGGCGGCACCGTGATCGTGATCGCCTCGGTGATCGGCTACGTGGTCGGGCACTGGGCCACCAGCGACCCGATGCGGGCCTCAGGGGTCCTGGTACTCAGCCTCATGACCGGACTCGGCCTGGTCGGCTTCGTCGACGATTTCATCAAGATCTACCGGCAGACCAGCCTGGGCCTGCGCAGCGGGGCCAAGCTGGCCGGCCAGTCGGTGGTCGGAGCGATCTTCGCCGTCCTGGTGCTCAGGTATCCGGACGGGTACGGCATCACCCCGGCCGATCCTTCGCTGTCGTTCCTGCGCGATTTCGGTCCCGCGCTCGGGGTGCTGCCGTTCGTGATCTGGATCGTGATCATGATCGGCGGGGCATCCAACGCGGTGAACCTCACCGACGGCCTGGACGGGCTGGCCACCGGGGCCGCCATCCTCGTGCTGGCCGCCTACGTGCTGATCGCGAACTGGCAGCTGCGCAACGACTGCACCGTGCAGCTCGCGAAGAACTGTTACATCGTCAGGGACCCGCTCGACCTGGCCGTGGTCGCGGCCGCGGTCCTTGGCGCCTGCTTCGGGTTTTTGTGGTGGAACGCCCCGCCTGCGCGGATCTTCATGGGGGACACGGGATCGCTGGCCCTGGGCGGCGTCCTGGCCGGCCTCGCTGTCTGCACCGACACCCAGCTGCTGCTGCTGATCCTGGGCGGCCTGTTCGTGATCATCACGGCGTCGGTGATGATCCAGGTCGGCTCGTTCAAGGTGACCGGCCGCCGGGTGTTCAAGATGGCGCCCCTGCAGCATCACTTCGAGCTGATCGGCTGGGCCGAGACCACCATCGTGATCAGGTTCTGGCTGATCGCCGGCTTGTTCGTCGCGCTCGGGCTCGGCATCTTCTATATCGAATGGCTGCCCTCGTAATGTCCGGAGCCGCCGCGGCCGGCTACGGCGCGGAACTCGCCGGCCGCCGGGTCTGCGTGGCCGGGCTCGGGGTGTCGGGCCCGCCCGCGGCCCGGGTGCTGGCCGGTCTCGGCGCGATCGTGACCGCGGTCGACTCGCGGGACGACGCCGAGCGGCAGGACCTGGCGGCCGCGCTGGCCGGCGACGGCGTGACGGTCAGGCTCGGCGAGCGGGCGGCGGCCACCCTGCCGGACAACGCCGACCTGGTGGTCACCTCGCCCGGCTGGCAGCCGGGGGCGCCGCTGCTGGCCGCGGCCGCGGCGGCCGGAGTCGAGGTGATGGGCGATGTCGAGCTGGCCTGGCGGTTGCGCCCGGTGCTGGCCGATGGTGGCCGGCAGCAGTGGCTCGCGGTCACCGGAACCAACGGCAAGACGACCACGATCCGGATGCTGGCCCTGATCCTGACCGCGGCCGGGTACGCCGCGGTGGAGGCGGGCAACGTCGGCACCTCGCTGGCCGACGTCGTGACCAGGCCTGACCCGTACGACGTGGTGGCGGTGGAGCTATCCAGCTTCCAGCTGCACTGGAGTTCGACCATCGTGCCGTTCGCCGCGACCGTGCTGAACGTCGCCGCGCATCATCTGGACTGGCACGGGACGATGGCGGCCTACGCGGCCGACAAAGCGAAGATCTTCGCGCCCGGCACGATCGCGATCGGCAATGCCGACGACCAGCGCTCGGCGGCCATGACTGCGGCCGCTGGCGCCCCTTCCGCGCTGTTCAGGCTGGGCCAGCCCGCGCCCGGTGAGCTGGGGGTCAGTGACGGATACCTGACCGACCGCGCGTTCGCCGGGCCCGGCCGGGCCGAGCGGCTGGCCGCGCTGACCGACCTGGGGGCTGGCCAGTCCCGGCCGCCTGCGCCGCACGTCATCGCCGACGCCCTCGCCGCCGCCGCGCTGGCCAGGGCCTACGGCGCGCCCGCGGCCGCGGTGCGGGCGGGACTGCGGGCATTCAGGCCCGACCCGCACCGGATCACGCTGGTCCGCCGGGTCGGCGGGGTCGACTACGTCGACGACTCCAAGGCGACCAACCCGCACGCCGCGGCGGCCTCGCTGAGTGCCTACGACCCGGTCGTCTGGGTGGCGGGCGGTCAGCTCAAGGGGGCGGCCGGCGACCTCGACGGGCTGGCCGGCGCGGCGGCCGGACGGCTGCGGGGTGCCGTGGTCTTCGGCGCCGACCGCGGCCTGATCGCGGCCGCGCTCGCGCGACACGCCCCGCAGGTCCCGGTCATCGAGGTCAGCGGCACCGACACTGGAGCCATGGACATCGTGGTCAAGGCCGCTGCCGAACTGGCCGAGCCGGGAGATACCGTGCTGCTGGCTCCCGCCGCCCAGTCCTTCGACATGTTCCGCGACTATCCGGCCAGGGGGGAGGCGTTCGCGGCCGCGGTCTCGCGGCTAGCGGACGCGCGGTGAGCCAGGCCGAGGCCGGGCCGCGCGGTGCGGCCGGGCCTGCCCGGCCGCGCACGGCCGACCGGCTGAAGCTGCTTGACCGGCCGCTGACCTCCTACTACCTGCTGATCGGGACCACCGGCCTGCTGCTCGCGATCGGCCTGGTGATGGTCCTGTCGACCTCATCGGCATCCCAGCTCGACGCGGGCGGCTCGCCCTACAGCGTGTTCGCCAAGCAGCTGATGGGCGCGGCGGCCGGACTGGCCGTGATCGTGGTCCTGGTCAAGCTGCCGACCAGGCTGATGCGGGCGGTCGCCTATCCGCTGCTGCTCGGCACCATCGCCGGCCTGGCCCTGGTCCTGGCCTTCGGCACCACCGCCTACGGTGCGGAACGCTGGATCACCGTCGGGCCCGTGCAGGTGCAGCCGTCCGAGTTCGCCAAACTGGCGTTGCTGCTCTGGGGAGCTGACCTCCTCGCCCGCAAAGAGCAGCTCGGGCAGCTCAGGGATGCCCGCACGCTGCTCGTGCCGCTGCTGCCGGGCGCGGCCATTCTGGCCATGCTGGTGATGCTGGGGGACGACCTGGGCACGACGTTCGTGCTGCTGGTGATCCTGCTCGCGCTGCTGTGGGTGATCGGGACACCGACCCGGCTGTTCGCCGGAATTCTCGGGATGGTGCTGTTCGCGCTGGTGGTGCTGGTCATCGTGCAGCCGTACCGGCTCGCGCGGCTGACCGGCTACCTGAGCCAGTCGGCCAACCCGGTCGGGCAGAACCAGCAGGGCATCCAGGGGAAGTGGGCGCTCGGCTCTGGCGGGCTGTTCGGGGTCGGCCTCGGCAACAGCAAGGAAAAGTGGGGCTGGGTCCCGAATGCCACCAACGACTTCATCTTCGCCATTCTCGGCGAGGAACTCGGCCTGATCGGCACGGTCTGCGTGGTCCTGCTCTACGGCGGGTTCGCCTATGCCGGGCTGCGAGTGGCCCGCCGGATGACCGACCCGTTCATGCGGCTGGCCGCGGCCGGGGCGACCGCCTGGATCGTGATCCAGGCGCTGGTCAACATCAGCGCCGTGGTCGGGCTGCTGCCGATCACCGGGGTGCCGCTGCCGCTGGTGTCGGCCGGCCTGTCCTCGCTGCTGGCCTCGATGGCCGCGATCGGCATGCTGCTGTCGTTCGCCAGGAACGAGCCGGGCGCGCGGGAGGCGCTGGCCGCGGTCGGGCCGCGCTGGCGCTGGCGACGGGCCGGTACCGGGCCGCCGGCCGCGGCCCGGCCTGACCGGGCGGCGGCAAAGCGCCAGGATGCGGTGGAGCGTCCGGGTTCGGTGCCGTCCCGGCCGGCCGGACGGTCTAGGCTGGCTGATCCGGCCGGTGCTCGCGCCGCGGCCGGCCGGACGGCCGTGCGGGCCGGCCGGGCGAACCAGGACCACAGGCCCGCGCCGCCGCGGGCCGGCCCGCCGCGGCGAGCCGGCCAGGACCGGGCGACGTGACCGGACAGTGAGGTGCCGCAGTGCGCAGCGTGGTTATTGCCGGCGGGGGTTCTGGCGGTCACATCGAGCCGGCCATGGCGCTGGCCGACGCGCTGCGCCGGGCCGACCCGTCGGTCCGGATCACCTGCCTGGGCACCGAGCGCGGCCTGGAGACCAAGGTCATCCCGGCCCGCGGGTACGCGCTTGACCTGATTCCGGCGGTCCCGCTGCCGCGGTCGCTGACGCCCGCGCTGCTGCGCGTTCCCGGCAAGATGATGGGCGCGGTCAGCGCGGCGGCCGAGGTCCTCGACCGGGCCGAGGCGACCGTGCTGATCGGGTTCGGCGGTTACGTGGCCACCCCCGGCTACCTGGCCGCCCGCCGGCGCCGCCTGCCGATCGTGGTGCACGAGGCCAACCCGAAGCCCGGCCTGGCCAACCGGATCGGCGCGATGCTCACGCCGAACGTCTACATCGGCCAGTCCGGGACCAGGCTGCGGCATGCGACCTACATCGGCATCCCGATCCGGCGCGAGATCGCCGGGCTGGACCGGCTGGCGGCCAGCGAGAAGGCCAGGGCCCACTTCGGGCTCAGGCCCGACCTGCCCGTGCTGCTGGTGACCGGCGGATCGCAGGGCGCCGCGTCGCTGAACCGGGCCGTGCTCGAGGCGGCCGGCGCGATCACCTCGGTAGGCGTGCAGGTGCTGCACATCGTCGGCCCGAGGTCCGGACAGCAAGGCGCGATCCCGAGAGGCGAGGTGCCGTACGTCGCGCTCGAGTACCTGGACCGGATGGACCTGGCTTACGCCGCGGCGGACTTCGCGCTCTGCCGGGCTGGGGCGATGACCTGCGCCGAGCTGACCGCGGTGGGCCTGCCGGCCGCCTACGTGCCGCTCCCGCATGGCAACGGAGAGCAGCGCCTGAACGCGCTGCCGGTCGAGCGGGCCGGCGGCGGGCTGATCATCGACGACGCCAGCCTGTCGGCCGAGTGGATCCGCGCTGTCCTGCTCGGCATCCTCCTCGACCCCGAGCGGGTCGCCGCGATGTCGCGCGCGGCGGCTTCGATCGGCAGCCGGGACGCGGACACGGCTCTGGCCCAGCGGGTGCTGGCGATCTCCGACGGCGCGCCGCAGGCGCCGCGCCCGCCCGCCGGGCCCGGGCCAGGCTACGGTGGCAAACGGCGGGGCAGCCACCGCAGCCGCTAGCGCGCAGCATGCGCGACGCACGACGCGACACAGCACGCAGAGGGGATCGCCGAGGATGCCGCTGGTGAGTCCGGTCGACCCGGTGCCGCCCGGCGACCTGGGCCGGGTGCACTTCGTTGCCATCGGCGGGGCCGGCATGTCCGGCATCGCCAGAATCCTGCTGTCCAGGGGCGTGGCCGTGTCCGGGTGCGACTCCGCGCCGTCGGCCCAGCTCGACGAGCTGCGGGCGCTGGGCGCGGAGGTGTCGGTGGGGCACTCGCCCGCGCACCTGGACGGCGCCGACACGGTGGTGGTGTCCAGCGCGATCCGGCCGGGCAACCCCGAGCTGGTCGCGGCCAGGGAGCGCGGCCTGCGGGTCCTGCACCGGTCGGCCGCCCTGGCCAGCGTGATGCTGGGGCGCCGCTCGGTCGCGGTGGCCGGCACCCACGGCAAGACCACGACCACGTCGATGATCACCACCGTGCTGCGGCACTGCGGGGCCGACCCCGGCTACGTCATCGGCGGGATCCTGGCCGAGACCGGCCTCGGCGCGGCCGACGGATCCGGCGGGTACCTGATCGCCGAGGCCGACGAGAGCGACGGCTCGTTCCTGAACCTGACCCCCGACGCGGCCGTGGTCACCTGCGTCGAGGCCGATCACCTGGACAACTACACCGGCGGCCTGGCCGAGATCGAGGCCGCGTTCGATGCCTTCGCGAGCCGGATCACGCCGGGCGGCACGCTGGTGGCCTGCGCCGATGACCCGGGCGCGGCCCGGCTGGCGGCCGCCGTCGCGGCGCGTCCGGCCGGCCCCGTGGTCGTCACCTACGGCGCGGAT
>DASWAH010000030.1:0-5172 GCA_036391235.1 Streptosporangiaceae bacterium
ACGCCGGGCCCCGTCGGCGCTCCCGCCCCCGGCTGACCGTCACCGGAAAGTGCGGGTGGGGTTATCGCGCTATGGACCGGTCAAGTCCACCCAGCGATTCCGGTGGGGGTAAGGCGGGCGATTGTAAGGGGTAGGCAATCGATTGCAGGCGATGGCAGGCCGTCAGGCGCGGGCCGCCGACCGCAGGCCGCCAACCGGGGGTGGGCGGAATCAGGCAGCGGCGAGAGCGATGCAGGCGGGGCCGCAGGGGCGTAGGCGGCCGGTCCAGCCTCGGCGCTGTAGCGTTCGGCCGACCCTTGCGGCGGTCCGGCAAGGCTGCGACTCGATGTCGGCCCAGCCGAATCGGAGGGTGACCCCGCCGTGCACGATGATCGCGTTGTCACGCTGGGTGTCACGGCCGCGGTCTTCTGGCGGGTGAGCGTCCCGGCCGTCGAGTTCCACGCAAGTCCCGAAGTCCTGGTAAAGGTTGTCGAGGTATCTGGTGCGTCCGTCCAGTACGACTTTGGCCTGCCGGATCGCGGGCGGCAGGGCATGCGGCCGTTCGACGTCGCGGACATACCGGTATTCAAGAAGCGAGTGAACCCCTGACCCGACATCTGACAGTGCCGCGGCAAGCTCGGCCCGCCAGCGCAGCCGGGACCGTGTGTCCATGGCCCGCCGGAGCCGGGCGGGCGTAGTGAGACGGCGCTGGACCGCCGCGCACGCGGCGGAGAACGCCGTGTCGAACGACGTGGCCTGGCTCGCCAGGTCGAGCACGGTTTCTTCGATCCTGGTCCGCGGGGGCAAGTCCGTCGGATGGGTGGCCTGGGCCAGCGTTCTCGACCGGTGCAGGACCAGCCCTTTGATCGGGGCAAGAGTCCGTTCATGCGGGATGGTGATGTGCAGCCGGCTACTCGGCTGGTCGACCAGCCGGTGCACCTCGGCGGCCGTCTCGTGGCTGAGCACGGCGCCCGAGCCTGCCCGCAGAACAGCGGCCCACAGAACCGCCTCCCGGGCGGGAGGACCGGTGTAGATCGAGTAGACGGCGCGCTGGAGCGTCGGCCAGCGACCGGTCTCGGCCAGCCACTCGACCGAGTAGGCGGACATGCCGTTGTCGATGGCCTGGCGACGGGTAATGACGCCGGCCTGGATCCGGGCGAGGCGGTCGCACGCTTCTGGTAACTGAGTGATTCTCATGCCAGCATCGTGCGGCTAAGCACTGACAGTGCTAGCCACTGACAGTGCTAGCCACGGACAGCGGCGGGACCGGCAACCAGCTCGACCTCGAATTCGTCGGTATTGGCCAGGTAGGCGGCGTAGTGGTCAGGCCCGCCCGCGAACGGGTACCGATCCGCGAACAGAGCGGTCCAGCCATGCGCGGGAGCCGAAGCGGCCAGGGCATCCACCCGGGCCTGGTCCCCGGCGTGGAAGGCCAGGTGATTCAGGCCGGGACGGCAGCGGTCCTGGGACGCCGCGGTCAGCGCGGGCGATTGCTCGACCACGAGGTAGGTGTCGCCGAGCCGCCAGCTGCGGCCGTGCGGCCAGTCCTGGAACTGGGCGTAGCCGAGCTCGCCGAGCAGCCAGCCCCATTCAGCGCCGGCCCTGGCCAGGTCCGGCACCCACAGCTCGACGTGGTGCAGCGCGCCTCGCTGCGGCCGGCCGGACCGCGATCCCGGCCCGGGCATCAGGCGCTCGCTGCCGACATCAGGCGTATTGCCATTTCCGCCGCCACCCGGACCCGGGGCACTTGATCGGCGCGCAACCCGGCCACCAGCGGGGTGTTCATCCGCTCGGGCATCAACCGGAACGCCTAGCGGTGCTGCTCATGCGGGTAGTCCTGGGACCGCTGCTGGAATGCGAGGATCGCTTCGTTGCGGATCACGCCGTCGCGGATCTCGATGCTCCGGCTGATGACCGGGTCGGCCTCCCAGCTCGCCGGGCCGGCCAGCACGGTCGGCAGGTGCGGCAGCAGCGCCTCGCTGATCTCCCAGGTCGCGGAATCCCACAGCAGTGACGGGCTGTGGTCCACCGCGTAGTAGCGCACGTGGTCGCCGATCAGGAAGGACGGCTCGGCGAACGATGTCGGCCGGGCCCAGCTGAACCCCATCCCGGCGTCGCAGGACACGTCGATGATCAGGCTGCCCGGCGCGAACGCGGCCAGTTCCACCTCGGTGACGAACATCAGCGGGGCGCCGGTGTCCTGCAGCACGCAGTTGACCACGATGTCGAACCCGGCCAGATACTCGGCCAGCGGCAGCCAGCCGTCGTCGCCGTGGGCGCGGCACCTGGCCGGGTCGCTGGGCAGCCGCTCGAAGTGGATCATGCGGGCGGAGTGGATCGGCGACGCGACGGCGGCGATGTCGCGGTGCGTCAGCACGTGGACGTCGTGCACGCCGAGCGCGTTCAGGCCGGTCACGGCGCCGCGCCCGGTGGCGCCGAAGCTGATCACGGCGGCCCGCAGCGGCCGGCCGTACTCGCCGGTGATCCCGGCCAGCTGCAGGGCGTGCAGCACGGAGCAGTACCCGGCCATCTCGTTGTTCTTGTGAAACACGTGCAGGCTGAACGACCCGTCCTCGTGCCAGTGATTCATCGCCTCGAACGCCAGGAGGGTCAGCCTGCGGTCGATCGCCAGCTGCGTGATGTCCGCGTTCTGCACGCAGTGCGGCCAGCCCCACAGCACCTGGCCGGAACGCATCGCGGCGAGGTCCTCGGGCAGCGGCTTAGGCAGCACGACAACGTCGCAGCCGGCCAGCAGTTCCTCGCGGCTGCGCAGGCCAGCGACCTGGCCGGCCAGCTGCTCGTCGGACAGGCCGAAGCCAGCGCCGTAGCCGCGCTCCAGGTAGAGGTCGCGCCGCAGGCCGGCATCGATCCGGTCCAGGTGGGCCGGGTGGATGGCCAGCCGCTGCTCGTGCTCCTTCCGCGACGACGCGATGACGCCGAGACTGAGCTGACTCACGAGCACCTCCGGGTGTGACGACGGTCCCAGCATGTCAAGAAATACGCGTGCCGGCCCGGACCGGGGCTGCGGCTACCAGCCGAGCTCGCGGAGGCGTTCGTCGGAGATGCCGAAGTGATGCCCGACCTCGTGGATCACCGTCTTGCGTACCTGCTCCTGGACGTCCCACTCCGACCATGCGGTCGCGCAGATCGCCTGGCGGTAGATGGTGATCCGGTCGGGCAGCACGCCCGCGTACTGGGTGCTCCGGCTGGTCAGCGGCACGCCCTGGTAGAGGCCGAGCAGGCCGTCGGGACCTGGCCCGTGCTCGACGACCACGGCGACGTTGCGCATCAGCCGGCCTAGTTCGTCGGGCAGGCTGTCCAGAGCCTGCTCGACCATGTCCTCGAACCGCTCGGCACCGACCTCGATCACGATCCCATTGTGCGGCCGGTCCCGGCCAGCTCGCGGCCGGACTCCCGGGTGCCGGGCCGCGGCTTGCGCAGCACGAACCGGTCCCGCGGGCGGTAGTCAGGCGAACCGTTGCCCGTTCCCCAGTAGGTCACGGTGATCGACGTGGTGCCGCCGGGCTCGGCCGGGTCGACGTCGAAGGCGGCCAGGCCGAACGGAGCTGCCGGGTCGCGGTGCGCCGACCACAGGGCAGGCTCGGTTACCTGCACCGACCGGCGCGAGACCTGCGGGCTGCCCGGCCGGACGCCGGTGATGACGACTCCCTCGCCCGGGCCGTGCAGCCGCCGGCCAGGCCCGTCGTAAGGGTGACCGCCGCCGCCGACGGTCAGGTGCACGGTCCCGCGCCTGGTGTCGATCGCACCGTGCTCGCCGGCCGCGCCGTGCTCGCCGGCCGCGCCGCCCTCGTCCGCTCCGGTGACCGGGGCCGGCGTCAGCAGCTCGCTGCCCTGGACCACGCCGCGGACCGGGTACGTGCGCTCGTAGTGGTGCTCGTGCCCGGTCAGCACCAGGTCGACGCCGTAGGCATCGAACAGCGGCAGCCACTGCTGTCTGATGCCCAGGTCGGCGCCGTTCCAGTGAGCGGTCGACATGGCCACCTGGTGCATGAACACCACGATCCAGTCGATGTCGTCGTCCGCCCTGGCCGCGGCCAGCTCGCGCTCCAGCCAGCGCCGCTGGGCGCCGTCGCTGTAGCCCCGGATGTAGGGGTCGTACCCGCGCTCGCGGTAGCCGGGCGCGTGGTCGCGGCGGATCCTGCTGAACCCGCCGTCCTGCAGGCAGACGTCGTCGTTGTTGAGCGCGATGAACCGGACCGGGCCGACGGTGAACGAATACCACAGGCCAGCGAAGGCCGGCGTCCCGTTGCCGGGCAGCTCGAACCTGGTCTGGTAGGCCAGGTAACCCTGCGGGCCGTTGCCTGGCTCGTTCTCGTGGTTGCCGGCCGTGGGCATCCACGGCCGGCGACGGGCCGACCGGCCGATGCTGTCGAACCAGGCCGACCACGTCGCGACCGGCTCCTCGCTCGCGTTCGCGTAGCACAGGTCCCCGTTGACCAGATGGAACAGCGGGTCCAGCCGGTTGACGGCATCGACCACGTAACCGGCGTTCGGCGAATTCGGGCCCTGCCCGAGCCCGATCGGCTCCGGCACGCCCTGATCGCCGAAGCTGGTGAACCTGAACGGGGCGGAACGCCCCCGCGGCGCGGTCGTGAAGGTGCCCGTCACTGGCTCGCAGCCGTCGTGCACGACCTGGTAGGAATACCGGGTTCCGGGTTCGAGCGAGCCCGCGCTGGCGTGGTAGGCCAGCACGGTCTGGCCGGTGAGCGCGTCGGTGTAGGCGCGTTCCCAGGCGTCGATCGGCTGCCCGGCCGGCTCGCCGGCCGGGCCGAGCAGCAGCCGCGGCCTGGCCACCGCCTCGGGCGCCGACCATGAGACGACGGCCTGGGACGACGCGTCGCCGCCGAACTGGACGTGCACCTGACCGGGCGGCGGGGCCCCGGCCGCGCCCGGTCGCCGGACCAGCCCGGTCACCATCGCGCCATCCCCCGTCCGCGTTCAGCTGCCCAGCATGTCCTGGCGATACCGATCGTGCCCTGTCCCCGTGCCTGGCCGGTGCCCTCGCCGTGAACGCCGGCTGTCCGCCCGGTGACAACCGGCACTAGCGCGCCCGGCCGCTCGCTACCACAGATCGCCGCTGGTCAGCACGTAGATGAAAGGCACTAGCGGGATGATCGAGAAGATCGCCCAGGCAATCTTCGCGCCAGTGCTCAGGTTGCTCCGCGTCGCCAG
>DASWAH010000031.1:0-11740 GCA_036391235.1 Streptosporangiaceae bacterium
TTCAGCGGCACGTGCGCGATCTTGGCGAGCCGGGACAGTTCCTCGCGCGGCGTGTCGGGCGATACCGGTTCGCCGAGCGCGGCCGCCACCGCATCGTGCACCGTCACCGTGGGCCAGGCCCCCGACAGGTCGTGCTCGGTACCGTCCGGCCGCACCGCCACGGGCCGCCCGTGCGCCGCGACCGCGGCCTCGACGATCAGCGTGCGCGCCAGCTCCCGCATCGTGCCGTAGTCGCCGTACGCCTCGTACGCCTCCAGCATCGTGAACTCGGGGTTGTGGGTCGCGTCGGCACCCTCGTTGCGGAAGTTCCTGCCGATCTCGTAGACCTTCTCCAGGCCGCCCACCATCAGCCGCTTCAGGTACAGCTCGAGCGCGATCCGCAGGTACAGCTGCATGTCGTAGGCGTTGATGTGGGTGGTGAACGGCCGGGCGTTGGCACCGCCGTGCAGCGTCTGCAGCATCGGTGTCTCGGCCTCGATGAAGCCCTGGCTGTGCAGCTCCTCGCGGATGGCCCTGGTGACTGCCGCCCGCAGCTCGGCCAGCCGCCTCGCCTCTGGGTTGACGATCAGGTCGACGTAACGCATCCGCACCCGCGTCTGGGGGTCGGTCAGGCCGGCGTGCTTGTCCGGCAGCGGCCGCAGCGACTTGGACGTGATCGCGTACGAGCTGGCGAGCACGGACAGCTCACCGCTCCGCGAGGTGATGACCTCGCCGGTCACGCCGATGTGGTCGCCGATGTCGACGTCGGACTTCCAGGCCGCGAGGGCGTCCTCGCCGACCTTGTCCCGGGAGATCATCACCTGGATCTCGCCGGTTCCGTCCTTGATCGTCGCGAAGCACAGCTTCCCGCCGGTCCGGTACAGCATGACCCGGCCGGCGACGCCGACCACGTCCCCGGTCGCGGTGTCCGCGGGCAGCTCGCCGTGGCGCTCCCGTACCTGCGCGATCGTGTGCGTGCGCGGGTACCCGACCGGATAGGGCTCGATCCCGGCGGCCCTCAGCCGCTCGGCCTTGGCCAGCCTGACCCGCATCTGTTCCGATACGTCAGCCGCCAGCCAGGACTCCGGCCCAGGCGCCTGCTCGCCGTCCTCGCCCGGGTTGCGTTCGTCGCTCATCTGCCTGAGGCTACCGGCGCGGCCACGGGGCGGGCGAACGAGATTCAGGGTGCGGTGTTGCGTTCCCATACGAGCCGGAGGCCGATCAGGGTCAGCCAGGGCTCATAGGCGTCGATGACCTTCACCTCGTCGATCACGAGGGGGGCCAGCCCGCCGGTCGCGATCACCGTCACCGCGGCCGGATCGGCCGGGTGGAGTTCTTCGGCCATCCGGCGCACGATGCCCTCGATCTGGCCGGCCACGCCGAAGATGATGCCCGACTGCAGGGCCGCCACCGTGTTCTTCCCGATGACCCGGCTCGGCCTGGTCAGCTCGACCTTCAGCAGCTGAGCCGCCCGCCGGGACAGCGCGTCGACCGAGATCTCGATTCCCGGGGCCAGCGCTCCGCCCACGAACTCGCCCCTGGCGCTGACCGCGTCGAAGTTCGTCGAGGTGCCGAAGTCCACCACGATCGCGGGCCCGCCATACAGGTGCACCGCGGCCACCGTGTTCATAATCCGGTCGGTCCCGATTTCCTTCGGGTTGTCGTACCGGACCGAAATACCGGTCCTGACCCCCGCCTCGACGATCAGGGCCGGGATGTCGTCGTAATAGCGGCCGACCATCTCCCGCATCTCGTGCAGTACCGAAGGCACCGTGGAGCAGACAGCGATGCCGTCCAGCACGCTCTGGCCGGCCCGCGGGCTCTGCGAGAGCAGCCCGCGCAGCGTGATCGCCAGCTCGTCGGCCGTCCTGACCGGGTCGGTCGCGATCCGCCAGTGCTCGACCACGTCTTCGCCGTCGAACACGCACAGCACCGTGTTGGTGTTGCCGACATCGATCGTGAGAAGCATCTCCCGCCCCGCCTATCCGGTCCTGACCAGGTCAAGCCCGATGTCCAGCACCGGGGCGGAATGGGTCAGCGCCCCCACCGCGAGGAAGTCGACCCCGGTCGCCGCCACCGCCGCGGCATCCTCCAGCCGCAGCCCGCCGCTCGCCTCGAGCAGCGCCCGCCCGCCGTTCACCTCGACCGCCCTGGCCAGCTCGTCCACACTGAAATTGTCCAGCAGGATCAGCCCGGCCCCGGCCGCGACCGCCTCCTCGAGCTGCTCCAGCGTGTCGCACTCCACCTCGGTCGGCAGGTCAGGCGCCAGCTTGCCGACCGCGTCGAGCGCGGCCGTCACCGACCCGGCCGCCGCGACATGATTGTCTTTGATCAGCGCCGCATCGGACAGCGACATCCGGTGGTTCACCCCGCCCCCGCACCGCACCGCGTACTTCTCCAGTGCCCGCAACCCAGGCAAGGTCTTCCTGGTATCCCTGATCCTCGCCTCCGTCCCGGCGACCGCATCCACCCACGCCCTGGTCAGCGTCGCAACCCCCGACAAATGCCCCAGAAAATTGAGCGCCGTCCGCTCCCCGGTCAGAATCCCCGCTAGCGACCCTTCCACGCGCATCAATACCGTGCCTGCGGCGACCTGATCGCCGTCGGCCACTCTCGGCTCGCAGCGGATTCTAAAAACCCCGGTTGGGGCGGGGCCGGGACGGACGGATGATGTCGCCGTCCGCTGAACGCTCCCGGCAACACCACCGTCCCCCCCGACCGCGTCGAACACTGCCTCGGCGACCGCAAGACCACAGATGACACCCGCGCGCCGCGCCACCACATCCGCGACACCCACCGCCCCGGCCGGGATGGTCGCGAGGGTGGTCACGTCAGGTCCGTCGGCGAGGTCCTCAGCTAGACCGGTCTCGATGAGCTGCCGGATATCACCGGCCACGAGACTGTTTTCATTTTGTTGTCCCGTCATGTGTCTCGGTTCCCGGTTGCGGACGGGTCGGCGTTTCTTCCGGCCGGTGCGTTCAGCAGCGGCCGGAAGGATATGCCGGCCCGGCCGCCCTCCAGCCCCGCCACGAGGTGTCCCAGCCAGTCATCCGACGCCTCCGGATAGTCCTCCCGCCAGTGGCTGCCCCTAGTCTCGGTCCGCAACGCCGCCGCTGCCACCACCGCCGTCGCCAGCAGGTGCAGGTTCGTCGTCTCCCAGGCCTCCAGGCTCGGCTTGCTCGACTGCTGATCGCCGATCTCCTGGAGTCGCCGCGCCGCCTCGGCTAGTCCTGGTCCCGACCGCAGCACGCCGGCCAGGTCGGTCATCAGGCGCTGGATCTGGTCCATGGCCGATGCTTCGACCAGGCCGGGAGTGCGCGGGTCGGGGGCGGGGTCCGCGGGCGGGGGGAAGCTGGCGGCGAGGTCGGCGGCGATGTGCTCGGCGAAGACCAGGCCCTCGAGGAGGGAGTTCGAGGCAAGGCGGTTGGCGCCGTGGACGCCGGTGCAGGCGGCTTCGCCGCAGGCATAGAGGCCGGGGATGCTGGTCCGGCCGGCCAGGTCGGTGCGGATGCCGCCGCTGGCGTAGTGCGCGGCGGGCACGACCGGGATGGGCTCGGTGACCGGGTCGATGCCGTGCTCGCGGCAGCTGGCCAGGATCGTCGGGAAGCGGTGCTCCCAGACCTGGGTGCCAAGGTGCGTGCCGTCGAGGAACACGTGGTCGGCACCGGTCTCGGACATCACGTTCATGATCGCCTTGGCGACCACGTCGCGCGGGGCGAGGTCGGCCAGCGGGTGCCGCCCGGTCATGAACCGCCGGCCAGCGCTGTCGGTCAGGAGCGCGCCTTCGCCCCGCACTGCCTCGGAAATCAGCGGCTGGCGACCGCGGGCGCCGGGACCGAGCCACAGCACGGTCGGATGGAATTGAATGAACTCCAGGTCGGCGGCTTGCGCGCCGGCTCGCAAGGCGATCGCGACGCCGTCGCCAGTGGACACCGGCGGGTTGGTGGTGGCCGAGAAGACCTGGCCCATGCCGCCGGTGGCGAGAACGACGGCCGGAGCGTGTACTGCGCCAACGCCGTCCTGCTGGCCTTCGCCGATCACGTGCAGGGTCAGGCCGGCGACGCGGCCGCCGGCGGCCGGCAGCAAGTCGATGGTCATCGCGTGCTCGATCACGTCGATGCCGGTACCCTCCTCCGCGCCCGCGCCCGCCTCGGCCAGCGCGAGCAGCAGGGCACGGGAGATCTCGGCCCCGGTCGCGTCGCCGCCCGCGTGCGCGATCCGCCGCCGCAGGTGCCCGCCCTCCCTGGTCAGCTCGAGCACGCCGCCAGGGCCCGCGTCGAACCTGGCGCCCAGCGCGATCAGGCGGCGCACCGCGGCCGGGCCGTCGGTGACCAGCGAGCGGACCGCGACCGGATCGCACAGCCCGGCCCCGGCGGTCAGGGTGTCGGCCAGGTGCTGCTCGGGCGAGTCACCGGGACCAAGCGCGGCCGCGACCCCGCCCTGAGCCCACCGGGTCGAGCCGTCATCCAGCAGCGACTTCGTCACCAGCAGGATGTTCCGGTCCGGCATGGCCTGGTGCGCGTTCAGCGCCGCGGTCACTCCGGCGACCCCCGATCCGACCACGACGACGTCCGCGCGCCTGACCCAGCCAGGACGCGGCGCCAGCAGCCGTCCGGCGATCACGGGGCGGCCCCGGGCCGCCCGGCGCCATCTTGCGGTTCCGGTGCGCCCAGGCTGAGCCTGGCGTTGTCGATCAGCCTGGTTGTGCCGACCGTGCCCGCCACCAGCAGCAGCGCCTCCCCGTGGTATTCCGGGCCGACCGCCGCGAAGGTGGCCGGGTCGACCAGCGTCAGGTAGTCGACGGCGAACGGCGGGTCGGCCCGGCCAGCCGCCGCCAGCTCAGCGCCGGCCGCCGCCAGTACCGCGTCGGGGCCGTCCTGGCTGGCGGCCGCGCCGGCCTCCAGGGCGACGCACAGGGCCAGCGCCGTCTTGCGCTCGGCATCGGACAGGTACCGGTTACGGCTCGAGGTGGCCAGGCCGTCGGGGTCCCGCACGGTAGGCACGGAGTCGATGGCGACCGGCAGGTTCAGGTCCGCAGCCATCGCGCGGACCAGCGCGAGCTGCTGGGCGTCCTTCTCGCCGAACACCGCGATGTCCGGCCGCACCAGGTGCATCAGCTTCAGCACCACGGTCAGCACCCCGTCGAAGAAGCCGGGCCTGGACGCACCTTCCAGCAGCGCGCCGATCGGGCCCGGGCTGACCCTGATCAGCTGCTCACGCGGGTACATCTGCCGGTAGGAGGGGGCGAACACCACGTCGACGTGCTCGAGTCCGCAGACGGCGACGTCGTCATCGAGGGTCCGCGGGTACTGGTCCAGGTCTTCGCCGACTCCGAACTGGAGCGGATTGACGAACACGGAGACGACGACCGAGCCGTTCCGGCCGGCCAGGACGCGAGCCCGGCGTAGCAGTGCCCGGTGACCGTCGTGCAGGGCGCCCATCGTCGGCACGACCACCACGGGCGACCGCAGCGTGGCCCGGGCGGCCGCCAGGCCGGCCCTGGTTCTGGCCAGCATCGGGTTCAACGGCCGGCTCCGTGATCATCGGAGAGCACGCCGAGCAGCCGCTGAGCGTCGGCCGGGGCGAGCCGGCCCGCCGCCAGTGCGCGATCGGCCGTCAGCCTGGCCAGGGCCAGGTAGGCGCCGAGGGTCTCCGGCGCGGCTGCCCCGATGGCCCGGACGTGGGCGGCGACCGTGTCGGCGTCGCCCCGGGCGACCGGCCCGGTCAGCGCAGCGTCGCCGAACATCAGCGCGTTCTCCAGGGCCGCACCGAGCAGCGGCCCCAGCATCTTCGCCGGATCGGGCACTCCGGCCCTGGCCAGCAGGTCGGCCGAGGACGCCACCAGCGTCACGAGGTGGTTGGCCGCGCTGGCCAGGCCAGCGTGGTAGAGACCGCGGTGCTCTTCGGTGATGAAGACCGGGTTGCCGCCCATCTCGACCACGAGCACCTCGGCGACCGCCCGCAGCGGATCGGGGGCGGTCACGCCGAACGAGATCCCGGCCATCTTCTCCACGTCGTCGGGCCGCCCCGTGAACGTCATGACCGGATGCAGCGCCAGCGGGAGCGCGCCCTCGCGGGTGGCCGGCTCGAGCACCGCGAGGCCGTGCCGGCCGCTGGCGTGCGCGATCAGCCGCCCGGCCAGCGGCACTCCGGTCGCCGCCAGCCCGCTGACCAGCCCGGGCAGCGCGTCGTCGGGCACGGTGAGCAACACCAGGTCGGCCGCTCGCACGACGTCCTCGGGCCGGGCCACGCGCGCCTGCGGCAGGCTGGCCCCGACCCGGTCCAGCGATGCCTGCGACACCGCCGACGCCGCGACCACCCGGTGCCCGGCCCTGGCCAGGGCGACGGCCATGGCCGTGCCGGCCCGGCCCGCGCCCACCACCCCGACCGCGAGCTGAGCCGGATGGGTCACGCCCGGCCTGCCGCCGGCGCCGTGCGGGGACGCTGCCCCGTACTCGTCGTCTCGCACGTCAGTACCGGCGCCCGTGCTGGCCGTTGGACGACGGCAGATCGTCTTCTTCGTCCTCCGGCGGCTTCGGCGCCCGGCAGGCGCGTTCGAGGTAGAGGGCGGCCAGCACCAGGGCCAGTGCGGACAGCGAGGTAACCGCGCTCGCGATCGCGTCGTGACCGGGCACCGGCCTGCTCAGCGAGGGGAGCGTGTAGATCAGGAAGCCGAGGGCCAGCCCGCCGATCGCGGACCCGGCCGCCGAGCTTGCCTTGGCCAGCGCGACCACGCGCGGGACGGCCATCGGCTGGATCGGCTTGGCGCCGGGACGGCCGTGCAGCCGCGGTCCCAGGTTGCGGGCGAAACCGAACTCGCCGATCGCGAGCAGCAGCAGCGCGGGGACGGCCGTCCAGGGCAGCGGCGCGAGGCTGGAGAAGGACAGCCGGACGACGATCCAGGCCACCACCGCACTGATCACGGCGATCGCCACCAGCGTCCAGGGCTTGGTCGGCTGCATCGGAGCTCACCCGTCTCGCTCGGCGGCCCGCGGCCGGGCCCTCGTCAGGCTCAGGTCATCACGGCGCCTGATCCCGTCCCGGCCGAGGCGGGCGGCCAGGCCGGCCACCGGGCCGCCGCCTGGCAGCGTCGCGCCGGGATCGGCGTCGAGCCAGGGCACGAGTACGAACGCGCGCTCTTGGGCCCGCGGGTGCGGCAGGGTCAGGTGCGGGTCATCGCTGCGCTGTGCGCCCACGGCGATGACGTCCACGTCCAGGGTGCGCGGTCCCCAGCGGACCGACCGCTCCCGCCCGAGCGCCTGCTCGGCGTCCTGGGCCAGGCCCAGCACAGCCTGAGCGGGCAGCGAGGTCCGGCCGACCACGACGGCGTTCAGGTATTCGGGCTGGTCCGGGCCGCCGACGGGCGCCGTCTCGTAGACCGGCGAGACCGCGGTCACGGTGAGCTCGCCGGTCGCGGTCAGCGCGTCAATGCCGGCCCGCAAGTTGGCCAGCCGGTCCCCGAGGTTGCTGCCCAGGGCCAGCACCACCGGCGTGGCCGTGGCATCCTCCGGCGGCCTGCCCCGGTCGCCGGATGCCGTGCTCACGGGCGGCTCCTGCGGATCGTCACGCTGACGTCGGTTACCGGCACGCCGACCGGGGCCTGCGGCTTGTGCACGGTGATCTCGGCGTGCCTGACTCGTGCGTCGTCCAGGCAGGCGCCGGCCAGCCGGTGCGCGAGGGTCTCGATCAGGTCGACCGGCTCGCCGGAGACGATCCCGGCCAGGCGGCCGGCCAGGGCGGCGTAGTTGACCGTGGACCCCAGGTCGTCCGAGGCAGCCGCGGTGCTCGTATCCAGCCAGACCACCGCGTCCACCACGAACTCCTGGCCGGTCTCGCGTTCGGCCGGCAGCACCCCGTGGTAGCCGTAACCACGCAGGCCGGTGATGGCGATCTTGTCGAGGAAGTTCACGGCCGGCCTTCCTGGGCGAGGCGGGCGACCACCCGCACCGCGTCCGCGTTGCCCGGTACCGCGTGCACGCGTACGCACCATGCCCCGGCCAGGGCCGCGTAGGTGGTCAGGGCGACGGTCGCGGCATCGCACTCGTCGAACGGCCGCGGGTCATCCTGGCTCGGGCCGAGCAGGCGCGCGATGAAGCCCTTGCGGGACGCCGCCGCCAGGATGGGGAACGGCGCGGCCGGATGGTCCAGGCAGCCCAGCTGGGACAGCCTGGCCAGCAGCGCCCAGCTGTGGGCCGGGTGCTTGGCGAATCCCAGGCCGGGGTCGATGATCATCTGGTTGGGGTCGATGCCCGCGCTGGCCAGGGCGTTCACCCGGACCGAGAGCTCGGCGGTGACCTCCTTGACTACGTCACCGTAGTGCGCCCGCTCGTACATCCGCTCGCTGTGCCCGCGCCAGTGCATGACCACGTACGGCACTCCGGCCGACGCGATCAGCCCGGCCATCGCCGGATCGGCCAGGCCGCCGCTGACGTCATTGACCATCGCCGCTCCGGCCGCCAGGGCCCGCTCGGCCACGCTGACCCGCATGGTGTCGATGCTGACCGGGATGCCGGCGCTAGCCAGCCCTTCCACGACCGGGCCGACCCGGCGCAACTCCTCGTCCTCGCTGATCCGCAGCGCTCCCGGCCTGGTCGATTCGCCGCCCACGTCGACGATGTCGGCCCCGGCGGCGGCGAGTTCGAGCCCGTGCGCGATCGCGGCATCGGGGCCGAACCACAGCCCGCCGTCGGAGAAGGAGTCGGGGGTGACGTTGACCACTCCCATGACCAGGCACCGGTCTGCGGCGGGCAGACCCGCGGGACGTACGGAGCTTGCGGTCATGCGCGTAAATCTACAAGCCCCGAGACCGCGCCAGCGGAACCGGGACGGGGCGGCGGGACCGGTCAGGCCCGATCGCTGACCGGCCGCTGGCGGTCGGGCTTGGTCAGCGCATTGCGGATGATCCGGCCGGCCCGGCGGGCCTCGACCTTGGGCAGGACGAGGAACGCCTCGGCTTCCAGGGCCGCGAGAGCGACCCTGACCGCGTCCCTGGCCGACGCGAAGACCATGAACCGCGGCACCCATACGGGGGCGAACTTCGCGTTGAACTTGTATAGCGACTCGATCTGGAACCAGCGGGACAGGAACAGCAAAATGCGCCGCCAGGCCTTGGTGATCGGGCCGGCTCCGATCCGCTCGCCCCGTTCGAGCGCGGCCCGGAACGCCGCGAAGTTCAGCGAGATCTTCCGCACGCCCAGGCCCGGTGCGGCCTTGATGGTCTCGGCGATCATGAAGTCGTTCAGGCCAGGCTGGGCCGACTTGTCCCGGCGCATCAGGTCCAGCGAGAGGCCGTCCTCGCCCCACGGGACGAAGTGCAGCAGTGCCTTGAGCGCGCCGTCCTCGGTCGCGGTCGCGATCACGCAGCGGTCGTCTCCCGATCCGCCGATCCGGCCCAGGGCCATCGAGAAGCCGCGCTCGGTCGGGTTGCCGCGCCAGGAATCGGCCTGCCTGACCAGCCGGGCGATCTCGTCCGCGGGCACGTCACCGACGCGGCGGACCTCGGCCACGTAACCGGCCCGGCAGACCCTGGTCACCATCTGCCGCACGTTGCGCATCGAGCGGCCCTGCAGCGAGAAGTCCTCGACATTGACCACCGCCTCGTCCCCCAGTTCGAGTGCGGTGAGGTCACCGGCCCGGCACCAGGTCTCGGCCCCCTGCTCGCTGCATCCGATCACCGCCGGGACCCAGGCGTGCTTGGCCGCCATGTCCAGGAAGGCCCCGATCGCGCCGGGCCAGGCCTCCCGGTCCCCGAGCGGATCGCCGCTGGCCAGCATGACGCCGGACAACACCCGGTACCCGATGCAGGACTTGCCGCTCGGCGACCAGATCACGCTCTTGTCGTGGCGCAGCGCGAAGTAGCCGAGCGAGTCGGCCGCCCCGTGCTTGTCAAGCAGCGTCCTGATCCGCACCGCGTCGCTGGCCCCGAGGCGGCCCTGAGGCTTGGCCGGCCGCAGGAACAGCTGGGCCGTGATGACCACGGTCACGAAGGCGAGCGCGCCCATGAGGGTGGCGAAGAAGTCGCCGCGCAGATCGTGCGGCCCGAAGGCGACCGGGCCGGCCGCGCCGACCAGGCCGTTCAGCGCCGTGTGGAGCTCGTCGGAAAACGTGTAGCCGGGCTGCAGGTCAGCCGGGCCCGACAGGTACCCGACCCCGATCAGCACGTCGGCGACGAGCAGGCCGATCAGCGCCCCGAGCGCCCGCCAGCGGGTACGCGGGTCGCCGACCGCGTAGAACTGCTTGCGCAGCGCGATCCCGGCCACGATCAGCAGCAGCAGGATGACGAAGCCGACGCCGACCTTGATCGCTTCGTCCTGCCGCTGATGGTTCATCAGGTAGGTCGCATGGGCCAGCGCGATCAGGGCGCTGATGGTCAGCAGCCCCATCACTTCCTGCCAGGCCCGGTGCTTGCGGCGGCGCAGCCCGTGGGAAAGCATCAGCAACAGCAGGCCGATGATGATGTCGGCCGTCCTGGTCAGCGCGGCCACGGTGCCCGGCACCACGACCGGCAGCTTCTGGAGCCTGGCGTGCAGGTTGCTGCCTGGCGCGGTCACGCCGAGGATCACGTCGGCCAGGCCGAGCAGGAAGACCAGCCAGCCCGACACGATGGGCACCCAGCGCCGTTGCGTCCGGCGGTCCACCCGGCGCGGGCCGGCTGGCGTCCGGTCGGGCGACTTGTCCGGCGACTTGTCCTGAGCCCGGTCCTGGACCTTGTCCTGGGCCTTGCCGGGAGCCGCTGGGCCGGCAGCGGGCCGGTCAGCCCGCTGCTTGGTTCCGGTTCTGGGCTCTGCCGGTCCTGGCCCGGTAAGGTCCGTCATCTCCGACATGTCTGTCCGGCCCCGAGTCACGGGGCAAGCGTAGTGATAAACGGCTGCGCTTGCGGACGAATCCCTTCCAGGCGCTAATGGCGGTTCATGAGCAGGCTCATGGCCTCCGCTCGGGTGCTATTCGAAGTGCGGAAGCTGCCACGGACGGCGGACGTGACGGTCTTGGCTCCCGGCTTGCGGACGCCGCGCATCGCCATGCACAGATGCTCGGCCTCCACCACCACGATAACCCCTCGGGGCTCGAGGACTTCCACCAGCGAGTCGGCGATCTGGCTAGTCATCCGCTCCTGTACCTGAGGACGCCTGGCGTAAACATCGACCAGCCTGGCCAGCTTGGACAGGCCGGTGATCTGGCCTCTCTCATTAGGGATATAGCCGACATGGGCGTATCCGAAGAAGGGTGTGAGATGGTGCTCGCAGGTCGAGAACACCTCGATATCCCTGACCAGCACCATTTCGTCGTGGTCGGCATCGAAGACCGTGGTCAGCACGTCCTTTGGATGCTGCTTCAGGCCTGCGAACTGCTCCTCGTAAGCCCGCGCGACCCGGGCCGGAGTGTCCTTGACACCATCCCGGTCCGGGTCCTCGCCGATCGCGAGCAGGATCTCCCGGACCGCCGCCTCGATCCGGGGCCGGTCAAATGAGTCGCTCACCGCGCGGCGGGCTATCGGCTGCCGCGCGGGTCGCCTGGTTCCTGACCGACGGATCCGAACGGCCCGCCCGGCCCGTACGGGTCCTCCAGGGAGGCGGAGTAGCCGCCCTTGGACAGGTTCGGCGACTGGCCATTGCCGCCGACCGGCAGGTCCTTGCCGTCGCTGGCCGCGGTCAGGGCCAGTTCCTTCGGCGTCAGCACCGGCGGCCGGTCAGAAGGAATCCGCTTGCCGTAGCCGGTGTAAGAGCCGCGCGAGGGCCGCTTGGTGATCGGCGCGAAGATCTCC
>DASWAH010000032.1:0-27714 GCA_036391235.1 Streptosporangiaceae bacterium
GGGCCTGCTGGCCGACGACCACGGCGGCTGGACCTACCACACGGTGCTGGCCGCGGCGCCGTCGCCGATCCCGGCCGCCCCGGTCAGCGAGGAGACCAGCGAGGTCTCGTGGGTACCGGTCGACGAGGTGGGCCGGATGCCGCTGCACCCCGGGTTCGAGGCCCAGTGGCCGGCCCTGCGTTCGGCCCTGAACCCGGTCACCGTCGTGGTGGACATCGCGAACGTGATGGGTTCCCGCCCCGACGGCTGGTGGCGGGACCGGGCCGGGGCGGCCGCCCGGCTGCTCGCCCAGATCGCCGACCTGGCCATGACCGGAGTCGTGGCCTTGCCCGACGACCTGGCGGCCCCGGCGCTCGAACGCTGGTTCCCGCGGTTCGTGGTCGTGCTCGAGGGCGTCGCCGCGCGCGGCGTCGAGGACGGGCCGGACACGTCGGCCGCGGGTGGCGAGGAGCTTCCGGTCGTCGTGGTGCGGGCGCCGGGTTCCGGCGACGACGAGATCGTGCGGCAGACCGCGGCTCACTCGGTGCACGGGCCGACGCTGGTGATTACGGCCGACCGGGAGCTGCGGTCGCGCTGCGCCGCCGTCGAGGCGGCCGTGACCGGCCCGCGCTGGCTGCTCGACCGGCTCTGACCGGCTCTGACCGGCGGTTGACAAGATGATCACTGCAAAGAATGGGTGGAGTCCGTGGCGCTATCACGCTCGTAACCCACCCAGTCTGTGCAGTGACCCGTGATCGGCGTCTACCGGTGATCGGCGTCCTTGGGCGGCATGGACTGGCCGAGGGCGGCGGCGGCGTCGGGGTGCACGTGATGCAGCAGGGCGTGCACCTCCTTGAGCAAGGTCAGCCGCTCAGCGTCCAGCTTCTGCCGCCTGCGCCCCTGGTTGATCAGGTGCAGGGTGCCCCCGGCGGCGATGCAGGCGCCGATGTCGCTGGTCACGTTGGTGTAGTTGCCGCCGATGAGCTCGGCCTTGGCGCTCACCGCGATGCCGATCAGCGGAAGCACGATCAGGTACACGCCGAGCAGCATCAGCCACAGGATGTGGGGCTTGCTGGACAGGACGCGCGGCACCCATTGCAGAGCCCGGTCGAGCCGGGACTGCGGGTGGTCGGCGGCTAGATCGGCCACGGCCATCGAACGGTGGCTTTGCGTGGTCCCGCCAAACGGGTCGTGCCGGCCCGAGTGCCCGGCACCGAGCCAGGACGGCGGAGGTGGCGTAGGCGGATTGTCGTGCTCGGACATGCGGACCTCCGGAAGGGTGCAGGTCCCATGCTTATGCCACCTGGAAGGACCTCTTGGCAAGGCCGAGCCAGTAACCCGTGATCGTGGTCACCGGCGCGGCGTCGGCGGCCGCGCCGAGCGTGACGAACAGCGGGGCGAAGTGCTCGGTGGTCGGGTGCGCGTACCGAGCCCCCGGTGCGCGCCGGAACGAGGCCAGCGCGTCGACATCGCCGTGGTCGAGGGCCTCGGCGGCCCAGTGGTCGAACTCCACCGACCACCCGGGCGGCGGGGCGTCGAACCGGAAGTCGCGCAGGAACGGCAGCCCGTGGGTCAAGAAGCCGCTGCCCATGATCAGCACGCCCTGGTCGCGCAGCGGGCGCAGGGCCGCGCCGATCCGCAGCAGCCGGGCCGGGTCCAGCGTCGGCATCGACACCTGCAGCACCGGGATGTCGGCGCCCGGGTACATGACGGTCAGCGGCACGTAGGCGCCGTGGTCCAGGCCGCGGTCGGGCGCCTGGGCGACCTCCTCTGTACCTGACAGCAGGTTGCGCACGTTCCTGGCCAGGTCCGGCGCGCCCGGCGCCGGATAGGTGGCCTGGTAATACTTCTCGGGAAAGCCCCAGAAGTCGTAGACCAGCGGGGCTGCGTCGGCGGTCGCGCCGATGGTCAGCGGGGCCGCCTCCCAGTGGGCCGACACGACCAGGATCGCGCTCGGCCTGGGCAGGGCGCCGGACCAGGCCGCGAGCTGGGTCGTCCACAGCGGGTCATCGACCAGCGGCGGCGCGCCGTGGCCGAGGTACATGGCGGGCATCCGCCCGGCCTCGGTACCCTGCCCGGCCCGCTCGCGCACGTCCGCGCTTGCCTCCGGCGGCACCAGTTCGTGCTCGGGTACGTCCGACCTGAGTTCCTCGTCCACTGTCTCGCCCCGCCTTCGCGCCGTTCCTTACCGGCGACGCTAACGTACCCCGCCGCCGGCAACCCCTCCCGCGGGTCCGCGAGCGGGATCGGCGGCCAGCTCCGCCATTCCGATCAACAGCTATGTGACAGCGCTGTTGCTCCAGCAACAGGTCCTTCGCAGAGCGCGCTTCTTTGCGCCGGAGCGTGACCCGTTCATGATCAAGTGGACTTACTGGTCTATGCCTGTGGTTTGTCCACCTGATCATGGGAAACGCCAGCTGCGGGCGTCGCGGACGGGTCGCCGGGGGCGGGGTCGTGGACGAGCCAGAGGACGGCGAGCGGGGGGACCGACAGGGTGGCCGAGGCCGGGCGGCCGTGGCACGGCGCGTCGGTCGCCTCGACAGCGCCGTAGTTGCCGACCCCGCTGCCGCCGTATTCGGCCGCGTCGCTGTTGAGCAGTTCGCGCCAGCGGCCGGGGGAGGGCAGCCCGATCTGATAGTCGTGATGCGGCTCGCCGGAGAAGTTGACCACGCACGCGACCGCGGGTGACTCGGGCGCGAAGCGCAGGAACGAGATCACGTTGCCGAAGGCGTCGTTGGCGTCGATCCAGCTGAACCCGGCGGGCGAGTAGTCCTCCCGCCATAGCGCGGGCTGGGAGCGGTAGGCCGCGTTCATGTCGCCGGTCAGCCGGCGCAGCCCGGAGTGGAAGTGGCCGTCCAGCGCGGCCCAGTCCAGCCCGTTCTGCTCGGACCACTCCGGATCCTGGCCGAAGTCCGACCCCATGAACAGCAGCTGCTTGCCCGGATGGGCCCACATGTAGCCGAACAGCGCGCGGAGCGTCGCGAACCGCTTCCAGTCGTCGCCCGGCATCTTGCGCAGCAGCGAGCCCTTGCCGTGCACGACCTCGTCGTGGGAGAGCGGGAGCACGAAGTTCTCGCTGTACGCGTACATCATCGAGAACGTCAGCTCGTTGTGGTGGTACCGCCGGTAGACCGGGTCGTGAGCCAGGTACGACAGCGTGTCGTGCATCCAGCCCATGTTCCACTTGAGCCCGAACCCGAGCCCGCCGAGGTGCACCGGCCTGGTCACGCCGGGCCAGGCGGTGGATTCCTCGGCGATCATCACGATCCCGGCCGACCGCTTGTAGCAGGTGGCGTTGACTTCCTGCAGGAAAGACACGGCGTCCAGGTTCTCCCGGCCGCCGAGCACGTTCGGCGTCCATTCGCCGGGCCGCCGCGAGTAGTCCAGGTACAGCATCGAGGCGACCGCGTCGACCCGCAGGCCGTCGATGTGGAACTCCTCGAGCCAGAAGACCGCGTTCGCGACCAGGAAGTTCCGCACCTCCCGGCGGCCGAAGTCGAAGATCAGGGTGCCCCAGTCGGGGTGCTCGCCGCGCCGGGGGTCGGCGTGCTCGTACAGCTGGGTGCCGTCGAACCTGGCCAGCGCCCAGGCGTCGCGCGGGAAGTGCGCGGGCACCCAGTCAAGGAACACGCCGATCCCGGCCTGGTGCAGCCGGTCGACCAGGAACCTGAAGTCGTCGGGGGTGCCGAACCTGGCCGAGGGAGCGTAGTAGGACGTGACCTGGTAACCCCAGGATCCGCCGAACGGGTGCTCGGCCACCGGGAGGAACTCGACGTGGGTGAACCCTCCATCCTGCACATATTGAACGAGCTGGTTCGCGAGCTCCCGGTAGGTCAGGCCGGGGCGCCACGAGCCGAGATGCACTTCGTAGACGCTCATCGGCTCGCGCAGCGGGTCGCGCTGCGCCCTGGCCGTCATCCAGCCCGTGTCGGCCCACTCGTAGCGGGACTCGAACACCACCGAGGCGGTCGCCGGCGGCTCCTCGGCGAACGCGGCCATCGGGTCGGCCTTGCGATGCCAGCTGTGGTCCTGCCCGCAGATCTCGTACTTGTACCGGGCGCCGCTGGTCACGCCGGGCAGGAACAGCTCCCACACCCCCGAGGTGCCGAGCGAGCGCATCGGGAAGATCCGGCCGTCCCAGTGGTTGAAGTCGCCGATGACCCGGACTCCGCGCGCGCTCGGCGCCCAGACCGCGAACGAGGTGCCGCCCAATTCCGGCCGCACCCGGGCGCCCAGTACCCGCCACAGCTCCTCGTGCCTGCCCTCGCCGATCAGGTGCAGGTCCATCTCGCCGAGGGTCGGCAGGTGCCGGTACGGGTCGTCGGCCAGTACCTCGGGACCGTCCTGGGCGTAGCGGACGGCGAGCCGGTAGCCGTCGGCCAGCCCGGCCGGCACCAGCGCCGAGAACACCCCCTCGTGCACATGAGTCATCGGGTACCTGGTGCCATCGGGCAGCACGACCTGCACCGACCAGGCCAGCGGGCGCAGCGCCCTGACGATCGTGCCGCCCGGCCCGGCGTGGGCGCCGAGGACGGCGTGCGGGTCGTGATGGTGACCGGCGACGAGCCGGCTGATCTCGTCGTGGCTGACCGGGTCGTGCGCGTATGCCGAGCCCGTCACCGGTGTGCCTGGCGCTGTCATCGGCTTGCCTCCGCGATCGCTGCGAGCGGTATCGGGAGCCAGTCCGGGCGGTGACTGGCTTCGTAGACGGCCTCGTAGACGGCCTTTTGCAGGACCAAGGCGCGCAGCAGCGGCCCGCTGGCGGCCGGATCGGTTCCCGCCACCTTGGCGTAGCCGGTGCTGAACGCGTCCTGGCATTCCCGCACCCAGCGCACCGACCGGTACTGCAGTTCGCGGTCCTCCGGATGCCGCAGGGCCTGGTGCCGCCCGGCGTAGTCGAACGACCGCAGCATTCCAGCGACGTCACGCAGCGCGGGCGCGAACGCCCGGCGTCGGGCCAGCGGGACCGACGGCTCGCCCTCGAAATCCAGGACGACCCAGCCCTGGCCGGTGTGCAGCACCTGGGCCAGGTGGTAATCGCCATGGATCCGCTGGACCGGGACCTGCGTGTCCGGCTCGGCCAGGGCCGCGTAACAGTCCCTGATGCCCGCGGCGTACTCGTTCAGCTTGGGCACGATCCTGATCGCCCGGCGCAGTTCGGTGGTCATCGCGTCGGTCAGGTCCTTGACCGCGTACACCGACAGCACGCTGGTGCCGAAGGCGGCCGCCATCTCCGCGTGCATCCGGGCGGTCGCCTGGCCCAGCTCGCCGGCCTGGCCTGCGAAGCCCGGCCCGGCCTCGTCCACGCTGGCCGTCGCCAGCGACCAGCCGTCGCTGGCGTTCGCGAAGAAGTCCGACAAGATCGCGAGCACAACGGGCTCCGGCTCAGCCACCTGGTCCTGCACGTCGGCGATCTGCCCGCTGCCCGGCATCTCAATCCAGCCGCGGGGCGCGGCCACCAGGCAGGAGCCCATCCTGGCCAGGGCGGCAGGAACCTCGAGGTCGGGGTGATGGCCGGTGAACGGCCGCCTGAGCACCTTGAGGATGACCCGCTCGCCGAACACGATGCTGGTATTGCTGGCCAGCGCGGGAAGGGCCCGGGCGGGGGCGGCCGCATCGATCACCGCGTCCGGTGCCCTGACGAACCGCAGCGGCCCGGCCTGGCGTTGTTCGCAGATGCCGCGGAGCAGGACCGAGGCCAGGGCCGGGTCGCGGGCTCCGTCGTAGGCCATCCGGCCGTCGGGCAGCCGCCCGATCGCGGCCGAGTTCAGGAACGGCGGCAGCTCGGCCCGGATGCCGACCGGCACCTGGTAGCTGACCTTCTCCTCGCCGATCCAGACGTCGGCGATCAGGTGCCGCAGCTCGGGGTCGCCGTCGGCCAGCATGACGTCGGACGACAGCCCGATCTGGCGCACGGTGGCCCCGCTGCCGGCGAACCAGCGCTGGGCGGGAAGCCACCCGGCGAGTAGCTCCGCAAGCGCGTTCTGCGTCACCTGCTGAGTCAAGCATCCGGCTTCGGCCCGGTCTGATCCAGGGCTGCGATGACCCTTTTGACCAGGAGAGTCCAGCCGGGAGAGCTGATTCAGCCGGCCGGGGGCTCCATCACGAACCAGTAGAAGCCGTGTCCGGGCAGCGTCAGCAGGTAGCTCAGCTCCCCGACGGCCGGGAACGTGACCCCGCCCATGCACTCCACCGGCGTATAGCCGTCGAACCGGCTCAGGTCGAGCTCGACCGGCTGGGGGAACCGCGACAGGTTGTTCACGCACAAGATCGGGCGCTCGCCCTGGTCATGCTGGCCGTCGTCCTGCTCGTACTCCCTGATGAACGCCAGCACCGACGGGTTGGAGCTGGTCAGCTCGGAGTACTGGCCGAGGCCGAACACCTGGTGCCGCTTGCGGATCTCGATCATCCGGCGGGTCCAGTGCAGCAGCGAGCCGGTGTTCCGCTCCTGCGCTTCGACGTTGATGGACTGGAACCCGTAGATCGGGTCCATGTTGGGCTGCAGGTACAGCCGCTGCGGGTCGGTCCTGGAGAAGCCGCCGTTGCGGTCGGGGGTCCACTGCATCGGGGTCCGCACCCCGTCGCGGTCGCCGAGCCAGATGTTGTCGCCCATCCCGATCTCGTCGCCGTAGTACAGCACCGGCGAGCCGGGCAGCGACAGCAGCAAGGCGGTGAACAGCTCGAGCTGGTTCCTGTCGTTGTCCAGCAGCGGCGCCAGCCGCCGGCGGATCCCGATGTTGGCCTTCATCTTGGGATCCTTGGCGTACTCGGCCCACATGTAGTCACGTTCGTCGTCGGTGACCATCTCGAGCGTGAGCTCATCGTGGTTGCGCAGGAAGATGCCCCACTGGCAGCCGGACGGGATCGTCGGCGTCTTGGCCAGGATCTCCGAGATGGGGTAACGCTGCTCCCGGCGCACCGCCATGAAGATCCGCGGCATCAGCGGGAAGTGGAAGGCCATGTGACATTCGTCACCGCCGACCGCGGGGTCGCCGAAGTACTCGACCACGTCGTCCGGCCACTGGTTTGCCTCGGCCAGCAGCACCCGGTCGGGGTAGAGCCGGTCAACCTCCGTCCTGACCCGCCTCAGGTACTCGTGCGTCTCCTTGAGGTTCTCGCAGTTCGTGCCCTCGCGCGCGTACAGGTAAGGGACCGCGTCCAGCCGGAAGCCGTCGATGCCCAGGTCGAGCCAGAACCGCAGGACCTCCAGCATGGCGTCCTGCACCAGCGGGTTCTCGTAGTTCAGGTCGGGCTGGTGGTAGAAGAACCTGTGCCAGTAGTACTGGCCCCTGACCGGGTCGAACGTCCAGTTGGACTGCTCGGTGTCGACGAAGATGATCCGGGCGTCCTGGTACTTGTCGTCGGTGTCCGACCACATGTAGAAGTCGCCGTACGGCCCTTCCGGATCGGATCTGGACGCCTGGAACCACGGGTGCTGATCGCTGGTGTGGTTCATGACCAGGTCGGCGATGACCCGGATGCCGCGGGCGTGGGCCTCCTCGACCAGTTCGACGAAGTCGCCGATCGTGCCGAAGTCCGGCAGCACGGCCATGAAATCGGAGATGTCGTAACCGCCGTCGCGCAGCGGCGAGTTGTAGATCGGCAGCAGCCAGATGCAGTCGATGCCGAGCCACTGCAGGTAGTCAAGCCGGGAGATCAGCCCGCGCAGATCCCCGGTGCCGTCGCCGTTGGAGTCGTGGAAACCGCGGACCAGGACCTCGTAAAAGACCGCGTGCTTGTACCACTGGGGGTCACGCGGTTTGTCGAACGAGAACGAGTCGGGCACGGGCTCGGCGGCCGCGGCGCCAGCCTGAAAAGTGCTCGGCGCGGGGGCTTCGTGCGGCGCTAGATCCACGGGGCCTCTCCTGAAGTTCTACTGACGCCTTCTCCATGATGCGTCAGGCTCGGCGGTGACCGTCACCAGGCTGGTCGGCGGAGACCGTGAAGATGTGGGCCGGAGCGATGGCCGGATCGAGCCGCACGTAGTTCGCCTCGCCCCAGCGGTAGGACGCGCCGGTGAGCTCGTCGGTGACCGTGAAGCCCGCGCCGACGTCGATGTCGAAGGCGGTCCGGTCCAGCCAGATGGTGGCCTCACGCGCCTGGTGCGGGTCGAGATTGACGACGACCAGGACCGTGTCGCCGCCGGGCCGGCCGGCCGCCGCCCCCACGCTCTTAGAGAAGCACAGAATCCCTGGCTGGTCAGGGAAATGAAATCGGAGGTTACGCAGCTGAGACAGGGCGGGATGAGATCGCCTGATTGCGTTGAGCTGGGTGATCAGCGGGGCGATGGTCAGGTTCATCCGGGCCGCCTGGGCCCAGTCGCGCGGCCGGTACTGATACTTCTCCGAGTCCAGGTACTCCTCGCTGCCCGGGCGCAGCGGTGTGTTCTCGCACAGCTCGAAGCCCGAGTAGACCCCCCAGGTCGGCGATGCCATGGCGGCCAGCACGGCCCTGACCCGGAACGCGGCCGGGCTCGCGTGCTGCAGGTACTCGGACAGGATGTCCGGCGTATTCACGAAGAAGTTCGGCCGCATGTAGGCGGCCGCAGGTCCGGCCAGCTCCTGTAGGTAGCTGGTCAGCTCCTCGGTCGAGTTGCGCCAGGTGAAGTACGTGTAGGACTGGTGGAAGCCGATCATCGCCAGTGCCGCCATCATGGCCGGCCTGGTGAACGCCTCGGCCAGGAACAGCACGCCGGGGTCGGTCTCGGCGATCTCGCGCAGCAGCCGCTCCCAGAACGGCAGCGGCTTGGTGTGCGGGTTGTCGACCCGGAAGATCGTGACGCCGTGGCTGATCCACAGCCGGACGACCCGCAGCACCTCGGCGTAGATGCCCTCGGGGTCGTTGTCGAAGTTCAGCGGGTAGATGTCCTGGTACTTCTTCGGCGGGTTCTCGGCGTACGCGATCGACCCGTCGGCCCTGGTGGTGAACCACTCCGGGTGCTTGCTGACCCACGGGTGGTCGGGCGAGGCCTGCAGCGCGAGGTCGAGCGCGACCTCCAGGCCGACCTCGTTCGCTCGGGCCACGAAGTGGTCGAAATCCGCGAACGTGCCCAGTTCGGGGTGGATCGAGTCGTGGCCGCCGGCCGGGGACCCGATCGCCCACGGTGAGCCAGGGTCGTCGGGCGCGGCGATCAGCGCGTTGTTCTTGCCCTTGCGGGCGGTCGTGCCGATCGGGTGGACCGGCGGCAGGTAGATGACGTCGAAGCCCATCGCGGCCACGTCGTCCAGGCGCCGGGCCGCGGTCCGCAGCGTTCCGGACACGGCCGGCCGCCGGCCGAGCGGGTCGACCTGGGCGCCCTCGGAGCGGGGAAAGAACTCGTACCAGGAGCCGAACAGGGCCCGCTGGCGGTGCACGATCAGCGGGCTCCAGTCCGAGTAGGTGGTCAGCTGGCGCAGCGGGAATTCGGCCAGCGCCTGCGTGACCTCGGTGGTGAACGCCGACCCCAGCCGGTCGACCGGGGCGACCTGGCCTTCCCTGAGGCCGGCTGCGACCTGCCGGTAGAGCGTGCGGACGGCGGCCGCCCTGGCCCGCGCGGCCTCCCGTTCGTGGTCGGCGGCCGTGGTCAGCCCGCCGGCCGGGAGTCTGGAGGCGGCGGGCTGTGCAGACGGCCGGGCGGCTGGCTTCTTCCCGCTCGACTTCCCCGCGGGGGAGTTCTGGCTCGATGGTTTGGTGCTCTTGGTCTTGACCGCCGGCACGGCCTCCTTGGCCGCCCGCTCGAACAGCAGGGCGCCCTCGGCCAGCATGAGGTCGACGTCCTGGCCGATCGGGACCTTGATCGCGGCATCGTGGCGCCAGTGCGCGATCGGATCGCCCCAGGCCTGGATCCGGAAGTGCCACAGACCCTCGCGGTCGGGGGTCAGATCGGCGCCGTGCCGGTCGGTTCCCGGCGTCAGCTCGCGCATCGGGACGATCGGGCCGGTACGTCCGGACGGGTCCCTGAGCTGGGCCCCGGCCCCGAGCATCTCGTGTCCCTCGCGGAACACGGTGGCCGTCACCTGGATGGTCTCACCGGCCACGGCCTTGGCCGGGCGCCGGCCGCAGTCGACCACGGGCTGGACGTCGATGATGGGGATTCGACCGATCACCACGGAAAGCTACCCAATCGGGTGGGGGCTCATGCAGGCGGCCCGCCGGGTACAGCGGCCCGGGCCGGCGGGGTCATCGGTGATCATGGTCAGGGCAGCCGGCCGCACGCATTAGGGTCACACTCCGTGAGAGCAATCCGCCGGTTCACCATCCACCCCGCGCTGCCTGAGCCGCTGGCGCCGCTGCGCGCCCTCATGCTCAACCTGCGCTGGTCGTGGCATGAGCCCACCAGGGCTCTGTTTGCCGAGGTCGACCCGGTGGCCTGGGAGAACTCCGGGCAGGACCCGGAAGGATTGCTCGCGCGGGTGTCACCGGCCCGGCTGGCCGAGCTGGCGGCCGACGATTCCTTCCTGCGCAGGCTCGGCGACGCGGTGGCCGAACTGGCCGAGTACCGCACCGGACGGCGCTGGTACCAGCTTTCCGGGGCCGGCAACGACGGGCCGGCCGCGATCGCCTACTTCTCACCCGAGTACGGGATCACGGCGGCGCTGCCACAGTACTCAGGCGGCCTCGGCATCCTGGCCGGCGATCACCTGAAGTCGGCCAGCGACCTCGGCGTTCCGCTGATCGGGGTCGGCCTGCTGTACCGGCACGGTTACTTCACCCAGTCGCTGTCGGCCGAAGGCTGGCAGGCCGAGCGGTACCCGGCCACGGATCCCAACGGCCTGCCGATCGCGCTGCTCAGGGACGCCGACGGCACCGCGGCTAAGGTCACCGTGGGCGTGCCGGGCGGCGAGCTGACCGCGCACATCTGGGTCGCCGACGTCGGCCGGATCCCGCTGCTGCTGCTCGACTCCTACACCGAAGACAACGATCAGCTGCTCCGCGAGGTGACCGACCGGCTGTACGGCGGCGCCAGCGACCACCGGCTGCGCCAGGAACTGCTGCTCGGCATCGGCGGGGTGCGGGCCGTCCGGCTCTACTGCAGCCTCACCGGGCACCCGCAGCCCGAGGTGTTCCACACCAACGAGGGGCATGCCGGGTTCCTCGGCGTGGAGCGCATCAGGGAGTACCTGGAGCGCGGCGCCTCGTTCGCCGAGGCACTCGAGCTGACCAGGGCGGGCACGGTCTTCACCACCCACACCCCGGTGCCGGCCGGCATCGACCGGTTCGACCGCGACCTGATCGAGGAGCAATTCGGGCCGGCCGGCGGGGAGCCTGGGCTGCCGGTCGAGCAGGTGCTGGCGCTCGGCGCCGAGACCTACCCGGGCGGCGACGCCGGCGTGTTCAACATGGCCGTGATGGGCATGCGGCTGGCCCAGCGGGTAAACGGGGTCAGCCTGCTGCACGGCCAGGTCAGCCGGGAGATGTTCGCCGGGCTGTGGCCGGGGTTCGACACCAGCGAGGTGCCGATCGGCTCGATCACCAACGGGGTGCACGGGCCGACCTGGGTGGCAGGCGAGATCTTGAACCTGGCCTCGCACGGTCACCTGGCCGGGGCGGCGGACTGGCTCGGCGACGAGGAGGCGGCCTGGGAGGCCGTCGCGGCCGATCCGGCCCGCATCTTCGGCCTCCGGCAGATGCTGCGCCGCCGCCTGGTCGACGAGGCCAGGGCCCGGCTGCGGGCCTCCTGGCAGCAGCGCGGCGCCTCCGACGCCGAGCTGGCCTGGATCTCGGGCGCCCTGGACGAGAACATCCTGACCATCGGCTTCGCCCGGCGAGTGCCGTCGTACAAGCGGCTGACGATGATGCTGCAGGACCCGGACCGGCTCACCGCGCTGCTGCTCGACCCTGACCGGCCGATCCAGATCGTGATCGCGGGCAAGGCGCACCCGGCCGACGACGGCGGCAAGGCGCTGATCCAGCAGATGGTCAAGTTCACCGACGACCCGGCGGTACGGCACCGGATCGTGTTCCTGCCCGATTACGACATGGACCTCGCGGCCAGCCTGGTTCAGGGCTGCGACGTCTGGCTGAACAACCCGCTCCGCCCGCTGGAGGCGTGCGGGACGTCGGGCATGAAGGCGGCACTCAACGGCGCCCTGAACCTGTCGGTGCGGGACGGCTGGTGGGACGAGTGGTTCGACGGGTCCAACGGCTGGGCGATCCCGTCGGCCGACTCGGTGGCCGACCCGCACCGCCGCGACGACGTCGAGGCGTCGGCTCTGTATGACCTGCTGGCCAGGTCGGTCGCGCCGCTGTTCTACGACCGCGGACCGGACGGGATGCCCCGCCGCTGGCTCGAGATGATCACCCACACCCTGCGGACCCTCGGCCCGAGGGCCCAGGCCACCAGGATGGTCAGGGAGTACACGAACGACCTGTACCGGCCGGCCTGCCGGTCCACCCGGGCGCTGACCGATGGCGGCGCCGGCCCGTTCGCCGGCGCGGCCGAGCTGGTCGCCTGGAAGGACCGGGTCTGGCGGGCGTGGCCCGATGTGCGCATCGAGCTGATCGAGACCGACGACGGGGAGCAGAACCCCGGCGCCCGGCTCGCAGTCAGGGCCAGCGTGGCGCTCGGTGAGCTGACCCCGGACGACGTCTGCGTCGAGGTGCTGTACGGCCCGGCGGGTGAGGACGACGAGATCATCGCGCCGGCGCGTTCTGTGCTGTCGCTCGAGTCGCCGCCAGGACCAGACTCGGTGGCCTGGTATTCCGGCGAGGCAGTGCTCGGACAGCCCGGCCCGTTCGGCTATACGGTCCGCGTGCTGCCGCAGCACCCGCTGCTGTCCGCTCCGGCCGAACTGGGTCTGGTGACGGTTCCGGTCGCGACGGCCGGCATGGTGAGCGGCGACCTCCGCTAGCCTCAGCCTGACCCGCCGCCCGTCCCCGGACCCGCGCGAACCCGCGCCCAGGCCGCGGGCGGGGCGACAGGGACCGGCGTGCCGTTAGAGACGCGAGCGAGCCGGGGCGGCAGAATGGCGCGCCGCCGATCTGGCCATCAACAGCGCTGTTTGGCGGGCAATGGGCCAGTGAAGAGCTGGCTGCGCCCTTTCCGCCGAGAGCTTTTGGCCATTAGTGCACGGGAACAGCAACAATTCCTCCCGGTCGGAACGGGAGGATCGTCCCAATCGCACGACGCGCTGTGATTGGCGGATTACCGTGCGGAGTAAACCAAGACGGGCGACGACGCGTCGTTCACTGCAGAAAAGAACATCGGGCCCCCGACGAAATTTGTCGCCTTGCCGGGTGGAACGCCAGCAAAGACGAGGGACGTGTGACATCCTGTGATTCGATGACTTCAAGGAGTAGTGCCAGAACTCGTCACTGTCAGTCACGAAGTGGTCACCTAAGTAACAACGAGAGGAACAGCTAAGGTGAGAACTCAGATCAAGCCGGACAACAGGCTCCTTACGCCGGCCGAGGTTGCGGCAATGCTCCGGGTGGACCCCAAGACGGTTACCCGCTGGGCCAGGGGCGGCAAGCTGTCCTCGATCCGCACCCCCGGCGGCCACCGCCGTTACAGCGAGTCCGAGGTGCGCGGCTTCCTGAACAGCTGGCAGGGCGTGAACCTGCCGCGGGCAGTTGGTGAGTGACGACCGATCCGGCGCACTGCGGCGAAGGGCCTGATCCGTAACGTACGGGTCGGGCCTTTCGCCGTGCCGGGCGCAGACGGCGGAGGTCAGCAGCGGCCGCCGGTGCTTAGCTGCGTAAGATCGCGGTGCGCGGCGCAGGGCCGGCACGGCGGAGGCGAAGGTGACCATGAGCGAGTTCGTGCGGGTAGAGACCGACGGGGCGATCGCGACGATCCGGCTCCAGCGGCCGCCCATGAACGCGCTGAACGCGCAGGTGCAGGGCGAGATCGCGACGGCCGCGGCCCAGGTTTCGGACGACGACGCCGTCCGCGCGGTCATCCTGTACGGCGGCGAGAAGGTCTTCGCGGCGGGTGCGGACATCAAGGAGATGGCCGACGCGAGCTACACCGCGATGGCCGGGAACAGCCGCCGCCTGCAGGACTCGTTCACCGCGGTCGCCAGGATCGGTAAGCCGGTGGTCGCGGCCATCACCGGATACGCCCTGGGCGGCGGCCTGGAACTGGCCCTGTGCGCCGACTTCCGGGTGCTCGGCGAGAGCGCCAGGGTGGGGCAGCCGGAGATCTTGCTCGGCCTGATCCCCGGGGCCGGCGGAACGCAGCGGCTACCCAGGCTGGTCGGTCCGGCCAGGGCCAAGGACATCGTGTTCACCGGGCGGTTCGTCGCGGCGCCGGAGGCGCTGGACATCGGACTGGTCGACCAGGTGGTCCCGGACGCCGAGGTGTACCAGGCGGCGCGGGACCTGGTCGGCCGGTATGCGAGCGGGCCCGCGGTCGCCCTGCGGGCGGCCAAGCAGGCCATCGACGAGGGGCTGGACGCCGATCTGGACACCGGCCTGGAGATCGAGCGGCTGCATTTCGCCGGCCTGTTCGCGACCGAGGACGCGGCCACGGGCATGCGCAGCTTCGTGGAGAATGGACCGGGTAAGGCGACGTTCGCCGGACGGTGACGGGACGAGGCGACGATGACCCAGGCAGGCGAAGGAACGCCAGCTGACGATGCCCTGTCGCTGGAGATGGTGACCGCGGCCTTGCGGGCCGATAGTTCCGACATCGCCATCTACGCCCGGGTGCTGACCGAGTCGCTCGGCGAGTCGCTGCCGGCTGGCTCGGTCTCGGTGGAGCGGTCGCGCAGCCTGTCCGACCGGATGCAGAACCGGCCGGGCACGGTCACGAGAGTCTCGGTCCACCTGGGCGAGAAGACCATGACCCTGGGCACGCAGCGCGGGGCCCCGGTCGCCGAGGTCTGCCACGAGGTGCGGGGCATCGTCTTGTCCCGCACGACCGTTCCGATCGCCGAGTGGGCCGCCGAGCTGGCTCGCGGCCTCGTCGAGCATGCCGAGCAGAACGCCCAGGCCGCGACCGCGCTCCGGCGTCTCGTAGCGGGCGGATAGCCGGAACTCCAGGCCGCGGGACCCGCGACATGTTCGGATGGACGGAATCGGGGGAATGTCACAGTCCCTGACGGGCGCGCATGAATCCGACGAGTGCGGAAAGCCCTGGCGATGGTCGGGCGGAGGTGACGCCAGCGCTCTGCTTCGAGGTGGTCAGCCGGCAGGAAGCGATCCGTAAGCTATGACGTCATGAGGGTGCAGGACCGCACACCCAAGCGGCTCGGCCCGTATCGCCTGATCAGGCGGTTGGGCGAGGGCGGCATGGGAGTCGTGTACCTGGCCACGGATTCCGCGCAGAACCAGCTCGCGATCAAGGCGCTGCATCCTGGCATGGCCAGGGAAGAGAACGCCAGGCGGCGGATGGCCCGCGAGGTCGACACCATGCGCCGGGTGCACAGCCGGTACGTGGCCGAGGTCGTGGACGCGGACCTGGACTGTGATCCCCCCTACATCGTGACTAGGTACGTGCCCGGCATGACGCTCGAGGACGTGGTCAGCGCGGGCGGTCCGGTGACCGGCCCCGCGTTGTCCAGGCTCGGCTACGGGCTGGCCCAGGCCCTGTCCGCGGTGCACGCGGGCGGGGTCGTGCACCGGGACCTCAAGCCGGGCAACGTGATGATCGCCGACGGCGAGCCAGTGGTCATCGACTTCGGCATCGCCCAGCTGCCCGAGAACACCCGGCTGACCATGACCGGGATGTTCATGGGCACCCCGGGCTACCTGGCGCCTGAGGTGATCGAGGGCCGGGACAGCAGCGCCGCCTCTGACGTGCATTCCTGGGGCGCCACCATGGCCTACGCGGCGACCGGCCGGCCGCCTTACGGCACCGGGCCGTTCGAGACGGTCTTCTACCGGATCATGCACGGCTCGCCCGACCTGAACATGGTGCCCGAGCCGCTGCGGCCGGTGCTGCTGGCGGCGCGGTCCCGCGACCCCGCCTACCGCCCGGCCGCCGACGAGCTCGGCCGCCGGGTCGCCGCGATCGACCCGGCGCTGCTGATCCCAGGCCCACCCGCGACCGTGGCCAGGAGGCCCGACGGCCCGGCCCACCCGGATGCGCGGCCCGCGGTCGCGCTCGGCGCGCTGCCCCAGACGACCAGGGACAGCGACTGGCCCGCCTGGCCGGGCTCGACCACCCCGATGGACGACCGGACCGAGTCTGACCTGCGGGACCTGCTGCCGCCGGTGACCTACGCCCCGCCCGGAGGCGGCCGGCCGAACCCGGGCCGGCCGCTGCCCGCGGCCGGCGCGATGCCACCCCCCGGCCCGGCCGGAGCGTGGCCGGGCGCCCAGCCGGGAACGCCGGTCCCGGCCGTCCCGCCCGGCGGGGCCCCGGGCCAGCCGGGCTCTCCGGGCCGGCCCGGTCCGCCTGGCCGGCCCGACGGTCAGTCAAGCCGGACGATCGGGCCGGTCTCCCCGTGGAGCCCGCTGGTCATCGGAACCGTGCTGATGGCCGTCGCGATCGCGGTCATGGCCCCGATCATCGGCACCGGGATCGCACTGGCGGCCCTGGTGGCGCTGCGCGCCGTCACCATCACCGGCCGGCAGGTGGCCAGGCGCCGGGCGGCCGAGGGCGGCCGGGCCGGGACGGGCTTCCTGGCCGTGGCGTTCTATCCGGTCGCGGCCGTCCGGGCGCTGCTCGGCCTGGTGCTGACGGCCCCGGTGGCCTTGCTCGCGTTCTGCATCGCCGCGGTGATCACGATCATCGCCGTGCCGCTGCACCCGCTGCCCGAGGCAGTCGCGTTCGGCGCGGGCGCCCTGATCGCCACGGTCGGCCTCGGCCCGGGGTCAGCCAACGGCCGCACGGCGCTGGCCAGCATCTACTCCTCGGCGCTGCGCAACGTCAGCCTGCTCGTGATTGCCTACGCCGGCGTACTGGCGATCGCCCTCTGGATGGTCGGCAGTGCCTGGACCCAGGCCCCGGCCGCGGCGTTCTGGCCGGTCCACGGCCTGCATAGCCAGCTCGCGCACGTCCCCACCCTGCACGGCCTGTTCGGTGACATGCGCCGCAACCTGCTCAGCCTGGCTCGTCAGTTCGGCCTGTAGCCGGCCCGGGCGGCCCGGGGAACCCTGGCGCCTCGGGCCCTCCGGCCTGGCCCGGCGGCCTGGTGCCGTTCAGCTCGGCCCGCAGGTCGGGTTTGGCCAGGCCGAGCGTGACCACCTCGTTGGCCAGCCTGACCCGCCGGTTGGGGCCCTCGGCGATCCGCAGCTTGGTGTAGAGCCTGAGCAGGTGCTGCTTCACCGCGGCCTCGGTGACCACCAGGTCGGCCGCGATCTCACGGGCGGTGGCGGGGGTGACGAAGGCGTCGTCGGCCAGCGCAGGCCGGCACAGCGACGCGATCACGTCGAGCTCCCGCCTGGTCAGCTCGGGCGAGGCCGTGCGGGGATGCGCGGCCTCGAGTTCCTCGCCGGTCTCGATGCCGATGATGCGGCAGCGGGCGGAGCCGAAGGTGATCGCGTCCTGGTCGGCCAGGACCCGGCGGGCGACCAGCCGCCCGTTCACCCTGGTGCCGTTACGCGATAAACCCAGATCCGTTACGTAGACGTAGGGCCCGCGCCTGACCAGCTCGGCGTGCAGCAGCGACACGCTCGGATCGGCCAGCCGGACGTCGACATGCTGGCCGCGGCCGACGGTGGTGACCTCGGGCCGCAACGGCACCAGGGCTCCGGTGCTCGCGATCTGGATGTGGGGGCCTTCCATAGACAGCACCTTCCGCGCAGGTAGACAGGCGATGCTGCACCATGCCTACCCGGGCGGGAACGATCCAACCAGGGCAACCCGGGCACAGGCCGGCGGCTGCGATCCTGGCGTCGGTCACCGGGTGCTCCCGGTCGGGGTGTAGAAAGTAACGGTGAGGCACGGGTCGCCTGAGCATGGCCGGCATGGCGGCGGTAGCCGCCGCCGGGCCGCGGCCACCGCCACCGCGGCGGCAGCGACGGACGAGGCCGCCACAACTGCCACCACTATCCGGGCCGAGCCCGCCGCCCCGGCAGCATCCCCGGCCGGCCCGCTGCGGTACGCCCAGCTTCCCTACATCGCCGTGCTGGTCGGCGTAGCCATCGGGCTCGGCATCATCCGGCAGGGCGTGCATCTCGTGCCAAGCGGTACGTTGGTACTCGGCGGCGTACTGTTCCTTGCCGCGCTGGCCAGGCTGATCCTGCCGGAGCGACGGCTAGGCCTGCTGACCGTACGGCGGCGGGCGCTCGATGTGGCGATTCTCGGGTTGCTCGGCATCGGCTTGCTGGTGGCGGGATTCGTGGTGCCGGTACCCAGCTAGCCCGCGGCCCCGTGCCGCCGGAGTTTCAAGCTCGACACGATGAAGGGATCGTTGGCGTGTCCAAGATCAAGGTGGCCAATCCCGTCGTAGAACTCGACGGCGACGAGATGACCCGCATTATCTGGCAGTTCATCAAGGATGAGCTGATCCTGCCCTACCTGGAGATCGACCTCCGCTACTACGACCTGTCCATTCAGAACCGGGACGCCACCGACGACCAGGTCACCATCGACGCTGCCAACGCGATCAAGGAGTTCGGGGTCGGGGTCAAGTGCGCGACCATTACCCCCGACGAAGCCCGGGTCAGCGAGTTCGGGCTCAAGAAGATGTGGCGCTCGCCGAACGGCACCATCCGCAACATTCTCGGCGGCGTGGTGTTCCGTGAGCCGATCGTGATCGAGTCGATCCCGCGCTTCGTGCCCGGCTGGACCAAGCCGATCGTGATCGGCCGTCACGCCCACGGTGACCAGTACCGGGCCACCGACTTCGTGGTGCCGGGGGCCGGCACGGTCACGATCTCCTACGCCCCGTCTGACGCGTCGGCCGGGCAGCCGATCGCCCTCGAGGTCGCCCAGTTCGGCGGGGGCGGCATCGCGATGGGCATGTACAACTTCGACGACTCGATCCGCGACTTCGCCAGGGCCACGATGCGGTACGCCGTCGACCGCGGCTTCCCCCTGTACCTGTCGACCAAGAACACGATCCTCAAGGCCTACGACGGCCGGTTCAAGGACATCTTCGCCGAGATCTTCGAGTCCGAATTCAAGGCCGAGTTCGACGCAGCCGGGCTGACCTACGAGCACCGGCTGATCGACGACATGGTCGCCCAGGTCATCAAGGGTGACGGCGGCATCGTCTGGGCGTGCAAGAACTACGACGGCGACGTCGAGTCCGACATCGTGGCCCAGGGCTTCGGCTCGCTCGGCCTGATGACCAGCGTGCTGATGACGCCGGACGGTTCCTGCATCGAGGCCGAGGCCGCACACGGGACCGTGACCAGGCATTACCGCCAGCACCAGCAGGGCAAGGCGACCTCGACCAACCCGATCGCGTCGATCTTCGCCTGGACCAGGGGCCTGGCCTACCGCGGCAAGCTGGACAACACCCCCAAGGTGACCGCGTTCGCGGAGACGCTCGAGCGGGTGTGCGTGGAGACTGTCGAGGCCGGGGCCATGACCAAGGACCTGGCCCTGCTGATCGGCAAGGACGCCCCGTACCTGACCACCGAGGAGTTCCTCGGCGCGCTGCATAAGAACCTGCAAGCCGCGATGGCCTGACCGGCCGCGGCAACCGAGATCAATCCGCGAAGGAGAGAACGTCGATGGCCCGTTCAGGAAAGGTAACGGTGGTCGGGGCCGGCTTCTACGGTTCCACCACCGCGCAGCGGCTGGCCGAGTACGACATCTTCGACGAGGTCGTGCTGACCGACATCGTCGAGGGCAAGCCCGAGGGCCTGGCTCTCGACATCAGCCAGTCCCGCCCGATCGAGGGTTTCGAGACCACCGTCACCGGCCAGACCACGACCCCGGCCGGCGAGGGGTACGAGGCGATCGCCGGCTCGGGGATCGTGGTGATCACGGCCGGGCTGCCGCGCAAGCCCGGCATGAGCCGGATGGATCTGATCGGGGTCAACGCGGGCATCGTCCGCAGCGTGACCGAGCAGGTCGTCAAGCACGCGCCCGATGCCGTGCTGATCGTGGTCTCGAACCCGCTGGACGAGATGACCGCGCTGGCCGCCAAGGTCTCGCAGTTCCCCGCGCCGCGGGTGATCGGCCAGGCCGGCATGCTCGACACGGCCAGGTTCAGCTACTTCGTGGCCGAGACGCTGGGCGTGCCGGTCGGCTCGGTGCGCACGCTGACGCTCGGGTCGCACGGCGACACGATGGTCCCGGTCCCGTCGGCCTGCCAGGTCGACGGCCGGCCGCTGGCCGACCTGCTGCCCGCCGACGAGATCGGCGCGCTGGTCGAGCGGACCAGGAACGGCGGAGCCGAGATCGTCGGCCTGCTGAAGACCGGCTCGGCCTACTACGCGCCGTCGGCCGCCGCGGCCAGGATGGCCAGGGCCGTCGCCCTGGACACCGGCGCGGTCATGCCCGTGTGCACGTGGGTAGACGGGCAGTACGGCATCTCCGGCGTCTACCTGGGCGTGGAGGCCGAGATCGGCGCGGGCGGCATCCGCCGGGTAGTGGAGCGCGATCTCACCGAGTCAGAGCTGGCCGGGCTGCGCGACGCGGCCGAGGCCGTGCGGGCCAAGCAGGCCGACGTCGCCAGCCTGTAAAACCAGCGGGACCGTTCAGAACTCGCGCCGCCGCCGCATCCCGCGGGGCCGCCCGTCCGGGTCGTAGACCAGGCGGTACAGCGGCCGGGCGATGAACCGCTGCCACCAGGTCAGCTCCGGTACCAGGTAGTGCCGGAGCTGACCGGGCGGCCGCTCGCCCCGCCTGCCGTTCGCGTGCCAGGCGTCGAGCGCCGAAGCGGCCTGCCAGAACATCCGGTAGGTCGTCTCCGCATCGGTATTCGGATCGAACTCCAGGCCAAGATGTTCGGTGCTCAGCTGGGCCCTGAGCGCCCGGGGGAAGTCGCCGGATTCGCCGGTCCGGCTGGTCCCGGCCGGCTGGCCGCCCGTGGCGGGCCCCCTCGTGGCCGGTGCCGTCGCGAGCGCGCTGCCCGCGACGAACTCGGCCGTCCAGCGCGGGTTGATCTCGGCCGCGGCGTCCGGCAGTTCCAGCGTGCTGATTCCGGCCTCGCCCGGGGCCCCTTGACCTGCCGGAGGAGCGGACCCGCCCAGGTCGAGCACGGCGCAGCTGAGCTCGGAATCGTGCGTCCAGGACCGGCGGTTGAAGTTGTCGGAGCCGATGATCGACCAGGTGTCGTCGATCACGCAGACTTTGGCGTGCACGTAGACCGGCGTGCCGGCCTCGTTCTCCAGGCCGTAGACGGCAACCCGGTCGCCGCCCGCCTTGCGCAGCAGCCGGATCGCGTCGATCCGGCCGATCAGGTTCGGCGGCATCGAGATCTTGCCGTCCATGTCCGGGTACCGGGGGATGACCGCGATCAGCCGCAGCCCTGGCCGTTCCGCCAGGGCGCGGGCCAGCGCGTCCACGACCTCGGCCGACCAGAGGTACTGGTCCTCCAGATAGATCAGCGACTGCGCCCTGGCCAGTACCTTCAGGTAGCCGCGGGCGATGCTGCGCTCGCCCTTGGGCGCGAAGCTGTACCCGGGCCGCCGGAACGGGAAGGTGCGCAGGATCTGCACCGCGTGGGTGCCACGGGGCGCGGGGTCGGGTTCGGGGTCGGGCAGCCGGTTCGCGCTGTCGTCCTGCCGGTCCATCAGGTCGTGCAGCCTGGACACCGGGTTCAGGGTGATCGGGACCGGATCGTTCCAGCGCTCGCGGAAGACCGTCTCGACGTCACCGACGGCCGGTCCACTGATCATCGCCTGGATGTCGTGCCAGGGCGGCCGGCCGCCGTACACCTTGGCCATGTTCTGGGGCTGGGGGTCGCCGAAGTGGTCGGCATCGTCCCGGCGGCTGTGGCACAGGTCGATGCCGCCGACGAACGCGACGTCCCGCTCGGGCCGGCCCGGGTGGCGCAGCACCACCATCTTCATGTGATGCGAGCCGCCCGCGCGCACCCGCATGTCCAGCAGGACCTGGCCGCCGGCCGCGACGATCTCTTCGCCGAGGTGCCGGTTCTCCTCGCCGCTGAACTGGAACCGGTCCCAGTGCGACCGCCAGACCAGGCCGCGTACGAGCACGCCGCGGCCGGCCGCCTGGGCGAACAGCTCGCCGATGGCCGGGCCGTCCGGCCCGAGCCGCTCGTCCGGGTCGCCGCGCCAGTCGGTGAACAACAGCAGGTCACCAGATCGCATCGCGGCGACCCGCTGCGACAGCTCAGCGAAGTAGGCCGCGCCGTGCACGAGCGGCCGCACCTCGTTGCCCGTAGTCCAGGCCAGCCCGTCCCCGCGCCTGGTGTCCAGCGTGGTGGCCGGGTTCCCGCGCTCGCTTGCCCTGAGAAACCAGTCGTCGATCCGCACGGCGCCCAGCTACCCCGGCCGGACCGGGTTTACGCCCGATGTTAGAAGCCGGCGACGCCGGGCAACTGAGCCTCATGGCAGTTCTACGAGCTTTCGCGAGGCCCATGCTGGCGTCGATCTTCATCGTGCAGGGTTATGAGACCCTGCGCAGGCCGGAGAAGGTCGTCAAGAAGGCGGAGCCGGTGGTCCAGCCGATCGCCAAGCGCGTGTCCTTCGTGCCCGACGACACCGAGCAGGCCGTCCGCCTCAACGGCGCGGTCCAGCTCCTCGGGGGCACGCTGCTGGCCGTGGGCTGGTTCCCCCGGCTGTCCGCCCTGGCGATCGCGTCCACCCTGGTCCCGACCACCGCGGCCGGGCACCGGTTCTGGGAGGCGGCCGACGACCAGGAGCGAGCCCAGCAGCGGATCCACTTCCTGAAGAACGCGGCGATGTTCGGCGGCCTGCTGATCGCGGTCGGCGACACGCAGGGCCGCCCGTCCCTGGCCTGGCGGAGCCGTCACGCGGTCAAGGCAGCCAGGCACGACATGACCAGGACGGTCAAGACGGCCAGACGGTCGGGCAAGGCCGCGGCCAAGGCCACCAAGGTCAGGAACAAGCTGCCAGTCGGCTGAGCAAGGACCCCCATGAGCGCCGAGGCGAGCCCGGGCAAGCGTGTGCGGGCCAAGCAGGATCCCGGGGACGGTGCCCGCGTGGCGGTGCCCGCCCGCACGAGCACCCGGCTGGCCGCCTGCGCGGTCGCCGGGCTTGCGGTCGGCCTGCTCGTGGCGTTCCTGGCCGGGAGTGAGTACGGCCCGAGCGCGGGCTGGGATGTCGCCGCGGCCGCCTACTGCCTGTGGGTGTGGCTGGCGGTCTGGCCGCTGGACGGGGCCGCCACGGCCAGGCTGGCCAGGGCCGAAGACCCGAACCGCGCGCTCAGCGAGCTGATCGCGCTGACCGCCTGCGTGGCCAGCATCGCCGCCGTGGCCGCGGCGGTGGCCGGGGCCAAGTCCGCGAGCGGCGCCCAGGCGGCCGTGCTGGCCGCGCTCGGCCTGATCACGGTGGCGATCTCCTGGTTCACCGTGCACACGATCTTCACCCTGCGCTACGCACTGCTCTACTACACCGAGCCCGAGGGCGGCATCGACTTTCATTGCGATGACCAGCCGTGCTACCGGGACTTCGCCTACATCGGGCTGACCGTGGGCGCGACATTCCAGGTGTCGGACACCGACCTGCAGACGACCGAGTTCCGCACCGCTGTCCTGCGCCAGACCCTGCTGTCCTACCTGTTCGGCGCGGTCATCCTGGGAGTCACCGTCAACATGATCGCCAGCCTGTAACCCCTCAGGCCGGCCCCTGCGCGGCCTAGCCTGCAGCGAGTGTCTGCAGGGCCAGCTCGGCGTACAGGGCGGTGCCGTCGGCCAGGATCGCGTCGTCGAAGGCAGCCTCGGGCGAGTGGTTGTACGCGGCTGTGCCGGGATCGGTGCCCTCCGGGCAGGCGCCGACCATGAGGAATGCGCCGGGGACCTGTTCGAGGACGTAGGAGAAGTCTTCGGATCCGGTCAGCGGGAACGGCGCCGCGAAGAACGCGCCCTCGCCCAGCAGCTCGCGGGTGGTCCGTTCGGCGAATTCGAACGCCGAGCCGTCGTTGACGGTGACCGGGTAGCCGTCCACGAACTCCGCGTCCGCCTCGAGCCCGTGAGCCGCCGCGAGCTGGCGCACCATCCGCAGCGCGGCGTCCCTGACGCGGTCCCTGGCCGCCGGGGAGAACGAGCGGACGGTGGCGACGAACGCGGCATCGTCGGGGATCACGTTGTCGGTGGTGCCGGCGTGGAACGTGCCGACGGTCAGCACGACCGGATCGAAGACGTCGAACCGCCTGGTCACCATCGTCTGCAGGGCGGTGACGATCTCGCACGCGACCGGGATCGGGTCGTCGGCCAGGTGCGGTTGGGAGCCGTGCCCGCCCCGCCCGCGCACGGTGACGTGCAGCGTGTCGGCTGCCGCCATCGCGGTACCCGCGCGGCTGGCGACCAGCCCGAGCGGCAGCACGCTGGACGCGACGTGCAGGGCGAACGCGGCCGACGGGCGGTCCCCGGCGGCGTCCAGTACCCCTTCGGCGATCATGATCCTGGCTCCGCCGTTGCCTTCCTCGCCCGGCTGGAACATGAAGATCACGTTGCCGGCCAGATCGTCCCGTCGGGCTGACAGCAGCCGGGCCGCGCCCGCCAGCATGGCCGTGTGCAGGTCGTGGCCGCAGGCGTGCATCGCGCCCGGCACCTGTGAGGCGTAGGACACTCCGGTGCGCTCGGTGACCGGCAGGGCATCCATGTCGCCCCGCAGCAGCACGGTCTTGCCGGGGCGACCGCCCCGCAGCACCGCCGTCACCGAGCTGAGGCCCTGCCCGGTGCTGACTTCGAGCGGCAGGCCGTCCAGGGCGTCGAGCACTTTGCGCTGGGTCTTGGGCAGGTCGAGCCCGATCTCGGGCTCGGCGTGGATCGAGTGGCGGAGGGCGGCGAGGTCGTCGCTGATAGCGGCGGCGGCGTCGCGAATCGCAGCGGCCAAGAGAGCCTCCGGGCGGTCGGCGGCGCCGCGCGGATCTCGCGAAGCGCGATGTCAGCATGGCATAACCGGCCTAAGCCGGGCACCCGGGGCCAGACCCCTCGCACCGGAGCCGAGCCAGGGGTGAGTGCCCCGGTCCGCCCGCGTCGGCCCTGGTCGGCTGGGTTAGACCAGTGGCCGCGGACTGCCTAGACTGATGCGCACACCACGCGCCCGCGTGGTCCGGTCCGCCGGAGCCTGTGCCTGTTTGCGCAGGTCCGTGCGGCCGCCGCCGAGACCCAGGGATGCGACGTGAGCGGCGTCGGCTGGGACGTTGTGGTCGTCCTCGCCTTCATTCTGGTGGGCGGATTCTTCGCCGCTGCCGAGATGGCCCTGGTCTCGCTGCGCGAGGGCCAGGTCAAGGCGCTGTCCAAGCGAGGCAAGCGGGGCCAGCGGGCCGCACGGCTGGCCCACGACCCGAACCGGTTCCTGGCCGCCGTGCAGATCGGCGTCACCGTGGCCACGCTGCTGTCCGGTGCCTACGGAGCGGCCACGCTCGCGGGCGACCTGAAGCGCGTCCTGGACAAGCACATGTCGGCGCACGTGGCCGACGTCCTGTCCTTCGTCGTGGTCACGCTGGCGATCGCGTTCTTCTCGCTGGTGCTCGGGGAACTGGCGCCGAAGCGGATCGCCTTGCAGCGCCAGGTCAGGATCGCGCTGATCGCCGCCCCCGTGCTCGACCGGATCGCTGTCCTGGCCCGGCCGGCCGTCTGGCTGATCAGCCGGTGCGTCAACCTGGTCGTGCGGGCACTGGGCGGTGACCCGAAGGTGGGCCGCGGGGTGATGACTGGCGAGGAACTACGCGACCTGGTAGCCGGCGCCCAGAACCTGTCGCCCGACGAGCGGCATATCGTCAGCGAGGTGTTCGACGCCGGCAAGCGGCAGATCCGCGAGGTGCTGGTGCCCAGGACCGAGGTCGATTTCCTGCCCGCCTCCATGCCGGTCGCTCAGGCCATCTCGGTCGCGGCCAAGGGGCCGCACTCCCGGTTCCCGGTATTCGAGGACTCCTATGACGACGTGGTCGGGTTCGTGCACTCCCGCGACCTGCTCATACCGGACCGGAACGGGTCACGGGTAGGCGACATCAAGCGCCCGGTCAAGATGCTTCCCGTCAGCAAGACCGTCATGTCCGCACTGTCGGAGATGCGAAGGGACCGGGCGCACCTGGCCATCGTGGTGGACGAGTACGGCGGGACGGCCGGCATCGTGACGCTGGAGGACCTGGTCGAAGAGCTGATCGGCGATATTCAGGACGAATACGACGAAGAGGGTCATCCGTCGCGGCGGCTCCGCACCGGCGAGATCGAGGTTGACGGGCTGATGAACCTGGATGACTTCGCCGAGCAGACCGGGATCGAGCTGCCCGACGGCCCTTACGAGACGGTCGCAGGCTACCTGCTGTCCGAGCTCGGTCATCTGCCCAGGACCGGTGAGTCGGCCGACCTGGACGGCACCCGGCTGACCGTCACCGAGCTGGATGGCCGCCGGATCGCCCGGGTCAAGGTCACCGACCTGCCAGAAGTCCCGGCTCCGGCCGGAGCGGCCGCACCGGGTCCCGGCCAGCCCGGCCGTCCTGGACGTCCCGGCCGTCCCGGCCCGCCGGCCGGGACGAAGGCGCCGACCCAAGTAAGCTGACCAGGTGAATCGCGGAACCGCAGGCCGGCCGCCGCCCGGCGGCGGCACGGGTCCCGTGCTGGTCGTGGACTTCGGCGCGCAGTACGCGCAGCTGATCGCGCGCCGGGTGCGCGAGTGCCAGGTCTACTCCGAGATCGTGCCGTCCACGGCGAGCACGGCCGAGCTGCTGGAGCGCAACCCGTCGGCGATCATCCTGTCCGGCGGTCCCGCCTCGGTCTACGCCCCGGCGGCGCCGCCCGCGCCGGCCGGCCTGCTCGGTGCCGGAGTGCCGGTGCTCGGCATCTGCTACGGCTTCCAGCTCATGGTCCGGGACCTGGGCGGCGATGTCGCCAGGACCGGGACTGGCGAGTACGGCGCGACCGCGCTCACCGTCGCGCCTGCCGAGCCGGCCACCGCGCACCGCGGTGGCGTGCTGCTGGCCGGGCTGCCCGAGGTTCAGCGGGTGTGGATGTCGCATGGCGATACCTGCGTGCGGGCCCCCGGCGGGTTCGGCGTCACCGCCAGCACGCCAGGCACGCCGGTCGCGGTCGCCGAGAACCCGGCGGCGGGCCTGTACGGCATGCAGTTCCATCCCGAGGTGCTGCACACCGAGCACGGGATGGCGATGCTGCGGCACTTCCTGGCCGCGGCTGGGTGCCGGGCCGACTGGACCACGGCCAGCATCATCGACGAGCAGGCCGAGCAGATCAGGGCCAGGGTCGGGTCCGGTCAGGCGATCTGCGGCCTGTCCGGCGGGGTCGACTCGGCGGTCGCCGCGGCGCTGGTCCAGCGGGCCATCGGGTCGCAGCTCACCTGCGTGTTCGTAGATCACGGACTGCTGCGCAAGGGCGAAGCCGAGCAGGTCGAGAAGGACTTCGTGGCCGCGACCGGGGTCGACCTGGTCGTGGTCAACGCGCAGGCCGACTTCGCGGCGGCGCTGTCCGGGGTGACCGACCCCGAAGGCAAGCGCAAGATCATCGGGCGCGAGTTCATCAAGGCGTTCGAGCAGGCAGCCCGGTCGATCGCCGCGGCCGACGCGGCCGGCGACGGGGCCGAGTTCCTGGTCCAGGGGACGCTGTACCCGGACGTGGTCGAGTCCGGCGGCGGCACCGGCGCCGCCAACATCAAGTCCCACCACAACGTCGGCGGCCTGCCCACCGACCTCGGGTTCACCCTGATCGAGCCGCTCAGGACCCTGTTCAAGGACGAGGTCAGGGCGCTCGGCACCGAGCTCGGGCTGCCGGCCGAGATCGTCTGGCGGCAGCCGTTCCCCGG
>DASWAH010000033.1:0-11658 GCA_036391235.1 Streptosporangiaceae bacterium
CTGTGTGGAAGGCGGAGCGGTACTCGGGCACTGGCCGGACTCCTCGACGCTGGCCCAGGGCCTGCCAGAGACCAAGCCGATCTTCTTGCTGGCGGTCCCGCGGGTGTTCGAGAAGGTGTTCAACTCGGCCCAGCAGCAAGCCTCGGCGAGCCGGCTGAAGAGCCGGATCTTCGCTGCCGCGGCCGATACGGCGATCGCCTGGAGCCGGGCCCAGTCGGCGGCGTCCGACGGGGCGGCATCCGCGCTCAAGGTCCGGCATGCCCTGTTCGACCGGCTCGTCTACGCCAAGCTCAGGGCGGCCGTCGGCGGCCGGGTGCACTACGCCGTGTCCGGCGGGGCGCCGCTCGGCGAGCGGCTCGGGCACTTCTTCCGTGGCGCCGGGATTACCGTCCTGGAGGGCTACGGCCTGACCGAGACCTCGGCCGCCGCGGTGGTGAACCGGCCAGGCCGCAACAAGATCGGCACCGTCGGCCTGCCCATCCCCGGCACCGCGATCCGGATCGCCGATGACGGCGAGATCCTGATCTCCGGGCCGGTCGTCTTCCGCGGGTACTGGCGCAACGAGAAGGCGACCGCCGAGACCCTGGATTCCGGCGGCTGGCTGCACACCGGGGACATCGGCGCCCTGGACGACGAGGGCTTCCTGTCGGTCACCGGCCGGAAGAAGGAGCTGATCGTGACGGCCGGGGGCAAGAACGTCGCCCCCGCGGTGCTCGAGGACAGGCTCAGGGCGCACCCGCTGATCAGCCAGTGCATGGTGGTCGGAGACAACCGGCCGTTCATCGGCTGCCTGATCACGCTGGATCCCGAGGCGCTGGACTTCTGGAAGCGCCAGCACGGCAAGCCGGCCGAGGCCACGGCCCAGGACCTGGCGGGCGATCCCGAGCTTAATTCCGAACTCCAGGCCGCGGTCGATGATGCCAACAAGGCAGTGTCCAGGGCCGAGTCGATACGCAAGTTCCGCATCCTGTCGGCCGACTTCACCGAGGACAGCGGGCACCTAACCCCGTCGCTGAAGGTCAAGCGGAGCGTGGTCGCCACGGACTACGCCGACGAGATCGAGGCGCTGTATGCGGGCCGGTAGGGACCGTCAGCCGGCCAGGATTTCGGCCAGCCGCGCCGCGACCAGGTCCCAGCGCCACTCCCGGTCCACCCAGGCGATGCCCTTCTCCCCCATCGCCGCGGCCGCACCGGGATCGCTGAGCAACTCGGTCAGGCGGGCGGCCAGCGCGGAGACGTCACGGCCACCGACCACGTAGCCGGTCTCCCCGGGCAGGATCGCGTCGGGCGCTCCGCCGGAGTCGCCACCGATCACGGGCAGGCCAGTCGCGGACGCCTCCAGGTACACGATGCCAAGCCCTTCGACGTCCAGGCCGCCCCGCCTGGTCCGGCACGGCATCGCGAAGATCGTGGCCGCGTCGTAGTAGGCGGGCAGGTCCTCCCACGGCACCGGGCCGGTGAAGATGACCGAGCCGGTCACCTGATGCTGGCTGGCCAGCTTACGGAGGCGCCCGGCGTAGGGGCCGTCTCCGGCCAGTACCAGTACCGGCGACGACCCGGTTCCCCGGGCTGACAGGCCGGCCAGTACCTGCGGCCAGGCCGCGATCAGTGTGTCCTGGCCCTTGCGCGGCACCATGCGGGACACGCACAGCACGATCGGAACGTGGCCGCCGATGCCGAGCCGCTGCCTGATCGCCGTTCCGCCCGCGCCCGGCCGGAACACTGTATTGTCCACCCCGGGAGCCAGCCTGACCATCCTGGCCGCCGCCTCCGGGGTCAGGGCCCGGGCCAGCCGCACCCTGAAGTACTCGCCCAGATAGGTCAGCACGTCGGTGTGCTCGCCGATCCGGCGCAGCAGAGTTCGCGCGCCCGGCAGCGACGCCCAGCCCGCCTCGTGCCCATGCGTCAGCCCCACGATCCGGCGGGCACCAGCCCGGCGCAGCGCCGGTGCGATCAGCCCGAGTGGCGCGGCCGCGCCGAACAGCACGGTGTCGCAGCCATGCTCGCGCAGGATCGCGGTGGCCCGCCTGACGACTGAGGGAACCGGCAGCATCAGCGAGGTCGGATGCCTGATCACCGGGAACGGCTGCCGGGTGTCGAACTCGGCCGCTCCGTCCCAGGCCGGGGCGTAGACGACGACCTGGCCGTCCGGGAGCCGGCTGGCCAGCGCGTGCACGAAAGACTGGATCCCGCCGCGGCGGGGCGGGAAGTCGTTGGTGACGATCAGGACCTTCGGCATCTCGAAGGCTAACTTTACCGATCCCCGTCAGGTATGCAGATCCAGTTCCCAGCCCGGCTCGTAGGCCGCGGTCGTCAGGCCCAAGCTTTCGGCCACCGCGGTCAGCTCGGGCGGCTCGCCCCAGGACTCGACGGTCGCGACTGGCCCGGTCACCTCGGCCAGGGCGGCGGTCAGCAGTAGCCGGTACGGGCCGGCTTCCCGGCAGCCGGGGACCAGGCCGGGCGCATCGATCGCACCGGTTTCCGGTTCGACCCGGCAGACGCCGACGATCTCGCCCGCGCGCCGCAGGCACAGGGTGACCGTGCCCGCCGGCAGGTCGAACGGCCATTCCTGGGGCGTCTTGTGTCCCCACTGGCCTTCGAATGCGCGGGCCCAGAGCGCGGCCGAGTCCTCGTCAGCGGCCAGCGGGCCGACGTGTCCCTCGGCCAGGCCGTCTCCGCCCAGGTGCACACGGTCGCGTCCGGCCTGGCCGACCAGGCGGCGATACCCGGGCCGCGGCTGGAACCCGGCCGATGTCAGGTCGGCCGGGCTATGGGCCCAGGCGAGATGTGCCCCGGCCGCCCGGGCGGCCTCGGCGAGCGCCCGCGCGCCATCGACGTCGGCGATCTCCGCTTCGGCGACCGGACGGCCTTCGGCGCTCGCCGAGAACAGGATCTCAGGTTCGTCGCTCATGGTCGTCAAGTGGTACCCCGGCCCGCCGGGCCCGCGTCAATTTACGGCCGGACCGCACCGTCGAGGTTGGACAGGTACCAGCCGGAGAGCGCGACCTTTTCCACGTTCTGCCCGGGCACCGGCGCGTCGACCAGCATGCCGCCGCCGACGTACATCCCGACATGGGAGTTCCCGGCGAAGCCCAGGATGTCCCCCGGCTCCAGGTAGGCGGTGGTGAAATTGCCCGCCGAGTTGTGCAGCGGTACCGCCGGCAGCGAGCCCATCTGGTCGTAGCTGACCCGCGGGATGGATACACCCGCGTACCCCCACGAGGCCATCATCAGGCCCGAGCAGTCGAAGCCCGAATTGCACGGCCCGGTCGCCCCGTAGACATACGGGCAGCCGATCTGGGCTTCGGCGAAGGCCACGGCCTTGCCCGCGGCCGATCCGGCCGGTCCGGGCGGTCCGCCGCCGCCATTGCTACCGCCGCCTCCGCCCGGTCCCGTCCCGGTCTGCTGGGCCGGAGTCAGCTGGGCCAGGAGGGCTGACTGCTGGGCTTCGAGCTTCTTCAGCACGGCGATCCGCTTAGCCAGCGAGCGCTTCAGCGGCAGGACGGACGCCCTGGCCCTGGCCGCCGCGGCCTGGGCGTTCAGCAGCTGGCGGCTAGCCGAACGGTACTGGCTGATCTGCGAGGCGTTGGCGACCGACAGTTCGGTCAGGATCGAGGACTGGTCAAGGACCTGCTGCGGCGACTCGGAAGTCAGCAGGGCGACTGGCGAGTTGGCCCCGCCCTCCTCGTAGGCGACCGCCGCGAGCCGCCCGATCTGGGCCCGCATCCGGTCGAAGGTGACGCGGTACCGCGCGGTCTCCTTGTTGAGCACCTTCAGGCGCTGGTTGGCCGCCGACAGCTGCTGCAGGACCTGGTCGTACTGCTGGCCGAGCCGCGCCGACTTAGCATTCAGGGCGGCCAGCCTGGCCTTGACCTGGGTCACGGTCGGCTGCGGAAGGGCGACGGCGGAGCCGCCGATCCCCGCGACCGCCACGACGGTCGCGAAGCTGAGGCCGAGCAGCCAGCCCCGGCGCCAGCGGGGGGTGGCCGGACGGACGGGAGAAGTCGCAGATTTGCGAACGGACAGCGGCGCACGCACGCGCGAAGCACGCTCCTTCACGTTCACGGGGATCCGAGGTTCCGGGGGTCCCGGTTCGCTTACTGGCCTGATAGCCAGCCAAGAACTCGGTAGCTGCCTCTCGCCGCCGCTTAGTAAGCGGCTGCCAAGCGATCGGCTTGGTCAGCCAGAGTAGTAAGCGGAGGTAGTGCATTCAACCACTTCGCGCACTCTCGCGTCACTTTTGCTCCGGCCTTTCACTCCAGAACTCCCGTCCTGGCCGCTGCCGCGGGCGGTGCGGCGCCGCCCGGCGTGGCGCGGACACATCCACGCTCCGGTGTCAGTACCCCGCCTTAGCGTGGGCCTATGAGGACACAGGTGCTGCCCGGCCCGGCCGGGCCTGCGCTGCCCTGTCCTCTCCCCCAGCCCGGGTCAGCCCAGCCCGGGTCAGCCCTGACCGCGGCGGGAGAACACTCCGACGACGGCCAGCATCGCTGGCGGCTGCTGCCCGGCCTGCTTCCGGCCGCGCCGTTCCTGCCGCCCGCCGACCTGATCGTGGTCGACGTCGAGACGACCGGCTGGCTGGCAGACGAGGCGGCCATCACCGAGATCGGGGCGATCCGGCTGACCCAGGGACAGCCTGCCGCGGAATTCTCGGCGCTGGTCAACCCGGGCCTGCCAATACCGCCCGCGATTACCTCGCTGACCGGGATTACCGACGAGATGGTCAGCCAGGCGCCGCCGATCGGCGCCGTGCTGCCCGAGTTCCTCGCCTTCGCGGCCTGCGGCGTGCTGGTCGCCCACAACGCCCCGTTCGACGTGGGGTTCCTCACCGAGGCCTGCCAGCGGTGCGGGATCGACTGGCCGGGCGGCCCGGTGATCGACACCGCCGTGCTGTCCAGGATGCTGCTCGGGCCCGGCGAGGTCGGCGACCACAAGCTGGCCACGCTGTCCAGTCACTTCGCGACCAGCAGCGGGCCCTGCCACCGGGCCCTGGCCGACGCCCGGGCCACCGCGGCAGTGCTGGCCGGCCTGCTCGGGCTGGTCGCCGCAGGCCCGCGCCCGCCGTCCGGGCCGCCCAGGTACGTGCCGCCGGCCGCTCCGGTCCCGCCTGCCCGGCCGGACCAGCCGCCTGGCCGCTACGATGGCGCCCCAGCAGCACAGCGGACTAGCAGCGCCAGGGAGGCGGCCATGGTCACCGCGATTGTCCTGATCAAGGCCGACGTCGCCCGCATCCCGGAGACGGCCGAGTCGATCGCCCAGATACCGCAGGTCAGCGAGGTGTACTCGGTAACCGGCGAGTTCGACATGGTGGCCATGGTCCGGGTCCGCGACCACGAGGAACTGGCCGATGTGATCCCGGGCACGGTGAACAAGGTGCCGGGCGTGACCCATACCGAGACGCACATCGCGTTCCGCGCCTACTCGCGGCACGACCTCGATGCGGCGTTCTCGATCGGGTACCCCGAGCCCGCCTGAGCGCAGGAAAGCTAGCCGGCCATCCGCTGGCTGGCTGTGCTAGCCGGCCATCCGCTGGCTGGCTGTGACCCAGCGGTCCAGCAACCCGGCCGCGGCGCCGGAATCGACCGCCCCGGCGGCCCGGCTGTAGCCATCGGCCAGCGCGCCTGCCAGCCCGTCGGGAGCCGGCGCGCCCGCCTCCGCGACCAGCGCGGCCGCCGCGTTGACCAGCACCGTCTCCCGCACCGGGCCGGTCTGCCCGGCTAGCACGGCGCGGACGACGGCCGCGTTCTCAGCGGGGTTGCCGCCGCGCAGGTCGTCGGGCCGGCACCGGGGGACGCCGAGGTCGGCCGGATCGAACCTGGCCTGCGTCACCGCGCCGTCCCTGACCAGCCAGACCGTGGAGGGCCCGGTCGTGGTCAGCTCGTCCAGCCCGTCGTCGCCGTGGAACACCAGCGCCGAGCTGCCCCGCCCCGCCAGCACCCCGGCCAGTACCGGGCCCATCCGGGGGTCGGCCACGCCGACCGCCTGGGCCTGCGGTCTGGCCGGATTCGCGACCGGGCCGAGGAAGTTGAACACCGTCGGCACGCCGAGCTCGCGGCGCGGGACCGCGGTGTGCCGCAGCGCCGGGTGATAGAGCGGCGCGAACAGGAACACCATGCCGGTCTCCTGCGCCAGTTTCTCGGTGGCGGCCGGCGGAAGGTCGATCACGACTCCCAGCGCCTCGAGCACGTCAGCGGCTCCGCAGGCCGAGGAGGCTGCGCGGTTGCCGTGCTTGACCACCCTGGCCCCCGCCGCCGCGGCCACGATCGCCCCCATCGTGGAGATGTTGACCGTCCGGGCCCGGTCACCGCCGGTGCCGACCAGGTCGGTCAGACGGCCGGGAATGCTCAGCGGCGCGGCCAGCCGCAGCATCGCGCCGGCCAGCCCGTCGACCTCGGCGGGCGTCTCGCCCTTCATCCGCAGCGCGACGCCGAACCCGGCGATCTGGGCCGGGGTGGCGGCACCGGACATGATCTCGGTCATCGCCCACGCGGTGGCGTCGGCCGGCAGGGACTCGCCCCTGATCAGCTGGCCAAGCAGGGCGGGCCAGGAGTGCGCTTCCATATGCCGCTTCCTCGGGGTATCGGTCAGGCCGGAGCGGGCGTGTTACCCGGCTGGCCCGCCGCGCGCTCGCGCATCAGCCCGGCCAGGGCGCCTGCCAGCGCCGATGGGTCAATCGGGTGGCTGGTCACGGCGTCCGCCCTTGACCAGGTCGCGAGCCAGCCGTCGTCGGCCCGGCCGACGACCAGCAGCACCGGCGGGCAGTCGAAGATCTCGTCCTTGGCTTGCCGGCAGACGCCCATGCCCCCGGCCGGCTGGGCCTCGCCGTCGAGCACCATGACGTCGGCTCCGCCCGCGTCGAGCAGGCGGATCAGCGCAGCATGCGTGGCCACCTCGACGATTTCGGCCTCGGGCACGTCGGGAGCAGGACGCCGGCCGATCGCCAACCGGATGCGCGCCCTGGTGTCCGCATCATGGCTGTACACGACAACTTTCATAGCTGGATGCTACCGAGTTCCCGGCCCTCGGGGCGCGCGGCCCGGACCGCGGCCGGCCACCCGCAGGTCTCGATTAGGGGGTCGTGACGCTTTCCCCTACCGAGTGTCGTAATAATGGGGCCGTGACGAGTGCATCAGACGCGGCAGTGATGCCGCGTACCCCCGCGAGCCGGCCGAACCTGGTCAGCGTCGGGACGATCGTGTGGCTGTCCTCCGAGCTGATGTTCTTCGCGGCTCTGTTCGCGATGTACTTCACGGTCAAGTCGGTGGACACGGGCCTGGGCCAGCGCTGGCCTCAGGCGACCCTCGATTACCCGCTCGCGACCACGAACACCATCGTGCTGATCCTGTCCAGCGTGACCTGCCAGATGGGCGTCTTCGCGGTCGAGCGCGGGCAGATCGGCCGGCAAGGCTCCGTGTTCAACTTCCGGCGCTGGGGCCTGCGCGAGTGGTATGTGCTGTCGTTCCTGATGGGCCTGTACTTCGTCCTCGGCCAGGGATACGAGTACCTGGACCTGATCTTCAAGCAGCACATGACCCTGTCCTCGAGCAACTACGGGTCGGTGTTCTTCCTGACCACGGGGTTCCACGGGCTGCACGTCAGCGGCGGGCTGGTCGCGTTCTTGTTCCTGCTCGGGCGCACCTACGCGGCCAAGCGGTTCACCCATGAACAGCAGACCAGCGCGATCGTGGTCTCGTACTACTGGCACTTCGTCGACGTGGTCTGGATCGGCCTGTTCACCACCATTTACCTGCTCCCCCTGACCGGAAAATAAGGGATAGCCGTGAGTCCGACCTCTGCCCGGCGACGGCATCCAGCCGCTGGATACCTCGTCCTGCTGCTCGGCCTGCTGCTAGCCGGCCTGAGCTATGCCGCCATCACCGGCGGCAACGCCTCCGCGGCCGCGCACTCGGTGTCCGGCTCGGCCCAGGTCGCCGAGGGCAAGAACATCTACAACCAGGAGTGCGCGACCTGCCACGGTATTTACGCCCAGGGCCAGCCCGGGGTCGCGCCCAGCCTCATCGGCGTCGGCGCGGCGGCCGTGCACTTCCAGGTCAGCACCGGCCGGATGCCGTCCAAGGAACCGGTCGCCGAGCAGCCGCGCAAGCCGGTCCAGCTGCACCCGCAGCAGATCCGGGCGCTGGCCGCGTACATCGAGTCGCTCGGCGGCGGCCCGATGATCCCGTCGGCGGCGGACGTCAACCCGGCCGCCGGGAAATTCTCCCTCGGCCAGCAGCTGTTCGTGGCCGACTGCGCCCAGTGCCACAACTTTGTCGGGGCCGGCGGCGCGCTGACCTACGGCAAGTACGCGCCGCCGCTAACCAAGTCCACCCCGACCCAGATCTTCGAGGCCATGCTCACCGGCCCGGAGGCGATGCCGGTCTTCAACAACAAGACGATCACGCCGCAGCAGAAGCGCGACATCATCGCGTACGTCACGCAGGCCAGGTCCCAGCCGAACCCGGGCGGTTTCAGCCTGGGCCGGGTCGGCCCGGTCACCGAGGGGCTGATCGCGTTCCTCGGCCTGCTCCTGTTCATGGTGCTCGCGGCGCTGTGGATCACCGCTAAGCACGGGAAGGCTCATGACTGACTCGACCGCCGGCCGTGGCGACAACGACCCGCACGGCGACCTGTTCTCCGGCCTGGAAGACGACGGCACCGAAGGCGCCGCCGAGCAGGAGCGCCAGGGCCGGCGCCGCGTGATCGGCACTCCGTCGCCCGCCGAGTCCAAGACCATGCTGGCCTCGCCGTCCGCGGGCTCCCCCGGCGGGCCGCCGGCCGAGCGCCCGCGGGAACTGCCGGCCGATCCGCCCGACCTGGCCGCCGCCAAACGGGCCGAGAAACTGGTCGCGGCCTGCTTCGGGCTGGCCACCCTGGCCGGGCTCGGCTTTATCGCCGCCTATGTCATCTTCCAGGTGCATCAGGTCCAGCTCGTCCAGCATTCCAACCTGGCGCTCGGACTGACCATGGGCCTGGCGTTCCTCTTCCTGGGCATCGGCGCCGTGATCTGGGTCAGGCGCCTGATGCCGGAGGTGGAGCTGACCGAGGCGCGCAAGCCGCTGCGATCCAGCCCCGAGGACCGGGAGGCCTTCGCCGAAACCTTCGCCGAGGGCGCCGAGACCAGCCAGTTCACCAAGCGCCCGATCCTGCGCCGGTCGCTGATCGCCGCGACCGTCCCGGTCGCGGTGGCGCCGCTCCTGCTGCTGCGGGACCTGGGCCCGCTGCCGCGCAAGAGCCTGGATCACACGGTCTGGCGGCCGGGCATGCGGCTGCTCAACTACGGCGCCAACACCCCGATCACGCCGGGCGACTTCAGCTCGCCGGGCGGAATGATCACCGTGGTGCCCGCGGGTTTCGAGAACGACTTCAACGCCCTGGCCAAGGCCGCCGTCATCATCATCAAGTTCGCGCCAGGACAGGTCGAGTACACCAGCCGGAATCACCCGGTCGCCGGCAAGGTTGTACAGAACTGGACCGTGGACAATATCGTGGCTTATTCGAAAATCTGTACGCACGTGGGCTGCCCGGCGGCCCTGTACGAACAGACGACGCACCACATACTCTGCCCTTGTCACCAGTCGACGTTCGACGCCACCCGCGGCGCTCAGGTGCTCTTCGGTCCGGCCACCCGGCCGCTGCCTCAGCTCCCGATGACGGTGGACGCCCAGGGTTACCTGGTGGCAAGGCACGACTTCACCGAACCGGTGGGCCCGAGTTTCTGGGAGCGGGGGCCGTCTTCATGAGCATCGATAAGGCGCTGTCGGGCACGGGGAGCTGGCTCGACGACAGGTTCCGCGGAGCGAAGGGCTTCCGGACGTTCTTCCGCAAGATCTTCCCCGACCACTGGACGTTCCTGCTCGGCGAGATCGCGCTCTACTCGTTCATCATCCTGCTGCTGACCGGCACCTTCCTGGCGCTGTTCTTCAAGCCGAGCATGGGCGACATCGTCTACCACGGCTCGTACCTGAAGCTGGACGGCGTTCACATGAGCGAGGCCTATGCCTCGACCCTGCGGATCAGCTTCGACATCCGCGGCGGCCTGCTGATCAGGCAGATCCACCACTGGGCGGCCGACCTGTTCGTGGCCGCGATCCTCGCCCACATGCTGCGGATCTTCTTCACCGGCGCCTACCGCAAGCCGCGCGAGATCAACTGGCTGATCGGCATCGTGCTGTTCACGCTGAGCCTGCTCGAGGGCCTGTTCGGCTACTCGCTGCCGGACGACCTGCTGTCCGGGGCCGGGCTGCGGATCACCCAGGGCGTCGCGCAGTCGATCCCGATCGTCGGCACCTACCTGTCGTTCTTCCTGTTCGGCGGGCAGTATCCGGGCCACGCGATCATCCCGCGGATGTACATCCTGCACGTGCTGCTGATCCCCGGGCTGTTCATGGCCCTGATCGGCGCGCACTTGTTCATCATGTTCCACCAGAAGCACACCCAGATGCCAGGCAAGGGCCGCACCAACAAGAACGTCGTCGGCGCGCCCATGTACCCGTACTTCATGGCCAAGACCGGCGCGTTCTTCTTCTTCACGTTCGCCGCCCTGGCCCTGGCGGGCGCGCTCGCCCAGATCAACCCGATCTGGATCTACGGCCCGTACAACCCGCTGGCCATCTCGGCCGGCTCGCAGCCGGACTTCTACATGGGCTTCCTCGAAGGCTCGCTGCGTATCATGCCCGCCTGGCAATGGGTGGTGTTCGGGCATACGTTCGCGTTCAACGTGTTCATACCGGCCCTGGTGCCGCTCGGCCTCATCATGACCGGGGCCGCCCTCTGGCCGTTCATCGAGCAGTGGGTCACCGGCGACAAGAGCGAGCACCACGTCAACGACCGGCCCCGCAACGCGCCGACCAGGACCGCGATCGGCATGGCGGCAGTGTCCTTCTACGGCGTGCTCTGGCTGGAAGGCGCGAACGACCTGCTGGCCCAGCACTTCGACGTGTCGCTGTACACGATCACCGAGATCGCCAGGGTCGCCATCTTCGCCGTGCCGATCCTCACGTACATCATCACCAAGCGGATCTGCCTGGGCCTGCAGCGCAAGGACTTGCACCTGCTCGAGCACGGTGTCGAGACCGGCATCATCAGGCAGCTGCCCAGCGGTGAGTTCGTGGAGGTAACCAGGCCTCTCGACGAGGAGGCGCTGGCCAAGCTGGCGATCCCCGAGCGGGAGATGGCGGCACTGCCCGCAGGCAGCGCCGGGACGGGCGACGACGACGTGCCCCCGCCCGGTATGCGCGGCGGCCTCGGCCGGGTCAAGGCACGGCTCAACAAGGTCGTGACCGAGAGCGTGCCGATGAACGGGCACGGCGCCAACGGCCACGGGTCCAATGGGCACGGCAACGGTCACGGGTCCGACGGGCACGGCAACGGCCAGCAGGCCGCCGAGGGCGAGCGCGCGCCCGCCTCCATCGGCTCCCCCGAGGCCCAGGACGGCGACCAGCACTAGGGAACGCGGGACGCCCAGCAACGCCGTAACGGCCGCCAGGAGCCTTCCTGGCGGCCGTTACGCTGTCCAGCCCAGCGTCCGTCCTGCGAGGCGAATGTGCCGCCTGGTGCGGCGGCGGCGGGGTGGCTGCGGCCGACGGGGCCGGTGTGGGCCGACGTCGGCTGGCTCCGCCGTGTTTGGCCGATGCAGGCGGGCGCGGCCGCGCGGGCGGG